>JBIKUN010000011.1:0-53029 GCA_044347565.1 Vicinamibacterales bacterium | reverse complement strand
GGGTGATCTGGCGGGGGTGCGGGAAGAGCTCGGCGACTTCCTGTACGAAGCGGTGTTCCTCGCGCAGATCGCCGAGGAGGCCGGCCACTTCTCCATCGCCGACGCGGTGAACGGCATCGCGCAGAAGCTCGTGCGCCGCCATCCGCATGTCTTCACACCGGACGGCATCCCGCTCGCCGAGGCGCCCGAGGCGATGACGTCCGGCGACATCGTGAAGCAGTGGGAGGACCTGAAGGCCGCCGAACGCGGGGCCGCCGGCCAGGCGCCGAAGACCATCCTGAGCGGCGTGCCGCGCTCGATGCCGGCGCTGCTGCGCGCCTACGAGATGACGGCGCGCGCCGCCACGGTGGGCTTCGACTGGACGACCCCCGACGATGTCGTCGCCAAGATTCACGAAGAGCTCGCCGAGATCGCCGACGCGCGCGTGGCCGCCGCGGGCCCGGCCGACACCGACGCGCTCGAAGACGAGCTCGGGGACCTGCTCTTCGCCTGCGCCAACTACGCGCGCAAGCTCGGCGTGGAACCCGAAGCGGCCCTGCGCCGCGCCGCCGACAAGTTCCAGGGACGGTTCACGCGGATGGAGACACGCGCCATCGCCGACGGCACGCGCCTCGCCGACCTCACGCTCGACCAGCAGAACGCGCGGTGGGACGCCATCAAGCGCGACGACGCGGAGGCCGCCGGGCGTGCTATCCGCACGGAGGCTCCATGATTGCTATCGACTCGCTCGTGTCGGCGTTCGAATCGGGGCGGCTCACCCGCCGCCAGCTCGTGCAGGGCCTCGCCGCCCTCGTCGGCGCTGCAACGGCCAGCGAGGCCGCGGCGCAGGCGCCGCCGATTCCGGCGCTGTCGCTCAATCATGTGTCGCTCGCGGTGGCCGATCCCGAGGCCTCGAAGCTGTTCTTCCAGAAGACCTTCGGCATGCCGGTCGCATCGACCCAGGGCACCGGCATCAACCTCGCGCTCGGCACGAGCTTTCTCGGCCTCTACAAGATGCCCAACCCCGGCCGCGTCGATCACGTGTGCCTGGGCGTGGACAACTACGACGTGAACGCCATGGCGGCGAAGCTCGAAGCGCAGGGCATCAAGGCCACGATCCGCAAGGACAAGCCCGAGGTGTACTTCAACGATCCCGACGGCATCCGCTTCCAGCTCGAGAACAAGGACTACCGGGGCTGACCCTCGAGCCAGCGCGTGCGCCCCGTGAACGCGCGCACCTCGACGACACGGCCGTTGGTCCGCACTCCCACTTCGCCGTCGCGGTCGGTGCGCCACACGTCCGCCCCCGCGGCGGCCAGGCGTGTCAGGACGGCCTCCGCCGGATGCCCGAAGGGGTTCGTCGTGCCCGCGCTCACGACCGCCAGTGACGGCCGCGCGGCTGTGAGCCAGGCGTCGCTCGTGCTGCTGGCGCTGCCGTGGTGCGCGACCTTGAGCACCGTGAAGCGCGGCGGCACCGGATCCACGGCGCCGACCGCCGCCGCGATCTCAGGCTCCACCGCGCCGCCGACATCCCCCGTGAGCAGCACGCGCACCTCGCCGTAGCGGATCGCGAGCACCACCGAGTCGTCGTTGCGCACGCGTTGCCGTTCCCAGTCGGGCGGCGGCGGATGCACCACGTGCACCTGCACGGCGCCCACGTCGATCCGCTCGCCTCGGCGGCTCGCGCGCCACGCCGCGCCGACGGCGTCGGCCGCCGCGCGCAGGTCGGCCGTCGCCGCGTCGTCGGCCACCGGCACGCCCATCCACACCTCGGCCGGGCGGAACTCACGCACGAGCGTGGCGGCGCCGCCGATGTGATCGCGGTCCGCGTGTGTGACGACGAGGTAGTCGAGGCGCCGCACGCCGCGGGCGCGCAGCGTCGGCCCGACGACGCGCTGTCCCAGGTCGCGGCCCTCGGTGGCGGCGCCGCCGGCATCCACGAGCATCCGCCGGCCGTTCGGGAACTGCACCAGCACGGCGTCGCCCTGCCCCACGTCGAACACCTGCACGCGGAGGTCGCCGGGAGGCCATGCCACGAGCGTCAGCGGAGCACCCGCGATCCACACGGCCGCCGCGGGGGCCGCGACGGCGGACACTCGACGCAGGCGCGCCATCCATGCGGTGTCCGCAGAGGCCCGCCGCGACACCAGCCATAGCGTGACGGCCGCCACATACACGGCGATAGCCGTCCACGACGGCGGCGGCACCCGCCACGAGAGCCACGGCGCCACGTCCACGAGCCGCGCCGACTCGGAGACGACGGCCGTGGCGGCCGCGATCACCACACCGCACACCGGGAGCAGCGCCGGCGCCACGGCGTCGGCAGTCACGGCCACGAGCGCCGCCATCTGCACCACCCCCATCGCCGGGATGGCCACGGCCGACAGCGCCACACCGGCCATCGTGACCTGCTGGAAGATGGTGGCGACGATCGGCAGGAGTGCCGCTTCGGCCCAGACTGAGGTGAGCACGAGCGTGCGCGTCCAGGCGCGCACGCGGGGCTCCCCTGCCGACGGCGACGGCAGGCCCACGACGAGGCCGGCTGTCGCGGCCGTGGTCAGCCAGAAGCCGATGTCGAAGATGATGAGCGGGTCGGCCACGACCAGGGCCGCAGCGGTGAGAGCCAGCACGTTGATGACCGCACCGCGCTGATCGAGCCACTGCATCGCGATGCCCACAAGCGCCATGCCGGTGGCGCGCATCACCGACGCGCCGCCACCGACGACCGCCGCGTAGGCGACGAGCATCGCCGCCGCGAGCGCCAGCGCGAGCGGACGCCGACGGGTGAGACGCCCCGCCACCCACAGCGTGAGGAGCGACCACAGCGCGATGTTGCCGCCCGAGATGGCGATGACATGGAACGTACCGGCACGCTGCAGCCGGTCTTCGAGGGAAGCCGCGAGGCCCGCGCGGTCACCGATGAGCACGGCCGTCGCCACCGCGGCCGCCTCGGTGCCCTCGCCTGCCGCGCGCGCGATCGCGCGCCTGGCCCGCGCGCGGAGTGCCGCCGCGGCCTCGTGCCGCCACGCGCCCGCGCCCACCACCTCGACCACAAAGGCGCTCTTGACGGACGCGATGAGCACCGTGCGGCGACGCGCCAGCTCCACCGACGCATCGGGCGCACCGGCGTTGCGAAACGACGCCGGCCGCCGCAGGCTCGCGGTGAGCTGCACCAGGCGTCCGGCCCGCCAGCGGTCCATCGCCCCGCCGGCGGCCTCGCCGCCCACCACCGCGAGGATGCGTCCGTCCACCGGTTCCGGGCAACCACACGGGCCCATCCAGACTCTCGTCACCTCGACGCGCAGCAGGACCGCACCGTTCGCGGGGGCCGCGTCGGCCGCGAGCCGGCCTTCAAGCCGCACCGGCGACAGGTCGCGCGTGCCGGGGACTGTCAACACCCCACCGTGCTCGAGCACCTGCACGAGCGTCGGCGTGAGCGCGCGTCGCATCGCCGCGCTGCCAGACACGGCCCCCAGAGTCACCACCGCGCAGACCGCGCACGCGACGCTCACGCGCGGGAGCCCGCGCCACCAGGCCCACACGGTCGCGCCCCATGCCGCGACGGCGGCCGCACTCGCCTCCCCGAGGATGCCCGGAGACACGGCACCGGCCGCCACGCCCCCGAGGAGCGCCGCCGCGACGAATACGGGGAGCACGGCCACGCTCCGCACACTGCAAGAATGCGCGCAGACACTCAGGCCGCGCCGCGGTGAACACACCGGCCGGAATCTACGCGCGAGCCGGTGAGGTCAGCGGCACGCGCGCAGAAGACGCATCGTCAGGCCGACCGGCAGTACGCACATTCCGCGCGCGTGCCCGCCGTCAGCCGTCACCCGCCGCTAGCGGCCGCTCTTCGCCGTCTCGTAGTACTCCTGCAGGGAGCACACGTCGAGGTCGCGGGTCTTGAGGGCGCGGATGGCGTCCACCACGGCCGCGGCACCGGTCATCGTCGTGATGCACGGAATCCCGGCCATCATCGCCGATCGGCGCACGGCCTTGTCGTCGAAGAACGACTCGAGGCCGAGCGGCGTGTTGACCACCAGATGGATCCGGCGGTTGACGATCTCGTCCGAGAGATTCGGACGCCCCTCGTTCACCTTGTAGACCACGCCGCACTCGACACCGTGGGCGCGCAGATACACGGCCGTGCCGCGCGTGCCGATGATCGAGAAGCCCATCTCGGCCAGCGCCTTGGCAATCGGCACGACGTGCGCCTTGTCGTCGTTGTTTACGCTCAGGCACACCGTGCCCTGCTCGGGCAGCCGCTGCCCGGCCCCGAGCATCGCCTTGGCGAACGCATGACCAGAGTCGCGCGCACCGCCCATCACTTCACCCGTGGACTTCATCTCCGGTCCGAGAATCGAATCCACCCCGGGGAAGCGGATGAACGGGAACACCGGGCTCTTCACGAAGACGCCGGCCGGCACGAGATCCTGCGTCAGGCCGAGGTCGGCGAGCGTCTTCCCCATCATCACGCGCGCGGCCACCTGCGCGAGCGGCACGCCGGTCGCCTTGGCCAGGTACGGGATCGTGCGCGAGGCGCGTGGATTCACCTCGAGGACGAAGATCTCGTCGTCCTTGAGCGCGTACTGCACGTTCATGAGGCCGACCACCTTGAGCGCGCGCGCCATACGGCGCGTGTAGTCGCGCAGCGTCGTCAGATGCCGGTCCGACAGCCCGGTCGGCGGCACCACGCACGAGCTGTCGCCCGAGTGGATGCCGGCCTCTTCGATGTGCTCCATGATGCCGCCGATGACGACGGCGCCGGTGGCGTCGGCCACGCAGTCCACGTCGAGCTCCTTGGCGTGCTCGAGGAAACGATCGAGGAGGATCGGGCGGTCGTTCGAGACGTCCACGGCGGTGGCCATGTAGCGATCGAGCGAGGCCACGTCGTAGACGATGGCCATGTTGCGGCCGCCGAGCACGTACGACGGGCGCACCACCACCGGGAAGCCGATCGTGGCGGCGACCTCGCGGGCGTCGGCGCGCGACACGGCGGTGCCGCTCGCCGGCTGCGGGATGCCGAGATCCCACAGCAGCTGCGAGAAGCGCTTGCGGTCTTCGGCCAGGTCGATCGAGTCAGGCGACGTGCCGACGATCGAGACGCCGGCGTCCTGCAGCGGCAGCGCCAGCTTGAGCGGCGTCTGGCCGCCGAACTGCACGACGACCGACACCTCGGGGTTGCCCTGCCGCTCGCGGTCGATGATCGCCATCACGTCTTCGAGCGTAAGCGGCTCGAAATACAAACGGTCGGCCGTGTCGTAGTCGGTCGACACGGTTTCCGGATTGCAGTTGACCATCACCGTTTCGAAGCCATCCTTCTTGAAGCCGAAGACGGCATGGCAGCAGCAGTAGTCGAACTCGAGGCCCTGGCCGATGCGGTTCGGGCCGCTGCCGAGGATGATGACCTTGCGGGCCGGCGTCGGCGCGGCTTCGCATTCCTGCTCGTACGACCCGTACATGTACGGCGTGAACGACTCGAACTCCGCCGCGCAGGTGTCGATGCGCTTGTAGGCGGCGCGCAGGCCGAGCTCGGCGCGCTTCTCGCGCACCGCCGATTCGTTCACCTGAAGGATGTGCGCCAAATCCTGGTCGCCGAAGCCGGCGCGCTTCAGCGTGCGCAGGAGGTCGGCCGACATGTCGCGCAGACCGACGAGCGCGGCCGTGCGGCGCAGCTCGACCAGTTCGGCGAACTGCTCGAGGAACCACGGGTCGATCCTCGTGAGCTCGTGCACGCGCTCGGTGCTCCAGCCGCGTTCGAGCGCCTCGAACACCGCCCACATGCGGCGGTCGGTCGGAATCGACAGGCGGCGGCGCAGGCCGGCATCCACTTCATCGGGTGTGGCGTGTTCGGCACGCGCCCCGGCCGGCTGGCCGGCGCCGAAGAGGCGGCCTTCCTTGCCGAGTTCGAGCGAGCGGATGCCCTTGAGGAACGCTTCCTTGAAGGTGCGCCCAATCGACATCGCCTCGCCCACCGACTTCATCTGCGTCGTGAGGGTGCGGTCGGCCTGCGGGAACTTCTCGAAGTTCCAGCGCGGGACCTTGACGACGACGTAGTCGATCGTCGGCTCGAATGACGCCGGCGTGAGGCGCGTGATGTCGTTCGGGATCTCGTCGAGGTGGTAGCCGAGCGCGAGCTTGGCGGCGATCTTCGCAATCGGGAAGCCGGTGGCCTTCGAGGCCAGCGCCGAACTGCGCGAGACGCGCGGGTTCATCTCGACGATGACCATGCGGCCATCGGCGGGATTGATGGCGAACTGGATGTTCGAGCCGCCGGTCTCGACGCCGACGCGGCGGATGATGCGCCGCCCGGCATCGCGCATCCGCTGGTATTCCTTGTCGGTCAGCGTGAGCGCCGGGGCGACGGTGATGCTGTCGCCGGTGTGCACGCCCATCGGGTCGATGTTCTCGATCGAGCAGATGACGACGAAGTTGTCGGCGACATCGCGCATCACCTCGAGTTCGAATTCCTTCCAGCCGATCACCGATTCCTCGATGAGCACTTCGTGCACCGGGCTCATCTCGAGCCCGCGGCCGCAGATCTCCTTGAACTCCTCGACGTTGTAGGCGATGCCGCCGCCGACGCCGCCCATCGTGAACGACGGGCGGATGATCGCCGGGAAGCCGGTGTTCTCCACCGCCTCGAGGGCTTCGGCCATCGTCCGCACGACGGCGCTCCGCGGCACGTCGAGGCCGAGTTCGATCATGGCGTCGTGGAAGAGCTGCCGGTCTTCGGCCACCTTGATGGCGGCGATCGAGGCGCCGATGAGCTTCACGCCGTACTTCTCGAGCACGCCGGCTTCGTGCAGCGCCACGGCGAGATTGAGCGCCGTCTGCCCGCCCACCGTGGGCAGGATGGCGTCGGGCTTCTCGCGCGCGATGATGCGCTCGACCGTGTCCACCGTGAGCGGCTCGACGTAGGTGCGGTCGGCCATCTCCGGGTCGGTCATGATCGTCGCCGGGTTGCTGTTGACGAGCACCACCTCGAGGCCTTCGTCGCGAAGGGCCTTGATGGCCTGGGTACCGGAGTAATCGAACTCACACGCCTGGCCGATCACGATCGGGCCGGAGCCGATGACGAGGATGCGCTTCAGATCTGTGCGTCGTGGCATGGGTGGCGAGTGGCTTTCAGTGCGATTCCATCAGGTCGACGAACTGCCTGAAGAGATAGTCGGCGTCATGGGGCCCGGGCGAGGCCTCGGGGTGGTACTGCACGGAGAAGAGCGGCTTGCCGGTGTGGCGGATCCCCTCGACGGTGCCGTCGTAGAGATTCGTGTGCGTCATCTCGATGCCGGCAGGCAGCGAATCGGGATCCACCGCGAACCCGTGGTTCTGTGACGTGATCTCGACCTGGCCCGACGAGAGCTGCTTGACGGGGTGATTGCCGCCGCGGTGGCCGAACTTGAGCTTGTAGGTCGAGGCGCCGAGGCCAAGCGCGAGCAGCTGGTGGCCGAGGCAGATCCCGAAGACCGGCGTGCCGGCCTCGACGAGCGCCTTCACGTTGTCGATGGCGTAGCCGACGGCCGCCGGATCGCCGGGGCCGTTGCTGAGGAAGATGCCGTCGGGCTGCCACGCGAGCAGCTCCGCGGCCGGTGTCGTCGCCGGGAACACGCGCACCTGGCAGCCGTGCGCGACCAGCCGCCGCAGGATGTTCGTCTTGATGCCGAAGTCGTAGGCGGCCACCGTGAGCAGCCGCGAGGCCGGCTTCTCGGGCGTCTGCGCGAAACTCGCCGCGGCCACCGTGTCGGCGAGCGACAGCGAGAAGTCGTACGGCGCCGCGCAGGTGACCTCCTTCACGAGGTCCATGCCTTCCATCCGCGGAATCGCCCGGGCACGTTCGACGAGCGCCTGCGGGTCGACGGCGCCGGTGGCGATGACCCCGCGCATCACGCCGGCCGAGCGCAGCTTGCGCGTGAGCGCGCGTGTGTCGATGTCGGCGATGGCCACGATGTGGTTCGCCGTCAGATACTCGCGCAGCGTGGCCTGCGATCGCCAGTTGCTCGCAATCGGCGACTGGTCGCGCATGATGAAGCCGGCCACCTTCGGCGCATCGGATTCCACGTCGGCCGCGGCCACGCCGTAGTTGCCGATCTGCGGCGTCGTCATCGTGACGATCTGCCCGGCGTACGACGGGTCGGTCAGCACTTCCTGGTAGCCGGTCATGCTCGTGTTGAAGACGACCTCGCCGGTCGTCTCACCAGGAGCGCCGGCCGAGACGCCCGCGTACCACGTGCCGTCTTCGAGTGCCAGAATCGCGTTCATCTATCGGGGCCTTTCCGCCGTGAGCGTGACGGCGACGCGGGCCCGGGTGCGGGCCTCGATGCGTGCCGTCGTCGTGATGGAAACGTAGCCGGGGCGCTCGATGCGCACCGTGTGCGGACCTGCCGCGAGACTCGGCACCGTCACCGGCGTCACACCGATCTCCGCGCCGTCGACGAGCACCCGCGCGCCGGCGGGCCGGCTCTCGACGAGCAGGCTGCCGGGGGCGACGGCCTCGGTGCCCGCGGGCGCCGGCGCCGGCGTCGCCGCCGCGCCGCGCGTGAGCGTGAGTTCGAGCGACCGCGCGGGACGGCCGGCGTCGATGGCGACGCGTTGTTCGACCGGGGCAAAGCCGGCGCGCACCACGCGCACGGCGTAGGCGCCGAACGGCAGGTCGCGCAGCGCCAGCGGCGTCACACCGCGGCGTTCTCCGTTGACGAACACTTCCGCCCCGCCGGGTGTGGACCGCACGAGCAACCGGCCAGCCGTGGTGGCCGCCGCGGCAGCACGGGCCGCCGGGCGCGCGGGCGCGCCGCGACGCGGTGCGGGCGGCGGCGTGTTCGGGGCAGCCACGGGAGTGGCAGCCGGCGCCGGCGCCGGGACCGCGGGCGCCGCGCCTTCGGCCACACGAGCAGGCGCGGGCGCGAGTGCGGCCGGGGCCGGCGCCGCGGCTGTCTCCCGCGCGGGCGGTGTCTCGCGCGCGGGCTCGACAGCCGGCGCCGACACCGCAGCGGAGTTCGCGGTAGCCGTGGTCGCCGGGGACGACGGCGTGCCCCACCGCAGGAGCGCCCAGCCACCGGCGAGCGCCGCGACGGTGGCGACGAGCAGCACCGCCGCCCATGTCATCCAGGGACTCGCCGACGACTCGCTCGACGACGCCTCAGTCTGCGCGGGTGGCGCCGCCTCCGCGTCCGCGCTGGCGGTGTCCCACGACGGCTCGCCCACGGGCGTCACGTCATCGACGACGTCGTCGGACGCGTCGGACGCGTCGTCGTCGAGCGTCGCGAACGGCCGTGGCGCCTCTTGCACCACCACCTCCGGCTCCCAGGTCATCGCCGCCGGTGACGGCGTGGGGATGAGCGGCGTGTCGAGCGGATCTGCCGCCTCGACCACACCCGCCGGCGGCGCGTCGTCAGCCGCCACGATGTCGTCGGCGGCGACGACCTCGTCGTCCTCCGTCTCGACGTCCTCCGCCGGCTCATCGAACGACAGGCGAGGCGCGTCGGCCATGGCAGGCCGGCGATTGGTTTTCGAACGCGGGGCGGCATGCCCGGCGAGGGCGGCAATCGCCTCAATGAACGCCGTGGCCGTGGGATACCGGCTCTCGGGCGCGTCGCCCATGGCGCGCGCGAAGACGGCATGCAGGGCCTCGGCGCCGGCAGCGGACACCGCCGGCACCTGGAAGCCCGCGGCACCGCCGCCCGCGAGCCGCCGCCCGCTCAGCCACTCGTGGGCGATAGCGGCCAGCGCGTACTGGTCGGCCGCCGGACTGATGCCGTGGCCGAGCGCCACTTCCGGCGCGCAATAGGGCCGCCGCACCGCCGGACGCACGCCCACGCGCTCGAGCATCGCGGCGATGCCCATGCCGGTGAGCACGGTGTCGTCGACCGACACCATGATGTCGCGCAGGTGCAGGCTGCCGTGCGCCACCCCCGCGGCCGCCGCCGTATCCATCGCATCCGCCAGCGTGCGCAGGCGCGGCAGCGCGTCGGCCATGTTCGCCGGACCAAACTCGCGCAGCGCGACGTCGAGCGAGTCGCCGTCGATGAACGGCGTGACGATGAACGGCTCGACATCGACAACACCGGTGTCGAGCAGCGGCGTGAGCGCCGGATGCGACGGCAACCGGCCGCGGAGCGCCGCGAGCGCGCCGGCCACGACCGCTACACGTTCCGGCGGCAGCCCGACGCGTATGACCTTGATGACGACCGGTTCACGGGTCTCGGCGTCTTCGCCACGAAATACCGGGCCCACGCTGCCGGCACCGATCTGATGCAGGATGCGGAAGCGACCGTAGGTCGCACGGGGGCCGTCGAACTGGAGGCGGTCCTCGGTCAGTGGGTGAACTCCTCGACGCGGAACGCGATCGATTGGGGCGGGCGATATGTTAGCACGCAGCTTCTCATCGGTGCTCGCCCACGATCACTGGTTGACACCCCGCGCGGGCGTCTGCGACAGTAACGTTCCGGTGTCGTCACCTTCCGCTCCCGCCCCGCCGGCGGGCACTCTCGCCATCGATCTCCGTGAGCTGCCGTGGATTCGCCGCCTCGCGGCGGATTACGCGTTCGCCTTCGACAGGCTCGCCCCGTTCTACCCTGGGAATCCCCAGGATGACGCCGCGTGGACCGACGTCATCGCGCGTGTCCATGCCGGTCCGCGGCGCGCCACGCCGCATCTGGCGGCGCTGCTCGCGGCGCAGCAGCGCGACCGGGAAGCGCCCCCAGAAGCCCTCGAGGCCTCGGCCGCATTCGCCGACCCGTCCACCGTCGCCATCATCACCGGCCAGCAGGCCGGGCTCTTCGGTGGGCCGCTCTACACGCTGCACAAGGCCATCACGGCCATCACGCTGGCGCGCCGGGTGACGGCGGAACGTGGCGTGCGCGCCGTGCCGGTGTTCTGGATCGACTCGGAAGACCACGACTGGGAAGAGGTGCGCGGCTGTACGGTGCTCGACGACGACCAGCAGGCGCGCACCGTGCAGCTCGGCACGCTCGACGGCGCCGGCGACCGGTCGATCGCGCGGCTCGTCGTCGAGGGCCAGGGCCAGGCCGCGGTGGATGCGCTCAAGGCAGTCCTCCCGTCCACGGAGTTCACAGACGATGTGCTGGCGATGCTCGCCCGCGCCTACGCGCCGGGCCGCACGATGTCGGCCGCGTTCGGCCGCGTGCTCGAACACATGCTCGGCCGCTACGGCCTCGTCGTCTACGACGCCGCCGATGCCGCGACCAAACCGCTCGCCGCGTCGCTCTTCGCCCGCGCCCTCGAAACGCCTGGCCGCACGTCGCAACTGGCTGCGGACGCCGGCGGCCGGCTGGAGCAACTCGGCTACCACGCGCAGGTGGCCGCCGTGGAACACTCGGCGCCGCTCTTCCTGATGAACGGCGCCCGCGAGGCCATCCGCTGGTACGAGGGCACCGCCGTCGTCGGCGAGCGCGAGATGCCGCTCGCGGAGCTCGTGGCGCTCGCGGCCAGCCACCCGGAACGCTTCAGCCCGAATGTCCTGCTGCGGCCGCTCACGCAGGACACGATCTTCCCCACCATCTGTTACGTGGGCGGGCCGGCCGAGCTCGCCTACCTCGGGCAGCTCAAGGGCGTCTACGCGCACTTCGGTGTGCCGATGCCGCTCATCATGCCGCGCGCCTCGGCGTCGGTCGTGGATTCGTCCACGCTGCGCACGCTCGGCAAGATCGACGTGCCATTTGCCGGCTACCAGCGCCGCGACGACCTCACGCTCAACCAGCTGCTCGAACGGCAGCTGCCGCCCGAAATCGACCGCAGCTTCGCCGAGGCCACGGCGGCCATCGCCGAGAAGCTGGAGGCGGTCACCCGTGCCGCCAGCCTCGTCGACAGCACGCTCGAAGGCGCCGCGAAGTCCACGCTCGGCAAGATGCAGCACGATCTGCAGTCGCTGCACGGCAAGGTAATCCACGCCGCCAAGCGCAAGGACGAGACGCTGCGCCGCCAGTTCCACCGCACCCAGGGCCAGCTCTTCCCGAACGGCCAGCCGCAGGAGCGTGAGGTGGGCGCCGTGTGGCTGCTCAACCGCTACGGCCCGGCCGCCGTGGACCGGCTCGTCGAGCTGCTGCCCGTTGATCTCGCCCACCACTGGGTGCTCACGATCTGAGCCGGCCGTCCGCGATGTGGTGGTGGCTTCCCCGCCGGCGCTGGACGCGCCTCCTCGCCGCCGCGTTCGCGACACCGATCGTCGCCGCGGCCGCGCTGGCCGGCTATTACTACGGCCAGTTCTCGCTGCTCGTCGAAGCGCGGCTGCAGGGCGAACGCGTGCGCACGATTCCCCGCGTGTACGGGCGTCCCCTCACGCTGCGGGCCGGCCTCACCCTGGGCAGCGACGACGTCGTGCAGCGCCTGAACGACCTCGGATACACCGCACGCGAGACCCCGATAGACGGCGGCGAGTTCACGGCGACACGTGACCTCGTCGTGGTCGTGCCCCGCGGCGGACGCCATGCCGGCCGCACCGTCCGCCTCGAATGGGCGGCGCCCGATACGGCCCGCCCCGAGAGGGCCTCACCGCCGGCGATCGCGCGTGTCCTCGTCGGCGACACGCCCGTGACCGAGGTCGCGCTCGACCCGCCGCTCCTGAGCGGCCTCGTCACGCCCACCCGCGAGCGCCGTCGCCGCGTGCCGCTCGCGGCCATTCCCGCACACGTGCAGCAGGCGGTGCTCGCCATCGAGGACCGCCGCTTCTACCAGCATCCCGGCGTCGATCCGATTCGCATGGTGGGCGCCCTCGTGACGAACCTGCGCGGCACGCGCGGGTATCTCTCGGGCGCGAGCACCATCACGCAGCAGCTCGCGCGCAATTTCTTCCTGACGGAGGAAATGGCCCAGGAAGCGCAGTCGGGGCGCCGCTCGGTCCGCCGCAAGCTGCTCGAGCAGTTCATGGCCGTCGTGCTCGAAACGCGCGCCACCAAGGAAGAAATCCTCGAGCTCTACCTGAACGAGGTCTACCTCGGCCACCGCGGCTCGTTTGCGCTGCACGGCGTGGCCGCCGCAGCCCGCACGTACTTCGCGAAGGACCTGAGCAACCTGACGGTCGCCGAAGGGGCGCTCATTGCCGGTGTCATCCAGTCGCCAGGTAATCACTCGCCATTCGCCAGCCTGACACGCGCGAAGGAACGCCGCGACGTGGTGCTGCAGGCGATGCACGACGCCGGCTATCTCGCGGCGCCGGACCTCGACGCCGCGCGCGCCGAGCCCCTCCAGGCCGCCGCCCGCGCGCTCGACTTCGAGGCGCCCTACTTCGTCGATCACGTGGCCGACGAACTCGACGCCGCGCTGCCCGGCCTCGCCGGCCGCGACACCACGCTCGAGGTCTACACGACGCTCGACATCAACCTGCAGCGCGCCGCGCAGGACGCCGTGCGCGCGGGCCTGGCGTCGGTGGACGAGACGCTCGCGAAGCGCAAACGCGCCGTCCGCCCGCAGGCCGCGCTCATCGCCGTCGATCCGCGCACCGGCGAGGTGCTCGCGCTCGTCGGCGGACGGTCGTACAACCAGTCGCAGTTCAATCGCGTGACCGGCGCGCGCCGTCAGCCCGGCTCGGTCTTCAAGCCGTTTGTCTATCTCGCCGCCTTCGACCAGGCCGCCCGTGACGGCCGCACCGATGTCACGCCGGCGACGCTCGTGCTCGATGAGCCCACGACGTGGCCGGCCGCCGAGGGCGACTGGACACCGAGCAACTACGACGACGAATACGACGGCATGATCACACTGCGCCGGGCGCTGGCACTCTCGCGCAACATCGCGGCGATCAAGGTGGCCGAGCAGGCCGGCTTCTCCACCGTCGCCTCGATGTGGACGCGCACCGGCCTGGGCAAGACGCCGCTGCGCGGCTATCCCTCGATCGCACTCGGCGTCTTCGAATTGACGCCGCTCGAAGTGGCGGAGGCGTTCACCACCTTCGCGACACTCGGGACGCAGCGTCCGCTGCGATCGATTACCCGCGTCGTGAGTGGCGGCGGCGACCGCGCGCTCACCGCCGCGGAGAGCCGCACGATCGCCGACCCGGCCGTGACGTATCTCGTCACCGACATGATGCGCAGCGTGCTCAACGAAGGCACGGCCGCCTCGGCCCGGGCCGCCGGCTTCGTCCTCGATGCCGCCGGCAAGACCGGCACCACCAACGACCTGCGCGACGCCTGGTTCGTGGGGTTCACGCCGGAACTGCTGGCCGTGGTCTGGGTGGGGCTCGACGACAACCAGATCCTCGGCCTGAGCGGCGCCCAGTCGGCCCTGCCCATCTGGACGGCGTTCATGCAGCGGGCCCTCGCCGGACGCCCGAACGTGCCGTTCACCGCGCCGCCCGGCATCGTTCAGCTGGAGATCGACCGCGATACCGGCCAGCTGGCCCTGCCGGGCTGCCCGCGCGCGGCCACGGAGGCGTTCCTCGCCGGCACCGAACCGGGCGCATGGTGCCCATTGCACCAGTTTCAGTGATAATCGGATCACACTGATGAATCAGGAAGTCTTCGCGGCCCTCGGCGAGGCGATGAAGCGCGCGGAAGACGTGGCGCTCGTCACCATCGTTGCCACCAACGGTTCGACGCCGCAGCGCGTCGGCGCCAAGATGCTGGTCTTCGCCGACGGACGTACCGTCGGCACGATCGGCGGCGGCTGTTACGAGAACGACGCCTTCTGGAAGGCGCGCGCGTCGCTCGAGTCGCGCAATCCGGCGCGTGTGAAGTACGAACTCGACGACGACTTCGCGCAGGAGAACGGCCTGGTCTGCGGCGGGCAGATGGAAGTGTTCATCGAGCCCATCGAGCCCGCGCCGGCCGTCTACATCATCGGTGCCGGCCACGTCGGCTACTACCTCGGGAAGTTCGCCCACGAGTCCGGATTCCTCGTGAACGTCGTCGACGACCGCGAGCAGTTCGCCAACCGCGAGCGCTTCCCCGAGGCCGCCGAGGTGGTCGTGGACGATGTGCCGGCCTGGCTGGCCGCGGCCACACTTCCGGCCAGCGCCTACGTGGTCATCGTGACGCGTGGGCACCGCCACGACCTCGACGCCCTGCGCTCGGTCGTGGCCCGCGATCTGCGCTACGTGGGGCTCATCGGCAGCCGCGCCAAGGTCGCCCGCGTCTACGAAGCCCTCATGTCCGAAGGTGTCGATCCGGAACGCTTCACACGGGTGCACGCCCCGATCGGCCTCGACCTCGGCGCCGTGACACCGCAGGAGATTGCCGTGAGCATCGTGGCCGAGCTCATCGCCGTGCGCCGCGGCCGCACCAGTGACCCAGCCGTGGCCAGCGCGTCGCTGAAGTGGACGCCCAAGTTCGTGGGGGCGTCTACCCAGCCCTGACCCGGCCCGGCCCACCCCGCAGGGGACCGCGCGGCTTCTGCTATACTCCCGTCTAGCAGTCTCACCTGACGAGTGCTAACGCCATGACTCCGGGGCCCCTGTCCGACCGCACACGCCGCGTCCTTGCGTGCCTGGTCAAGGACTACATCGACACCGGCGAGCCCGTCGCCTCGGCCGCGCTGTGCCGTCGCGCCGGCCTCGGAGTGTCGTCGGCCACCATCCGCAACGTGCTGGCCCAGCTCGAAGACATGGGCTACGTGCGCCAGCCGCACACCTCGGCCGGCCGCGTGCCCACCGACCTCGGCTACCGCTACTACGTGGACATGCTGCTCGACACCCGGCGCGCCACCCGCGACGCCTCGAGTGTCGAGGCGCGTCTGCGTGAACAGGCCGGAGCCGCGCCGCTCTTCGACCAGCTCCTGTCGAGCGCCTCGCACATCCTCTTCGAGTTCTCGCACCACGTCGGCTTCGCCATCGCGCCCTCGGAGCAGCACGCGATCTTCCAGCGCATCGAGTTCGTGCCGCTCTCGGGGTCGCGCGTGCTCGTCGTGACCGTCGCGCGCGGTAACCACGTCTCGCAGAAGGTCATCGACACCGGCGAGGAGATCCCGCCGAGCGCGCTCAGCCAGGCCGCCAGCTACCTGAACGCCGAATTCGGCGGCATGCCGCTCGCCGATGTCCGCGATGCCGTCATCGCCCGCCTCGAGCAGGAACGCACGCTCTACGATCAGCTCCGCGCAATCGCGCTGACGCTGGCGCGCACGACGCTCGAGGGCATCGACACGCCGACGGCGGTCTTCATCGACGGCACCTCGTCGCTCGCCGACGCCGGCGAGGCGACACCGGTCTCGCTCTCGACGCTGCGCACGCTGCTGCAGATGGTCGAAGAAAAGCAGCGTCTCGTGCGATTGCTCGACGCGTATCTCGAAGAGCCCGGCGTGGCCGTGGTCATCGGCGCCGAACATCACGATCCGCAGCTGCGGGGCTGCAGCCTCGTCGTCGCGGCCTACGGCGACGGCGCGCGGCGCGGCGCGGTGGGCGTCATCGGCCCGACCCGCATGCACTACTCGCGTGCCATCAGCGTCGTCGACGGCGCCGCGGTGGCCGTGGCGCGCTTCCTGCGCGACGAAAACTGATTACGGTCCCATCCGGTTCGAATTGCCATGAGCGACATTCCCGTGTCCGATTCTCCCGCCACGCCGCCCGGCGCCCCCGACGGCGCTCCGGCGGCCTCGCCGCTCGACGCGCTGCAGCGCGAACGCGACGACCTCTACGACCGCCTGCTCCGCAAGACGGCCGAGTTCGACAACTTCCGCAAGCGCACCGAACGCGAACGTCGCGAGTTCGCGGAGTGGGCCGCGGCCGAACTCATCGGCGACGTGCTCGCCGTCGTCGACGACTTCGACCGCGCGCTCAGCGTGGCCGCGCCGCCCGAGGCGGCGAAGTACCGCGAAGGCGTCGAGCTCATCCATCGCCAGCTGACCGACCTGCTCCGCAAGCGCGGCGTGCAGCCCGTCGAGACGACCGGCGCGGACTTCGACCCCGGCGTGCACCAGGCCGTCGCCTACGACGAAAGCCCTGGCGCGCGTGACGGCCAGGTCGTCGCCGAACTGCGGCGCGGCTACCGGCTTGGCGAACGCCTGCTGCGTCCGGCGCTCGTGCGCGTGGCCAAGGCATCGTGAGCGCCCGCGACTTCTACGAGGTGCTCGGTGTCGCGAAGGATGCGAGCGACACCGACATCAAGAGTGCCTACCGCAAGCTGGCCCTGAAGTATCACCCGGACCGTAATCCGGGCGACCAGATGGCGGAAGAGAAGTTCAAGGAAGCCGCCGAGGCCTATTCGGTGCTTGCTGACGCCGACAAACGCGCCCGCTACGATCGCTTCGGGCACGCGGGGGTGGGCGGCGCGGCCGGTGGCCAGGGCTTCGATCCGTCGGTCTTCACGGGCTTCGAGGACATCCTCGGCGGCCTCGGCGACATCTTCGGCTTCGGTGACGTCTTTGGCGGCCAGGGCCGCCGTCGCGGCGGGCCGCAGCGCGGTGCCGACCTGCGCTACGACCTCGAGATCAGCTTCGCGCAGTCCGCCAAAGGCGCCGAGTCCTCGATTCAGATTCCGCGGCACGAGACGTGTGGCACCTGCAGCGGCGGCGGCGCCGCCCCGGGCACGCAGGCCACCACGTGCAACCAGTGTCGCGGCGCCGGACAGATCCGGTTCCAGCAGGGCTTCTTCACGATGGCCCGCACGTGCGGCGGGTGCCGCGGTACCGGCAAGGTCATCGCCACGCCCTGCAAGGCCTGCAAGGGCGAGGGGCAGGTCGAACAGCAGAAGAAGCTCACGGTGAAGATCCCGGCCGGCATCGCCTCGGGCCAGCGCCTGCGCCTGACCGGCGAGGGCGAAGGCGGCATGCGCGGTGGCCCGGCCGGCGATCTCTACGTCGTCATTTATGTACAGGACGACGAGCGCTTCACGCGCGACGGCAACGACCTGCACTGCCAGGCCGACGCGTGGTTCACGACGCTCGCGCTCGGCGGCGAGGTCGAGGCGCCGGGCATCGACGATCCGCACACGGTGAAGGTCCCCGAAGGCACGACCACCGGCACGATGTTCCGGCTGAAGGGCAAGGGCATGCCGGACGTGTCAGGGCGCGGCAAGGGCGACCTGCTCGTGACGGTGCGCGGCGTGACCCCCACGTCGCTCTCGCGCGATCAGAAGAAGCTGCTCGAGCAGTTTGCCGCGACGCTCGCCCCGGCCGGCCCCGGCGAACGCCGCGACGACGACAAGGGCCTCTTCGGCAAGGTGAAGGACATCTTTGGCTGAGCCGCGACGCTGGCCCGCGGTGGAAGTCCGCTCGCCCGGCATCGATGAAGACGGCGCGCTCGGCGATCTGGTCGCCGCGACGCTGCATGATCACGCGCCGCTCGCCGTGCAGGACCTGATTCCCCCGCCGCTGCCGCCGGGCGGCCTGTGGGACCCCACGGCCCCGCCGCCGCCCGAGCCGCCGCCCACACCGCTCGCCTGGCGCATCTGCTTCGGTGACGTGGCCACGCGCGACCGCGCGGCAGACGCGATTGAGGCGCTCGCGCTCGGCCTGAGCGTGGACCGCGTCGATCTGCCCGACGACGACTGGGTGGCGCGCAGCCAGCAATCGCTCACGGCGATTTCCGCCGGGCGCTTCATCGTCGCCCCGCCCTGGGACCTCCCCGTCGCGCCCGCCGCCGGTGTGCACGTCCTCATCATCGAACCATCGATGGGCTTCGGCACCGGTCATCACCAGACGACACGCCTCTGCCTCGCCGCGATGAGCCCCTTGCCCTTCGAGGGCCGCACGGTGCTCGACCTCGGCACCGGCTCTGGTGTGCTCGCAATGGCCGCTTCGGTGCTCGGCGCGCGCGACGTGCGCGGCGTGGACATCGACGCCGATGCGATCGAGGCCGCCATCCGCAGCGCGGCGTTGAACACGCTGCCCACGCCTGTGGCGTTCGATACGGCTGATGTCTTCGCCGTGCCATCGGCGCCGGTGGACGTCGTGCTGGCGAACCTCACGGGGGCGATGCTCATCCGCGCCGCGGCGCCGCTGGCCACCATGGTCGTGCCCGGCGGCACGCTCGTCGTGAGCGGCTTCATGCACTACGAACGCGACGGCGTCGAAGCGGCGCTCGACGCCTTCGAGGTCGTGTCGCGCACGCACGAAGACGAGTGGTGCGCCGACGTGCTGCGCCGCCGCTAGTTCGCACAAGCGACCGGCCTTCGAGTAGATGGCGAAGGGCTGCGCCCGGCTCCCGCGTCCGGCCTACGCAGGCCGTCACGGCTACTGCCAGCGCCTACTTCACCGCGCGCTGCTGCCCCTTCACACGACGATCGTTCCAGCTGTCCACCAGACGCCGCAGCTCCTTGATCGGCTCGGGGCTGTCATCCACCTGCAGGCGCATCACGACGTCGTTGTTCAACCACACGCCCTGCCCCTGGCCAGCGATGAGGATGGCGGCCGACTGCATGCCGCGCTTGTCGCCGCCGGCCTTCTGCCCGGCTTCGAGCGCCGCGGTGAGCCGCTGCGACAGATGCCCGGTCGTGGTCTCGAAGGCGCGCACCATCTCGGTGACCACGGCTTCGCCGGCGAGGATGTTGCCTTGCGCGGTGCAGTACTTCCCCGTCTTGTGCCCGGCCCACTCGGTGGCCTTCGATCCCGTGAAGGCCGCGACCTCGCCCTTCTGACTGATGACGGCGAACTGGCGGCCGTGTTTCGTCCAGCGTTCGGGCTGCGGATCCGGATCGCTCTCCCAGATCGCCTTCAGGATCGCCTGCGGCGCCATGCCGGCCTTGAGCAGTGCGATGGCCTTCGGGCCGTAGCTCACGTCCACGATGGCCTGTGACGCCGCCGCGCCGACACCCGCCTCGGCCCAGAGCACGCCGTTCCCCACCGAGAAGACGCGCGACTGCACGGCGCCGCCCACTTCGCCAGTGGCCGGGTCGTAGCCGAGAATCGAGAACGTCGCCACCGGATCCGGATCCGCCTGTACCGGCACAGGCGCCTGCGCCGCCAGCGCGCCACTCATCACACACGCCAGTCCCGCCGCCACGATCCACGTCGTCGCTTTCATGTCCTGCTCCTCCGTTACGTGTCCGACCACACGGCCTGACAGGCCGCAAGCGCCGCGAGCGGCGCCGCCTCGGCGCGCAGCACCCGCGCGCCAAGGGTGAGCGACTGCCATCCGGCGGCCATCGCTCTCTCTGCTTCCTCTGCCGTCCAGCCGCCTTCGGGACCAATCGCCAGGCTCACCGCCTGCGGCGCCGCGATGTCGCTCAGTCGCGCAGCCGTCACCGCCACGGCCGGCTCCGCGAGCAGCAGGCGCAGGGCGTCGCCGTCGGCAGCGAGCACCGCGGACAGATCCACGACGTCGTGAATCACCGGCAGCACGGCGCGTCCACACTGCTTGGCCGACGCCACCGCCACACGCTCCCAGCGTTCGCGCCGGTGCGCCCGCTCAAGCGCGGCCGCCCGCACTTCGGTGCGCGCGGAGACGAACGGGCGGATCGCCTGCACGCCCATCATCACCGCGTCGCGCACGACGCCGTCCGTACCGTCGCCCTTGAGCACGGCCGCGGCCAGCGTGTAACGGACGCGTGGCTCCGGCGCAGCAGCGCGCACCGCGCCGAGCGCGACCACGGCGCCCTGTTTCGTCGTCGCGCGCAGGGTCGCGTCCCACTCGTGGCCGCGGCCGTCGAAGACCCGCACGGCGGCACCGGGGCCGAGGCGCAGCACGCGCACGAGGTGTCCGGCCTCGTCGGCCGGCACGTCGAGCACGTCGCCCTCACGGGCGGCTGCCGGCACGAGCACACGCGCGATCACGCGCGGATTATACCGTCCGCGCCGGGGTCCCCGGCCGGCGCAGCCTTCGTCTATACTTCGGGCGGATGTTCTTTCGCGACCAGGTGATCGGCAAGTACAAGATCCTGGCGCCGCTCGGCAGCGGTGGATTCGGCACCGTCTTCCTCGCCGAAGACACCTGGATCGACAAGAAGGTCGCGCTGAAGGTGCCGCACCGCCAGAGCCTCGACTTCGGCGAGCTGCTGCGGGAGCCGCGCCTGCTGGCGACGCTCAGCCATCCGAACATCGTCACCGTGCTCACCGCCGAGCGCATCGACGACGTGTTCTTCATCGTGATGGAGTACGTGGCCGGCGAGACGCTCGAAGCCATCTCCGACCGCGAAGGCGCGCTCGATCTCGGCCGCGCGCTCGACTTCGCCTGCCAGATTTGCAACGCCGTCGATCACGCGCACCAGCAGGGCATCATCCACCGCGACCTGCGCCCCGGGAACGTGCTCGTGACCGAGACCGGCATCGCCAAGGTGGCCGACTTCGGCACCTCGCGGTTCCTCGAAATCGCTGCCCACGGCACGACCGTCATCGGCAGTCCGCCCTACATGGCCCCCGAGCAGTTCCACGGCAAGGCGGTCTTCGCCTCGGACGTCTACTCGCTCGGCGTCACCATGTATCAGCTTCTCACCGGCCGGCTGCCCTACGAGTCGCCGGCACCGAGCGACCTCGACAAACTGATGCGCGGTGAGCTCACGACCTCGCCGCGGCTGCACAACCCGAAGATCCCGAAGGTCATCGCCGACGTGGTGCTGAAGGCGATGGCGCCGGACGTCTCGCAGCGCTACGCCCGGGCCCACGACCTGCTCGACGCGATTCTGGCCGCGCGCCCCGCCGGTACCAGCCGCCGTCCGTGGCCCGCCGCCGGCACGGCCGTGGCCGACCGCGACCCGGCCGCCAAGGACATCCGCGAGCGGCTCCGGGCGCGCGACACGCCGCCGGCCCGGTTCTGCTGGCACTGCGCCAAGCCATTGCACGCCAAAACGGTCACCTGCCCGTTCTGCGGCGAGAAACAGTAGCCCGGCGCCGCCCCCGGCCCTGCAGCCCGTTCCCCGGCCAACCGATATTCCGAAAGAGCAGACCGGGGTCTCACCGGGGCTGCACGAACCGGCATGGACATCAATCAACTGCTGAAGGACGCGACGGATCAGGGAGCATCGGACGTCCACCTGAAGGTCGGCAACTACCCCGTCGTGCGGGTCAACGGGCAGCTGAAGCCCCTCACGACGAGCGTGCGCCTCGACCACGAAGCCCTGGTCACGATGGCCGCCACGATCATGTCGGCGAACCAGCGCCAGCGTTTCAAGGACGCGCAGGAGCTCGACCTCGCCTATAGCGTCGCCGGTCTCGGCCGCTTCCGCTGCAACGTCTTCCAGCAGCGCGGCACCATCGGCATCGTGCTCCGCGTCATTCCGATGGGCGTGCGCACGTTCGACGCGCTCGACCTGCCGCCAGTGCTGCGCACGATCGCCGACGAGCAGCGCGGTCTCGTGCTCGTCACCGGCACGACCGGCAGCGGCAAGAGCACGACGCTCGCCGCCATGATCGACCATATCAACAAGACGCGCGACACGCACATCATCACGATCGAAGATCCGATCGAGTATCTGCACCGCGACAACCTCTCGATTCTGAACCAGCGCGAGGTCGGCAGCGACACCCGCTCGTTCGCGCACGCTCTGCGCAGCGCCCTGCGCCAGGACCCGGACGTCATCCTCGTCGGCGAAATGCGCGACATGGAGACGATCGAAACCGCGCTGCACGCGGCCGAAACCGGCCACCTCGTCTTCTCCACCCTGCACACGCTCGACGCGACGGAAACCATCAACCGTGTGATCTCGGTGTTCCCGCCGCACCAGCAGAAGCAGATCCGCCTGCAGCTTGCCTCGGTGCTCAAGGCCGCCGTGGCGCAGCGCCTCATTCCGCGCACCGACGGCACCTCGCGCGTGCCGGCCGTCGAGGTGCTCATCGCCACGCCGTTCGTGCGCGACTGCATCGTCGATAAGGAGAGGACACATCTCATCAAGGGCGCCATCGCCCAGGGCACGTCGCAGTACGGGATGCAGACGTTCGACCAGTCGATCTTCAGCCTGCTCTCGCAGGGCCTCGTGAGTTACGAGGAAGCGCTGCGCTGGGCATCGAACGTCGACGAGTTCAAGCTGAAGGTGCAGGGGATCTCGACGACAGCCGAACTGTCGCGCGATCAAATGGCCAGTACCCTCTTCGGGCAGAAGATGCCCGCCGCCGCGCCCGCCAGTGCCCCGGAAATCACGCGCTTCGGCGGCTGAGCGCGAGCCGCTCACGCCCGCGCAGGCTCGCACGCTGGCCCTCGGCTGGCTCGGTATGCGCGAGCTGTCGAAGACGCAGGTGCGGCAGCGGCTGCGCCGCCGCGGCGTCGAGCCCGAGGTCGCCGAAGACATCATCACGTCACTGGTCGATCTCGGCGCCCTGAACGAAGAACGGCTCGCCCTCGCCGCTGCCCGCCGCGAAACTGCCATCCGCGGCCGGGGCCCCACCCGCGCCCGCCTCGCGCTCAAGGCCCTCGGTCTCGGCGACGACACGGTGAACTCCGCGCTCGACGCCACCCTCGCCCAGGTCGATGTGGATGCCCTGCTCGAGCGCGCGCTCGACAAGCGCCTGCGTGCTGTGCCGGCGGGCCCGCTCGACCGCGCCACCTTCCGCCGCATCGCAGGCGCCCTCGTGCGCCAGGGCTTCGACGTCCAGGCGGTCATGAACCGACTGCGCCGCCGTGGCGCCGGTTCGCCCGACGACGAGTCGTAGCCGCCCCGCCCTAGCCGGACGCCCCCAGCCCCTAGTACCATGTCCCTGATGCATCCGAACGAAATCCGCCGGTCGTTCCTCGCCTACTTCGCGACCCACGGCCACACGACCGTCGCCAGTTCCCCGCTGGTGCCTCACGACGACCCGACGCTGCTCTTCACCAACGCCGGGATGAACCAGTTCAAGGACGTCTTCCTCGGCCGTGACACGCGCCCCTACACGCGCGCCGCCACGTCGCAGAAGTGCATGCGCGTCAGCGGCAAGCACAACGACCTCGAGAACGTCGGCCCGTCGCTGCGCCACCACACGTTCTTCGAGATGCTCGGCAACTTCTCGTTCGGCGACTACTTCAAGCAGGACGCCATCGCCCTCGCCTGGAACCTGCTCACGAAGGAGTGGGGGCTCGACCCGACGCGCCTGTACGCCACCGTGTTCGAGGGCGCGCCCGGCATCGCCCGCGACGACGATGCCTATGCGCGCTGGCGCGAGTTCCTGCCGGCCGAACACATCGGCGAACTGGGCGTGGCCGACAACTTCTGGTCGATGGGCGACACCGGCCCCTGCGGCCGATGTTCAGAGATCTACTACGACCGCGTGCCCGATGCCTCGGGCACGAGCCCGTTCCGTGCCGACGTGATGGCGGACAGCGGGCGGTTCGTCGAGATCTGGAACAACGTGTTCATGGAGTTCGACAGGAACGCCGACGGCGTGCTCACACCGCTCCCGGCGCCGTCGATCGACACCGGCATGGGCCTCGAGCGCATCTCGGCCGTGATGGCTGGCTCGACCTCCAACTACGACACCGCGCTCTTCACGCCGATCCTCGACGCCGTCGGCCGGCTGGCGGGACGGACGCACGGCGGCACGATGGCCCCCGGCGACGTCTCGATGCGCGTCATCGCCGATCACCTGCGGGCGATGACCTTCCTCATCGCCGACGGCGTCGTGCCGTCGAACGAGTGGCGCGGCTACGTGCTGCGCAAGATCATGCGGCGCGCCATGCGCCACGGCCGCAAGCTCGGCCTCGAAGCGGCCTTCCTCCACGAACTGGTGGACGTCCTCGTCGGCGAGATGGGCGGCGCCTATCCGGAGCTCGTCGCCGGCCGCGACGCCGTGACCAAGGTCGTGCGCCAGGAAGAAGAACGCTTCGGCGCCGTGCTGGCCGAAGGCCTGCCCCGCCTCGAAAAGGTGATGGAGGCGGCCGGCGCTGGTGGCGTCATTCCCGGCGACAAGGCGTTTTCGCTCTACGACACCTTCGGCATGCCGTTCGACTTCATCGAAGACACCGCGGCCAGCCAGGGCCTGCGCGTGGACGTCGAAGGCTTTCAGGCGCGCATGGAGGCCCAGCGCGAACAGGCGCGGAAGCACAGCGCCTTCGGCGGGCCGAAGAAGGCCGAGCTCCCGGCGGAGGCACGCGGCGCACTCGCCCCGATTGCCGAGACCTTCATCGGCTACGACCACGAAGCCGGCGAGGCGACGCCGATTGCCGCGCTGCTCGACGCCGACTTCACGCCTGTAGCCAGCCTCGACGCCGGCGCCTCCGGCATCGTCGTGCTGGCCACGACGCCGTTCTACGTCGAAGCCGGCGGTCAGGTGTCCGACGCCGGCGTGCTGCGCGGCACGCAGGGCGCATCGACGGCCGTCATCGACGTGGTGCGTCTCGGCGCCGGGCTGCCTCGCGGCCATCGCATCGCCTCGGCCGCTGAACCGCTGCGTGTCGGGGATCGGGTAGTGCCGGTCGTCGACCACACCCGCCGCGCCGCGGTACGCCGCAATCACACCGCGACGCACCTGCTCCACGCCGCCTTGCGCCAGACGCTCGGCGGCCACGTGAAGCAGGCCGGTTCGCTCGTCTCACCTGATCGCCTGCGCTTCGACTTCGTGCATGGCGGCGCCATGACGCCCGACGAACGGGCCGCCATCGAGCGTACGGTCAACGCCGCGGTGCTCGCCAACGAGCCCGTGGTCACGGTCGTGAAAGACACCGAACTGGCCATTGCCGACGGCGCCACCGCGCTCTTCGGCGAGAAGTACGGCGACAAGGTGCGTGTCGTCGCCATCGGCGACGGCCGCTTCAGCACCGAACTCTGTGGCGGTACGCACGTGCGCGCCACGGGCGACATCGGCCTCGTGGTCGTCACCGAGGAATCCGGCGTGGCGGCCGGGGTGCGACGCGTGGAGGCGCTCACGGGCACGGCCGCCCTCACCTACCTGCGGCAGGCCGTGCACGATCTGCAGCGCGCCTGCGAGGCCGCGCACGCCACCCCTGGCGAGCTGGCCGCCAAGGTCGAGCAGCAGGCCGCGCAGCTGGCCCGCGCGCTCAAGGACATCCGCGAGCTGAAGACGGCGGCCGCGCTCGGCAGCGGCGCCGGCGGCGGCAGCGATGCCGACGCGGAGACGACCGTGGGCGCCTTCACGGTCGTCGTCCGCCAGGTGGCGGACCTCGACCGCGAGGCGCTGAGAGCGCTGGCCGACCTGACGAAGTCGAAGCTCGGCGAGGGCGTGGTGTTCCTGGCCGGCCCGACCGGCGACGGCCGCGTCTCGATGGTGGCCTCGGTCACCCCGGGCGCGGCGAAGAAGGCCCCGGCCGGCGCGCTCGTGAAGCACCTGGCACCCATCGTGGGCGGCGGGGGCGGCGGGCGCCCGGATTTCGCGGAAGCCGGCGGCAAGGACGCGGCGAAGATCCCGGATTTGCTGGCCGCTGCACGGAGTCATATCGCCAGCCTGCTCCAGGGCTAATCTCCGGCGCCGGAGTGCTCGATACTCCGGGGAAGGCTGGGTGCTCCCGGGCACGCCGCCCCCCAGATCTCGATGGCTGCCGGCCGCCTCCTCTGCTTCGTCGTCGCCCTGTTCGTCCTCGCCACGGGGACGGCCAGCGCGCAGATCTACGCCTGGCGCGATGCCGCCGGGCAGATGGTGCTCTCAGACACACCGCCCGTGAGCGGCACACCGATGCAGACCTTCGAAGTGCCGAAGGCGCGGGCCGTCCGCGTGACGCGCCCTCCCGACAAGAAGTCCGCGCAGTTCGATTCCTCCATCGACGAACACGCCACGACCCACGGCGTCGATGCCGACCTGGTGCGCGCTGTCATCCAGGTGGAATCGGCCTTCAACCCGCACGCCGTCTCGCCCAAGGGCGCCATGGGGCTCATGCAGCTCATGCCGGCCACGGCGGCCGAACTGGGCGTCGCCAACCCCTTCGACCCCGACGAGAACATCGGCGGCGGCGTGCGCTATCTCAAGCGCCTGCTGGCCCGCTACGACGACAAGGTGGAGTTGGCGCTTGCCGCCTACAATGCCGGCGCCGGCGCGGTGGACCGCTACGGCCAGAAGGTGCCGCCCTACCGCGAAACCCGCGAGTACGTGCAGAAGATCACGAAGGGCCGGGCCACGAGCGCCCCGGCCAGGGCGTCCACCCGCATCTACCGCTGGGTGGAGGTGGTCGACGGCCGTGAAGTCACGCGCTATTCCGACCGGCCCCAGCCCGGCACGAAGTCCGACGCGACCCATCCGGGCTCGCACTAAGTGTGATATTCTTCGGCTTTTGGTGCAGTCACACCGCTAGAGGTTTGTACACGTGGCGAAGAGAAACAAGTCGGCCCTGAAGGCCCACCGTCAGAACGTCGTGCGTCGCGCCCGCAACCGCGACATGCGTTCCGCGCTCCGCACCGGCCTCAAGGCCATCCGGGCGGCGCTCACCGCCGGCAAGATCGACGACGCGAAGAAGTTGCTGACCGCGGCGACGTCCCTCGTGGACAAGATGGCCGGCAAGGGCATCATCCACAAGAACACGGCCGGTCGCTACAAGTCGCGTATCGCGGCGAAGCTCAAGCCCAAGACCGCCTAGTCGGGCCCGCGGGCGTGCCCGGGGCGCCCGCACACACTTCCACCACCAGCGTCTCGAGGACGTAGCGCGGTTCCCCGCGTGAGCTCTTGACCGCCAGATCCGTCTCCAGCACCCGCCGGAGCGCCTGGCGTGCCCGCTGATCGGGACGCAGCCGGCCCACCGCGGCGCGAATCTGTCCGAGCACGAGCGGCGCCGGCACGCCCTCGTCCAACAAAGCACCCAGCTCACGCACCGCATTCGCGGTCTGCCCTGTCTGAATGGCGTCTGACAACGCCCACTTCCCCTCAGCGTCCTCTGCGGGAATCACGACGTCCCGGACATCGCCTGCGGTAATCGCCGCGTTCCCTCCCGCATAGAGCACCAGTTTGTCGATCTCGGCGCGGATACGCGACAGGTGCAGGCCGGTCGCCTCGACCAGCGCCCGCATGGCCGGCGCGTCCATCGTCATCTCGTCCTGTTCGAGCCGGGCCGTGATCCAGCGCGCCGCGTCGGCCGCCGTCTCGAGGCTGCCGCAGTCGACCACCATCGCCTTCTGCAACAGCAGCTTCGTGATGCGGCGGCCGCGGTCGAGCGACGGCGCGTCGAGCACGAGCGTGGTGAGGGGCTCGGGCGCCGCCACGTAGGCCTCGAAGTCTTCCGCCGGTGTCGTCGCCCGCGCCTTGCGCTTCCCTGCCGGGGCGTCGGCCGGCGGCGGCTCCTCGTCCTTCGCCTTGCGCGGCGTCAGCAGGAACTCGGCGTCGTGCACGAGGATGATGCGACGTGGCGCCATCATCGGCAGCGTGCGCGCGGCGCCGAGGATGGCCGAGAGCATCTGGTCGCGGTCGCCGGCGTTGCCGGCTTCGCGCGCGTGGAATGCCGCGGTGTTGAAGGCGTGCAGGCCCTCGTCCACGAGCGCGAGGAACGCCTGCGCCAGGTCGTAGCGCGAGGGCGCGTCGTCACTTTCGAGCAGGTAGATAGGGTGCGTCGTCCCCGACGCGATCTGGGCGCGAACCTGGGCCGGTGTCATGCGGGACCGCTCAGAACGCTTCCATGATGGCGCTCACGACCGAGCGCGCGAAGTCGGTGCTGAGGCGATCGACCGCGGCACGTTCCTGGTCGATGAACGCCCCGGCGCCGCCCGAGGCGGCGAGGTTCGCGCTCGAGGCGCTTGCCAGTTCGTACTCGTCGCTGAACGAGAGCGACGGGTTCTCCCACAGCGTCTTCTTCTGCTGCGCGTCGGCGAACGACACGCTGACGACCACCGTGAAGCGATAGCGCGAGGCCTGCTGGCTCGGATTGAAGCCGGCCGGGGCCGCGCCGATGCTCATGATCTCGCCGCGCACCACGCCATCGACGCCGGTGTCGTTCGGCACCACCTGGTAGCGGCCGCGTCCCTGGAACTCGACGCGCACCTTCTCGGTGAAGATCTGTTCGAGCGGCGAATACGGCGTGCGGTTGCCGAACATCGGGATGCCGAGCGACTGGATGTAGTCGGGCAGGAACGAGCCGCGCCCGGCGAGCGAGTAGCCGCAGCTGGCCATCACCAGCGAGGCGCCGGCGAACGGCACGACACGCAGCACGTCACGGCGCGTCAGCACCGCCCCTGCTCCCTGGTCCCCGGTCCCTGGTCCCTGCCGTGTCATCCCACGACCACCGAGACGAGCCGCCCGCGCGCGACCACCACCTTGCGGAGGGTCTTCCCCGCCAGGTGCGGCACGACCGCGGCATCGGCCAGTGCCAGCGCCTCCAGGTCCGCATCGCTGATGTCGGGCGCCACCGTGAGCCGAGACCGCACCTTGCCGTTCACCTGCACCGGAATGACCACTTCCTCGGCCTGCGCGGCCGATTCGTCCACGACCGGCCACGACGCCGCCGCCAGGCCGCCCGAGTGTCCGTAGGCTTCCCACAGCTCCTCGGCCGTGTGCGGCGCAAACGGCGAGACGAGCCGCACGAGCGCTTCGACGGCCTCACGCGCCACGGCCGCGCCCTGTGCGGTGGGGGCGGTGCGCTGCTGCTCCGTGAAGAGATAGAAGTCGTTCACGAGCTCCATCATCGCCGAGATGGCCGTGTTCATCTGCTTGCGGACGTCGATGTCGGCCGTCACGCGGCGGATGGTCTCGTGCGTCTTGCGGCGCAGCGCGCGCTCCTCGCGGGCGAGCGCGGCCACGTCGAGCGGCGGCGCCGCCACGGCGGCCGCGCGCCACTGATCGGCCACGCGCCACAGGCGCGCCAGCCAGCGGAACATGCCGTCGAGCCCGGCATCGCTCCACTCGACTTCCTTCTCGGGCGGCGCGACGAACATGACATACGTGCGCAGCGCGTCGGCGCCCACCTTCTGGAGCATCGTGTCGGGATCGACGACGTTGCCCTTCGACTTCGACATCACGTTGCCGTCCTTGAGCACCATCCCCTGGGTGAGGAGGTGCGTGAACGGCTCGCTGTGATCGATCATGCCGAGGTCGCGGAACACCCGGGCGAAGAATCGCGAGTAGATGAGGTGCAGGATGGCGTGTTCGACACCACCCGAGTAGAAGTCCACCGGGCCCCAGTACTTCACGGCCGCCGGATCGAACGGCAGGCGGTCGTTGTGCGCATCGGCGAAGCGGTAGAAGTACCACGACGAGTCCACGAACGTGTCCATCGTGTCGGTCTCGCGCCGGGCGGGGCCTCCGCACCTGGGACACGTCACGTTCACGAACTCGGGCACGTGCGCGAGCGGCGAGTCGCCGCGGCCGGTGAACTCGGTCACCTTCGGCAGCACGACCGGCAACTGGTCGTCGGGCACCGGCACGATGCCGTCCACCGGGCAGTGGATCATCGGAATCGGCGTGCCCCAGTAGCGCTGGCGCGAGATGCCCCAGTCCTTCAGGCGGAACTGCACGGAGCCGGTGCCGAACCCGCGAGCTTCCGCGTCTGCCGTCATGCACCGGCGCGCCTCGGCGGACGTCATGCCGTCGTAGGCACCCGAGTTCACGACCGTGCCCTCCTCGCCGTGCGCTTCGGTCATCGCCGCCGGATCCGGCACGGTGCCGTCGGCCGCGCGGATGACCGCGCGCACCTCGAGGCCGCACTTGCGCGCGAACTCGAAGTCGCGCTGGTCGCCGTGCGGCACGCCCATCACGGCGCCGGTGCCGTATTCACCGAGCACGAAGTTCGCGACCCAGATCGGCACGCGTTCGCCCGAGAACGGATTCACCGCGTAGGCGCCGGTGAAGACGCCTTCCTTCCCCGCCTCGCCCGACATGCGGGCGGTGCGGTCCTGGCCGCGGTAGCGCTGCGCCTCGGTGAGCACGTCGGCGCGGCCGGTACGCGCAGCCAGCCGCGGCACGAGCGGATGTTCCGGCGCGAGCGTGAGGAACGTGGCGCCGTAGATCGTGTCGATGCGCGTCGTGAAGACGTCGACGCCGTCGGGCTCTCCCTCGATCGCGAAGCGGACCCGCGCGCCCTCGGAGCGGCCGATCCAGTTGCGCTGCATCGTGAGCACCTTCTCGGGCCACGATGTGAGGCCATCGGCGCCGGCGAGCAGGTCGTCGGCGTAGGCCGTGATCTTGAAGAACCACTGCTCGAGATCCTTCTCGACCACGAGCGAGCCGCAGCGCCAGCAGGCGCCGTCGACCACCTGCTCGTTGGCGAGCACGGTCTGGCAGCTCGGGCACCAGTTCACGGTGGAGCGCCGGCGGTAGGCCAGGCCGCGCTCGAACATTCGCGTGAAGAGCCACTGGTTCCAGCGGTAGTAGTCGGGCAGGCAGGTCGCGAGCTCCCGGCCCCACGCGTAGCTGATGCCGAGACGCTGCAACTGCCCCTTCATGTGGGCGATGTTGGCGAGGGTCGACGTCTCGGGATGGATCCCGCCCTTGATCGCGGCGTTCTCGGCCGGCAGCCCGAACGCGTCCCAGCCGAAGGGGTGCAGCACGTTGAAGCCCTGCAGGCGCTTCAGGCGGGCAACGACGTCGCCGATGATGTAGTTCCGCACGTGCCCGACATGCGCGTGTCCCGAGGGATACGCGAACATCTCGAGACAGTAGAACTTCGGCTTCGACGGATCGACGACGACCTCGAAGGCCTGCTGGTCGTGCCAGCGCTTCTGCCACTTCTGATCGAGGTCTTGCGGATGATAGTCAGACACGGGTCTTGGGCACCGGAAAAGGCGGCCGAACCGCCGCCGCTTGAATTCTACCAGCCGGGGGCTGGCGGCGCGGCGGCCCGCGCGCGCATTCCCACGGCCCGCATCCACTATCGGATGCCGAGGCCGGCGCTCAGAGCCCCGGCCAGGCGCCTTGGAGGGCCGCCCTGGCCTCCGCCGCGGCGGCCAGGCCTCGTGACCGGTCACCGGGAACGTCGACGTCCGCGGCGGCCGTCTCGCGGCCGGCCAGCACGCCCAGCACGGCATCAAGCGACGAGGTGAGGCCCTCGAGGCTGTAGCCGCCTTCGGTCACGTACACGACACGGCCGCCGGCGTGGCGCTGCGCCACCCCCTCGAGCAGCCGCGCCAGGTGCGCGAACCCCGACGGCGTCATCCGGAAGCCGCCGAGCGGATCGTCGTGGTGGGCGTCGAAACCCGCCGAGACGAGCAGCAGCTCCGGCCGGAAGCGATCGAGCACGGGCACGACGACGGCGCGAAACACCTCGTCGAGGTCGGCGTCACCCGCCCCGGCCTCGAGCGGCAGGTTCACGGTGAATCCGACGCCGGCCCCACGGCCGATCTCGTTCGCGGCGCCGGTACCCGGGTAGTACGGGAACTGGTGCGTCGAGACGAAGAGCACCGACGGATCGCCGTAGAAGGCCGCCTGCGTGCCGTTGCCGTGATGCACGTCGAAGTCCACGATGGCGACACGCGCGAGCCCCTCGCGGCGGGCCCACGCCGCACCGACGGCGATGCTGTTGAACAGGCAGAAGCCCATGGCCCGCGCCGGCTCGGCGTGATGGCCGGGCGGCCGCACGAGCGCCACCGCCGGGTCGCCAGGATGCGCGAGCACGTGACGCACGCCGTCGATGACGGCGCCGGCGGCGAGTGCCGCGACGTCGTACGACTCCGGGCTCGTCGTGGTGTCGGGATCGAGCCGCACAGCGGCCCCCGCCGTCTCATGAATCGCCGCCACGTAGTCGGGCGCATGCACCAGTGCCAGCGTCGCGTCGTCGGCCGGCGACGGCTCGCGCAGCTCGTGGCCCGCACGTTCCCACGCCAGCGCCACCCGGCGCAGCGCCTCGGCGCGTTCGGGCCGCTCGGGATGTCCTGGCGGGGTCAGATGGTGCGCGAAGCGCTCGCTCGTCAGCAGCAGCATGCCGTCCTCATCCTCTCGTGCCGGCCGGACCTGCGAGCGCCGCCGTGCAGGTCCGCTCGGCGTCGCCGAGCGCCTGTTCGAGCGCGACCCGCGCCGTCTCGAGTCCGGCCTCGTCGGTGTCTCTCGCGACGCGCATCGGCGCGCCCATCGCCACGACCACGCGCGCGCCCGGCTTCGGGATGTGCGTGCGGTCCCAGCTCTTCATTGTCCAGTGGCGATCGGCGGCCGCGTGAATCGGCAGGATGGGATGGCCCGTGGCTCTCGCCAGCCACACGACCCCCGGCTGCGCCACGCCGCGCGGGCCGCGCGGGCCGTCCACGGTGAACGCCGCCGGCTGATGCGCGGTCGACCGCAGCAGCGAGCGCAGCGCCCGGGCGCCGCCGCGCGAGCTCGAGCCGCGCGCGGCGCCGAAGCCGAAGCGGCAGATGATCCGCGCAATCCACTCGCCGTCGAAGTTCTCGCTCGTCACGACCACGATGCCACGATCGCGGAAGTAGTACATGCTGGGCAGGATATGGCCGTGCCAGAGCGCCACGATGTAGCGTTCGCCGCTCACGTCGAGCGCGTCGAGATGTTCGCGCCCCACCGCCTCGAGGCGGAGGGTCCTGGCGAGCAGACCGAGCAGCGGTGCGCCGAGGCCGGCAATCGCCGCGATCTCGGCGCGGCGCCGCCACGATCGCTGCCACGCCGGACGTGCCGGGTCGTCAGGGGCGTCGGCGGTCACATGCCGTCGTATTGCGGGCCTTCGCCGCCTTCGGGCGCGACCCACGTGATGACCCCGTAGGGGTCCATGATGTCGCACGTCTTGCAGTGCACGCAGTTCGACGCGTTCAGCTGCAGGCGCTTGCCGCCGGCGCCGTTGTCGACCATTTCGTAGACGTTGGCCGGGCAGAACTTCACGCACGGATGCCCGAACTCCGGTCCGCACACCGAGTGGCACACGTCCGTCTGCACCCGCAGATGCGCTGGCTGGTCTTCCTCGTGGTGCACGCCGGCGAAGTGCACGCTCGTGGCCTTGTCGAACGTGAGCACGCGGTCGGGCGCGACGGCGTTCGAGGGCGTGAGCACGTGGCGCTTCTCGAGGCCGTAGTAGTCGGCCAGCGTGCGCATCTGCGTGTGCCCGGCGTGGCCGTGCAGGTCATCCGGCCACCAGCCGCCGGTGGCCATCGCCACGCCCGCAAAGGCCGAGCCGATGAGCGTGCCGCCGCCGAAGGCCTGGTGCACGTTGCGCACCGGATACAGCTCCTGCTTCACGGGCGAGGCATCGATCGCGGCCTTGTAGGCACCGAGCACCGTCTTCGACGTATCGTCGCGCCGCACGGCCGAGAAGGCCGCCTCGGCGGCGAGCATGCCGCTCCGCATCGCGAGGTGGATGCCCTTGAGGCGCATCGAGTTCACGAAGTTCGCCGCGTCGCCGACGATGAGCGCGCCATCCGCGTAGAGCGTAGGCTGCGTGTTCCAGCCGCCTTCGGGCAGCGCCTTGGCGCCGAAGCGCACGAGCTGCCCGTCGCGCAGGATGTCGCTGATGAACGGATGGGTCTTGAAGCGCTGGAACGCCTGGTGCGGATCGAGCAGCGGATCCTTGTAGTCGAGGCCGACGACGAAGCCGATCGAGAGCCGCCCGTCGGGCATGGCGTAGATCCAGCTGCCGCCGAACTCCTCGTTACGCAGCGGCCAGCCGAGCGTATGGATGACGGTGCCGGGCGCGAGCCGATCCTTCGGGACGTCCCACAGCTCCTTCAGGCCGATGCCGAACTGCGCCGGATGCGTGCTGCCGAGTTGCAGCTCGCGCGTCAGCTCCTTCGTGAGGTGGCCGCGTACGCCGTCGGCGAAGATCGTGACCTTGGCGCGGATGTCGGCCCCTGGCTCGACCGCGCCGCGCGGTGTGCCGTGTTTGCCGACGCCGCGATCGCCCGTGCGCACGCCGACTACGCGCTCGCCCTCGAACAGCACCGACTGGCCGGCAAAGCCCATGAACATGTCGGTGCCGGCGGCTTCCACCTGCTGGGCCAGCCACTTCACGAAGTGGCTGAGCGAGATCACGTGGTTGCCGTGGTTCATGAACGGCGGCGGCGTGATCGGCAGCTTGTAGCGGTTGGTCGCGCCGAGCAGGTAGACGGCGTCGTTCGTCACCTCGCAGGCGAGCGGCGCGCCCTTGGCCCTGAAGTCGGGCACGAGGTCGGCCAGGGTGGACGGATCGAGCAGCGCGCCAGAGAGCGAGTGCGCGCCGGCCTCGCGGGCCTTGTCGATGACGGCCACCGAGAGCGGCTCGCCGCCCTGCTGTGCCTGCAGCTGCGACAGGCGCAGCGCGGCGGAGAGACCCGCCGGGCCCGCGCCCACCACGAGGATGTCGACGTCGAGGGTCTCGCGTTCCATGTCGCCGCCGTTTCCGCGCCGTTCCGCCGCGTTGCCGCGGCAGCCGGCGTCAGGGCTGTCCGAGCTCCGCGATGAGGGCCGGCGCCAGTTCGAAGATGTCGCCCTGGATGCCGTAGTCAGCCACTTCGAAGATCGGCGCTTCCGCGTCCTTGTTGATGGCGACGATGGTGCGCGACCCCTTCATGCCGACCAGGTGCTGAATGGCGCCGGAGATGCCGATGGCCACGTACAGCTTCGGCGCCACGGTCTGGCCGGAGCTGCCGATCTGGCGTTCCATCGGCAGCCAGCCGTTGTCGCAGATCGGGCGCGAGGCGGCCAGTTCAGCACCGAACGCCTTCGCGAGCTGCGCGGCCAGCGCCACGTGCTCCTGCGCCTTGATGCCGCGGCCCACGGCGACAATGCGTTCGGCCTGCGACAGGTCGACCGCCGCCTTCGATTCCTGGAACGGCGCTTCGGCCGTCTGGCGCAGCACCGCGGCGTCGATCGTCGCCGTGCGCGGCGTGACAGGCGCGCCGGCGCCCTTCGCGGCCGCATCGGCACGGAAGGAGCCGATCTGCCACGAGATGAGATGCGGCGCCGGACCGTCGGCCACGACGTCCGCCACGAGCTTGCCCTGGAACATCGGCCGCGTGAACACGGCCGCGCCGTCCTTGTGGGTGACGCTCGTCACGTCGGTCACGAGCGTGCGGTCGAGCCGCGCCGCCAGCACCGGCGCGAAGTCGCGGGTCTGGTAGGTGTGCGGGAAACACACGTGCGACGGGGAGAGCGCCTGCACCACCTCGGCCACCGCCGCCACGAAGGCGTCGGGCGTGTAGCCGCCAAGAGCCGGATGCGTCACGGCCCACACCGCCTCGACATCCGCGGCCGCCAGCTCCTGTGCCGCGGCGGCGACGTCCGCCCCGAACACGGCAACCGTGATCGGCGAGGCGCCGGCGGCGAGCGCCTGGGCGGCGGCAATCGCTTCCCAGCTGGCGCGATTAAGCGTGCCGTTCTTCTGTTCGCTGATGACGAGAATCATAGGGCACGCGCCTCTTCGCGCAGGCGACGCACGAGCTCGCGCGCGGCGTCCTGCGGCGAGCCCGAAATCATCACCGTCTGCTTCGACTTCTGCGGCGCGGACAGTCCGAGCACCTTGATGCGGGAGGCGGCCGGGGCGGCCGGCGTCACCACACGGACCTCCTTCTTCTTCGCCGCCATGATGCCCTTGAGCGTGGCGTAGCGGAGCTGGTTGATGCCGCTCTGAATCGTGAGCAGCGCCGGCAGCGGCATCGAGACGTACTGGAACCAGCCGCCTTCGAGTTCGCGCTTGGCGCGCAGCACACCGTCCGCGATCTGCACTTCCATGATGATGGTCGAGTGCGGCATGCCGAGGCGCTCGGCCAGGACGGGCCCGAACTGGCCGTGGCCCTGGTCGTCCGACTGCAGACCGGTCAGCACGATGTCGAAGGCGTCGGCCTTCACCGCCTCGGCCACCGCGACCGCGCCGGCCCACGCATCGGCGGTGCCGAGGGCGTCGTCCTGCACGTGGATGGCGCGGTCGGCGCCGCGGGCGAGCGCTTCGCGGATGACCTGCTGCGCGCGGGCGGGCCCGGCCGAGACGACCACCACTTCCCCGCCGTGTCTCTCCTTGAGGCGCAGCGCTTCCTCGAGCGCGTAGGCGTCGGGCTCGTTCATCTCGTAGGAGATGTCGGCGTCGCGCACCCAGCGCTTGTCGTCGGTGAGACGCGGCTGCCACTCCCGCGTCGGCACCTGCTTGATACAGACGGCAATCTTCATGGCGTGTGCGGCCCGCGGCGCGTCGTCCGCGCCACCCGGCTCATTCCTCGAAACGACTGAGAATCAGTGCGGCGTTGGTGCCGCCGAACCCGAACGAGTTCGAGAGCACGTGCCGGATCGGCATCGGCCGCTTCGTGTGCGGCACGTAGTCGAGGTCGCACTCGGGGTCGGCCTCGTCGAGGTTGATCGTGGGCGGCGCCACCTGGTGATATACCGCGAGGGCCGAGATGCCCGCTTCGACACCACCGGCCGCGCCGAGCAGGTGCCCGGTCATCGACTTGGTAGACGAGATGGCCAGCCGCGCGGCGTGGTCGCCGAAGCAGCGCTTGATCGCCAGTGTCTCGAGCTTGTCGTTGAACGGCGTGGACGTGCCATGCGCGTTCACGTAGTCGATGTCCGACGGCTGCAGCCCGGCCTTGCGCAAGGCGCGTGTCATCACGCGGTAGGCGCCGTCGCCGTCTTCCGAGGGGGCTGTGATGTGGTACGCGTCGCCGGCCATGCCGTAGCCGACGATCTCGGCGTAGATCCTGGCGCCGCGCGCCCTCGCATGCTCGAGTTCCTCGAGCACGAGCACACCGGCGCCCTCGCCGATGATGAAGCCGTCGCGGCCCTTGTCGAACGGACGGCTGGCCTTCGCCGGCGCGTCGTTCCGCGTCGAGAGCGCCCGCAGGGCGCCGAAGCCGCCGACGCTCATCGGCGTGATGGCGGCTTCCGACCCGCCCGTGATCATGGCGTCGGCATCGCCGCGCTTGATGATCTCGTAGGAGTCGCCGACGGCGTGCGCCGACGCCGAACAGGCCGTGCAGGTCGCCAGATTCGGGCCCTTGGCGCCGAAGCGGATCGACACCTGGCCCGAGGCCAGGTTGATGATGGCCGCGGGGATGAAGAACGGCGAGATCTTCCGCGGGCCGCCGTCGATGAGCGCGCTGTGCTCATCCTCGATGGTGCGGAAGCCCCCGATGCCCGAGCCGATGCACACGCCCACGTCGGGCGCGTTCTCCGGCGTGATGACCAGTCCGGAGTCGGCCACCGCGATGTGCGACGCAGCGATGGCGAACTGGATGAAGACGTCCATCTTCTTGACGTCCTTCTTCTCCACGTACGCCAGCGCATCGAAGCCCTTCACCTCGCAGGCGAACCTCGTCGCGAAGCGCTCGGCATCGAACTTCGTGATCGGGCCCGCGCCCGACGTGCCGGCGAGCAGCGCCTGCCACGTGGCCTCGGTCCCGATTCCCAGGGACGTCACCAGCCCGATGCCGGTGACGACGACTCGCCTGTTCAAAGTGCCCCCTCGTCCCTACTTCTTGCCCTTGGCGTTCTTCTCGATGTACTCGACGGCGTCCTTGACGCGCGTGATCTTCTCGGCGTCTTCATCGGGAATCTCGATTTCGAACTCTTCTTCGAATGCCATGACGAGTTCGACGGTGTCGAGCGAATCCGCGCCGAGGTCCTCGACGAACGAGGCGTCCGACGTCACTTCCTCTTCGTCCACCCCGAGCTGCTCAACGATGATGCTCTTCACCTTATCCGCTACGGCCATCTGGCCCTCCTACGTGTACATCCCGCCATTGACTGCGAGAACCTGCCCAGTAATATACGACGCCTCGTCCGACGCCAGGAAACAGACTGCCGCCGCGATGTCGTCGGGCGAGCCGAGCCGTCCCAGCGGGATCTGCGCCGCCCACTGTTTCTGCGTCTCTTCGTTCACGGCCTTCGTCATGTCGGTCTCGACGAAGCCGGGCGCCACCACGTTCACGGTGACGCTGCGCGATCCGACTTCACGAGCGAGCGACTTGCAGAAGCCGATGAGGCCGGCCTTCGACGCCGCGTAATTGGCCTGCCCCGCATTGCCCATCTGGCCGACGACCGAGCTGATGGCCACGATGCGCCCGCCGCGCTGCTTGAGCATCGGCTTGAGCGCGGCCTGGCACAGCACGAAGGCGGCCGTGAGGTTCGTGGCGATGACCTCGTCCCAGTCGGCGCGCTTCATGCGCAGCATCAGCTGGTCGCGGGTGATGCCGGCGTTGCTCACGAGGATGTCGAGGCGGCCATGCGTGGCGACCACGCCCTGCACCGCGGCCACGGCCGCGTCGGCGTCGGTCACATCGAGCGAGAGGGCCTCAGCCCGTCCGCCGGCGGCACGGATGGCCTCGACGGTCGCGACCGCATTGTCGCCGCGCGCCGCCGCCACCACCGTGGCGCCCTGCGCCGCCAGCATGGCGGCGATCGCCCGGCCGATGCCGCGCGACGCGCCGGTGACGAGCGCGACCTTCCCCTCGAAGCGTGTCATGAGTGTTCGCTCGCGCGGGGCTCGCCCGCCATCAGGGCCTCGACGGCCGCCAGCTGATCCGGCGCCTCGAGATTGAGCACCGTTGCCTCGCGCGCGACCTTCCGGATGAGCCCGCTCAGCACCGTGCCCGGACCCACCTCAACATATGCGGTGACACCCGCCGATGCAAGGCGGCGCACCGAGTCCTCCCAACGCACCGGCGCCGAGACCTGACGGATGAGCGCCTCAATGGAGGCCGCCGCGTCGTCACGCGGTTCGGCGTCGACGTTGGCGACAACGGGCACGCGCGGATCGCGCGTCGTGAGCGCGCGCAGTTCCGGCGCCAGGCGCTCCTGTGCCGGCGTCATGAGCGCGCAATGGAAGGGCGCACTGACCGTGAGCGGAATCACGCGCTTCGCGCCGAGCGCCCTCGCGCGCTCCCCCGCCCGCGCTACCGCGGCCGTCGCGCCGGCGATCACGACCTGACCAGGCGAATTGAGGTTCGCCGGGCTCACGACCTCGCCGTCGGCCGCCTCCATGCACGCCCGCGCGACGAGCGCTTCGTCGGCGCCGAGAATGGCCGCCATGGCGCCCGTGCCCACCGGCACCGCCTCCTGCATGTAGCGGCCGCGATGATGCACCGTGCGCACGGCGTCGGCGAAGCTGAAGGTGCCAGCGGCGACGTGGGCCGAATACTCGCCCAGGCTGTGCCCGGCGACGATCGCCGGCCGGCAGCCACGCGATTCGAGCAGGCGCCAGGCCGCCACGCTCATGGTGAGAATCGCCGGCTGCGTGATTTCGGTCAGCGTGAGGCGGTCGGCCGGCCCCTCGAAGATGATCGTGCTGAGCGACATCCCGAGCGCGGCATCGGCCTCCTCGAACGTCTCGCGGCAGACCGGGAAGGCCTCGGCGAGGGCCTTGCCCATACCGACGGCCTGCGAGCCCTGGCCGGGAAACACGAACGCGATCATCGATCCCCCATCAGTTGCGCGGTCACGCGCTGTTTCATCCGCCCGAGGATGTCGTCGGCCGCGAAGCGGGCGGCCGCGACGACGGCATTACGAATCGCCTTCACCGAGCTGCGCCCGTGGCATACGAACACGAGCCCCGACACGCCGAGCAGCGGCGCACCGCCGTATTCCGAGTAATCGAGCCGCTTGCGGAAGCGACGGAACGCCCGGCGCGACAGCAGGTAGCCCACCTGACTCGAAAAGGTGCTGGAGAGTTCGGCGCCGAGCAGCTCCTCGACCGTCTCGACGAGCCCCTCGCTCAGCTTGAGCGCGACGTTGCCGGTGAAGCCATCGCACACGATGACGTCGGCCGCACCCGAGAAGATGTCGCGCGCCTCGATGTTGCCGGCGAAGTTGACGGGCGCCGCCTTGAGCAGCTTGTACGCTTCGCGCGTGAGTTCGTTGCCCTTGCCTTCTTCCTCGCCGATCGAGAGCAGCCCGACCCGGGGACGCGCCACGCCCAGCAGCGCTTCCGCGTACACGGCCCCGAGCACACCGAACTGCAGGAGGAACGGCGGCCGGCATTCCACGGTGGCTCCGGCATCGAGCAGCACCGCCATGCCGGTGCGGGTGGGAATGGCCGGCGCGAGTGCCGGACGATCCACGCCCGGCAGCATGCCGAAGACCGCGTGCGCCGCGACGACCGTGGCACCGGTGTGCCCGGCGCTCACGAGCGCCGAAGCCTCGCCCCGCTGCACGAGCTCGGCGGCCACGCGGATCGACGCCCCCGGCTTGCGACGGAGCGCCGCCGCCGGCGACTCGTCCATGCCGATGACATCAGGCGCGTCGACGACGGTGACGTCGAGCGCCGCCCGGTCGTCGTGCCGCGCGAGCTCCGCCGCGATGGCGTCGGCGCGGCCGACGAGCGTCACCGCCACGCCGGAGTGCCGGGCCGCGGCAAGCGCGCCATCGACGACGCGGGACGGCGCGAAGTCGCCACCCATCGCGTCGACGGCGATCCGTACGGACCGGCCGGACGACGGCCTCACCGCCAGCCCCATTCAGGGCCGGCGAGGCACGCGCTCAGCGCTCTACTCCTCGTCGACGGCGCGGACCTGCCGCTCGTTGTAGAACCCGCAGTACGCGCACACGCGGTGCGGCGCCTTCGGCTCTCCGCACTGCGGGCAGGCGCCCGCCGTGGTCTGCGGCAGCGCGTCGTGGGTGCGGCGCTTGCGGCCGCGGGTCTTGGAGTGTCGGCGTTTGGGATTAGGCATCGTCGTTCGTCCGGGCAGAGGCGAGCGTCGACAGCACGGCCAGACGTGGATCCTGCCACGTCGGCGCGCACTGACAGCGCTCGGTGTTGAGGTTGATCCCGCAATTGGAGCAGAGCCCCTGACAGTCGGGAGTGCAGAGCGGCTTCATGGGAATCGCCAGGTAGCACTGCTCGCGCACCACCTGTCCGAGGTCGATCGCGTCGTCGGCGTAGAACGCCGTCGTCGGGTCGGTCTCGGGGTCTTCGTCCTTGTTGCCGGCGAGCGCCTGCGGCAGGAAACGCAGCTCGAAGGTACCGTCCACGGGCATACGGAACGGCTCGGCGCAGCGGCTGCACGCCAGTTCCACCTCTGTCGTTACCCGCCCGACGAGCCGGTAGCGGTCCTCGTCCTTGTGGAGCGTGCCCACGAGACGCGCCGGCGCGACGATCCGGAATTCCTCGTCGGCAGCGAACGCCTCGGGCGCCATCGTGCGGTCCACGGGCGTCTCGGGCTGGCGGATGGGGGTCAGGTCGAGCAACATGAGTATTCAGGCCCAGAACTGCGTTGCGGCAGGCGAGCCGACCAGCCAGTATATCACGCGGTTTCCCTGCCCTCCTTCGCCAGATCTTTGCCCATTGGAGCGATGGCCACGCGGGACGGGCACCGGCTCAACGGCCGGCCGGCGACCGTTCAGACACGGGCCATGGGCCCACCCACGGCTTCGGAATGACGAGTTGCTCGAAGAGACCGACGGCGTAGCGGTCGGTCATCCCGGCGATGAAGTCCTGGGTGGCCACGTCCAGCCCTTCCGCCTCGACGGTACGCAGATCCAGGAAGGCGTCCGGCTGCTTCTGTACCCGCTCCCAGAGCCCGCCCAGAATGCCCTCGGCCTTGGCGAACTCGGCCATGGCGGCGGCGTTCTCGTAGACCTCGGTGAACAGGAAGTCGCGCAGCGCGAGCGTGGCCTCGAGCATCTCGCCGCTCATGCGGATTTCGTCAGTGCCACCGGCGAGCGTCTCGCGCACGACGTCCGACACCATCCGGCCAATGCGTTCCGAGGCCGAGCCACCGAGCACCGTCCGGGCCGTGGCCGGCAGCGCCCGCTCGTCGAGCAGGCCGGCGCGGATGGCGTCGTCGACGTCGTGGTTCACGTAGGCGACGATGTCGGCCACGCGGGCCACCTGCCCTTCCATCGTCGAGGCGCGATGTTCGGGCGGCGCCCCCACCGGCAGGCCGTGTTTGCCCTTCGAGTGGCGCGCGATGCCGTCGCGCACTTCCCACGTGAGGTTCAGCCCCTGCCGGTCGTGCTCGAGCACGTCGACGATGCGCAGGCTCTGCTCGTAGTGGTTGAAGCCCTTCGGGCTCAGTGTCTTGAGCACGCGCTCGCCGGCGTGGCCGAACGGCGTGTGGCCGAGGTCGTGGCCGAGCGCAATGGCCTCGGTGAGCTCTTCGTGCAGGCGCAGCACCTTGGCGATCGTGCGCGCGATCTGTGACACCTCGAGCGTGTGCGTGAGGCGCGTTCGGTAGTGATCGCCGGCCGGCGAGAAGAAGACCTGCGTCTTGTGCTTCAGGCGCCGGAAGGCCTTCGTGTGGATGATCCGATCGCGGTCGCGCTGAAACGCCGGACGGATGGGATCTTCGGGCTCCGGACGCATCCGGCCCTTCGTCGCCGCGGCCCGCGCCGCCTGCGGCGCCAGCGACTCGAGTTCCCGGGCTTCGAGCTCTTCACGGATGGTCATGCGACGCCCTCTGCGGCCTGCGACATCCCGTCATGGTAGCAGGGCTCCGCGGCTCAGCGGAGCAGGTCGAGGAAACTCGCGCCGTGCACGATCGGGCCCACGCCGAACCAGGCGGCCAGCGTCTGTCCCACGTCGGCGAACGAGGCGCGCTCGCCGAGCGGCCCGGGCGCCGTCATCCACCGCGCCGTGACGAGCAGCGGCACGTATTCCCGTGAGTGGTCGGTGCTCGGCGTGGTGGGGTCGTTGCCATGATCGGCGGTCACGATGAGCAGGTCGTCGTCGCCCACCGCGGCGAGAATCTCCGGCAGGCGGCGGTCGAACCGCTCGAGGTTCGCGGCATACCCGGCGACGTCGTTGCGGTGGCCGTACTTCGTGTCGAAGTCGACGAGGTTCACGAAGAGGAACCCGGGCGTGTCGGCGCCGAGCAGCGACACGAGCGCGTCCACGCCCGCGTCGTCACTGGCCGTCGGCAGCGCCCGGCTGATGCCGCGTCCGGCGAAGAGGTCGCTCACCTTCCCCACCGCCGTCACCGGCACGCCGCGCGCCGTCAGCCGATCGAGCAGCGTCTCGGCCGTGGGCGGCATGGCGTAGTCGTGGCGGTTGGCCGTCCGCGTCCAGGCCCCGGACGTGCCCACGAAGGGTCGCGCGATGACACGGCCGAGCCCGCGCCCCTCGACCGCCAGCTCGTAGGCGATGTGACACCACTCGTAGAGCTGCGCGATGGGGACTACCCCCTCGTGCGCCGCGATCTGGAACACGCTGTCGGCCGAGGTGTAGACGATCGGCCGTCCCGTGGCCACGTGTTCGTCGCCGAGGGCGTCGATGACCGCGGTGCCCGATGCCACGCAGTTGCCGAGCACGTGGCGGCCGATGCGGGCTTCGAAGGCCGCGATGAGGTCCGTCGGGAAGCCATGCGGAAATGTCGGGAACGGCTCCTCGAGGACGACGCCCATGAGCTCCCAGTGGCCGGTGACGGAGTCTTTGCCGGCGGAGCGCTCCGCCATGCGGCCCCACGCGGCTCGAGGCACGGCGGCCGCCGCTACGCCCGGCATGACCGCCGTGGCGCCCAGCCCGAGCGCAGCCAGGACCGGAATCGTCAGCGGCACCTGGCGGGCGATGTTGCCGAGCGTGTCGCTGCCGGTGTCGCCGTAGGCGGCGGCATCCGGCAGTGCGCCGGCACCAACGCTGTCGAGCACGACGAGAATCGCGCGACGCGGCATCCGCGGAGCCCTCACCCGATCAGGGGTGGTGCGACGAGAAATAGTTCGGCACGCTGCGCGGCACGCGCAGCGTGGCGATCGCGTGCTTGAAGACGAGCGAATCCAGCCCGTCGCACTCGATCACGACCGCGAAGCGATCGAAGTTCTTGATCCGGCATTCGAACTGCCGGCCATCGAGGAGGTGCACCGTGACCGCGAGCTTTTCGCGACGGGCGTAGTTGAGGAAGACGTCCTGGATGTTGGGTGCGCTCGATTTTCCGTCAGCCATTGCTCACGTCGCTCCCGTTGTCGTGCAGACCCCGCGAACCCAGATGCTCGAAGACGCGCGCCTGGACATGCGCCGCTTCACCAGGTCCGTCAAACCACTTAAGAGTAGGCTCTTTGCGGAACCAGATCAACTGGCGGCGCGCGTAGCGGCGGTTCTCCTGCACGATGAGCGCGCGTGTCGTCGCGCGGTCGCGCACACCGTCGAGTTCGTCGAGCATCTGCCGGTAGACGAGCCCGCCGAATGGACGCGCCCGCCGCGGCACACCACGCGCGAGCAGGCCGCGTACTTCCGCCTCGAGGCCGGCGGCGAACTGCTCCTCGACGCGACGCGCGAGCCGCGGCTCGAGCGCCTCGAGCGTCATGTGCAGGCCGATGGCGATGACGTCGAACTCCGGCAGCGGCGCCACCGTCTCGGCGAAGTGCGCGGTGAGCGGACGGCCCGTGAGGAGCAGCACCTCGATGGCGCGGATCATCCGCTTGCGATCGGCGCTCGCGATGCGCGCCGCCGACGCCGGATCACGGCGCAGGAGCAGGCGGTGCAGCCACGCATTGCCGCGCCGCCCGGCCACCCGTTCGAGCCGGGCACGCAGGGCGGCATCGGCCGGCGGCCCGGGAAAGAGCCCCCGGCTCAAGGCGCGGAAATAGAGGCCCGTACCGCCCACGACGACCGGCAGACGCCCGCGGCCGTGGATGCCGCGGATGACCGCCGAGGCGTCGTGCGCGAAACGCGCCGCCGTGTACTCGGCGGTGGGTTCGACGATGTCGATGAGGTGGTGCGGAATGCCCTGCTGCTGCGCCGGCGGCACCTTGTCGGTGCCGATGTCGAAGCCGCGATACACGGCGGTCGAGTCACAGTTCACGATCTCGCCGCCGTACCGGCGCGCGATGGCCAGCCCGAGCGATGACTTCCCCGTCGCCGTCGGCCCCAGCACGGCGACGAACCGTGGTGTCACCACGTGAGGCGGCAGGCGAGCGGGCCGAGCACCACCGCGGCAAGCGCCGTGACGACCACCACCAGCCCGGTCTGCTGCGCGCGCGAGGTCATTGCGGCGCCGGCGACTCGTTGAAGAAGAACGTGACGGTGAAGAACGCCTTGTCGTCCGGATACTCGGGCGGCAGCGGCGTCGTCGGATTCGACATCATCAGCGCGTTGGCGGCCGAGCGGTTGAACGAGTCGATCTCCGACGGCCGCACGATCGTGAGGTCGGTGATCGAGCCGTCCTTGTGCACGTTGAACTGGATGACGACGCGGCCGCGCATGGCGAGCGCCGAGTTGGGCACGATCCAGTTGCGCTTGACCTGGGCGATGAAGCGGCGGATCCACGGGCCGAACTCCACGCCCTTGGTGTCGAACTGGATGGCCGGTCCGAATTCGTTCACGCCGCCGTTCGGGTTGTTGTACGACTCGCGCTGCACGTACTTCTGAAGGTCGCGCAGCGCCTCGCCGAGCTGGCCGCCGGGCGCGCGCTGCGGGGGCTGTGGATCGGCCTGAGCCTGCCGCGGGGCCGGCGGCGCGGTGTCGGACGGCGGCAGCGGCGCGGCGTTCTCCGCCGTGCGCTCGGGCGCCGGCGGCGCCGGTTCAGGTTCGGGACCCTGGCCACGGGCCCGTTCGTCGGGGGCTGCTTCCACGCGTTCGCTCGAATTGCCCTGCGCGAACGGCAGCGCGTTTTCGGGCCGTTCGATCGCCGCAGGCGCGGAGGCCTGGCGGTCCATGTCCGAGAGGTCGGCCTTCGGAGGCGGCGCCGGCGCCGGCACATCGCGCAGCGGCTCGACGACGACGAAGCGGGGCGATTCCTCGTTGCGCGCCTGCTGGCGGAGGCGCTCTTCGCGGGCCTGGAGTTCTTCGGGCGTCGGCTGGAAGAAGGCGAGCTTCGGCGCCAACATGATCGCGAGCACGATGCCCACATGCACCACGACCGACAGTACGACCCCTTCCCGCCGGGAGATCGCACTGCCGACCGCTTCGACTTGCTCGTAGCGATCGTCGAAGTCGAAGTACATGAAGCCGTTGGTTCGATTATACCCGTCGGGCGGCAGGGTCCGGTGCGGACCGGGCGCTCCGGGTCACCCCTTGCGGGCCGTGTAGAGATAGACGACGCCGAGCGTCAATGGTCTGGACTGCGCGGTGGCGAAGCCGGCCTCGGTCAGGCGCCGCGCGAAGTCGTCGCCCCACGGGAAGGCCCCCACCGACTGCGGCAGGTACGAATACGCCCCGCCATGCTTCGACACCATCCGGCCGATCTTCGGCAGCACGCCCAGGAAGTACCACTGGTAGAGCTGGCGAAGCCCTGGCGCCTGCGGCAGGCCGAACTCGAGGATCGCGAGACGGCCGCCGGGCTTGAGGACGCGGTGCAGTTCGCGCAGCGCCACCGCCGTGCCCTGCACGTTGCGGATACCGAAGGCAATCGTGACGCAGTCGACCGAGGCGTCAGTGACCGGCAGCGTCATCGCGTCGCCACGCACGAGCTGCACGCGGCCCGGCAGGCCGGCGGCGCGGATCTTCTCCTGACCCTTCGCCAGCATCGCGCCGGCGAAATCCACGCCGACGACACGCGGGCTGCCGGGACTCGCGAGCGCCGCGCCGATCGAGACGTCGGCCGTGCCGGCGCAGACATCGAGCACGCGCTCGCGGCCCGTGAGCGAGAGCGACGCGATCGCCTGCTTGCGCCACTGGCGATCGAGGCCGGCCGAGAGCACCATGTTCAGCAGGTCATACTTGCCGGCGATGGCGTCGAACATCCCGGCGATACGCGACGGCGCCTTGTCGAGCGGCAGGGGCTCTGCGCCCGTGCCGCCGTGCTCAGCCGACATAGAGCGCCACCGCGGTCGTCATCATGTAGAGAATCCCCACGTACCCGTTCAGATTGAAGGCTTCGGCGGCGCGTGACAGATCATCCGGCGCCACCATCGACTGTTCGTAGGCCAGCAACAGCGCCACGATGGCCACACCACCCAGGTAGATCAGCCCGAGCGGCACGACGAGCGCGAGCCCGGCCATCACGAGCACGGTGGCCACGTGCAGCACGCGCGACAGCCGCAGCGCGCCGGCGATGCCGAACTTCACCGGAATCGACTTCAGGCCGTGGGCACGATCGAACGCTTCGTCCTGACAGGCATAGATGATGTCGAAGCCGGCGACCCAGAGCGCGATGGCGAGGCCGAGCAGCCACGGCGTCCACGCGAGACCGCCGCCGGCGGCCAGCCACCCGCCCACCGGGGCCACCGCCATGGCGAGACCGAGAAAGGCCTGCGTGTAGTAGGTGAAGCGCTTGGCGAGCGAGTACCAGCCGACGATGGCGAGCGCCAGCGGAGACAGCCAGCCGCAGAGGGCGCTGATCTGGAAGGCGCTCGCCACGAAGGCCGCGGCGGCCACGGCCACGAACGCCCACGCTTCGGCCGTGGTCATCGCGCCGCGCGGCAGCTCGCGATTCGCGGTGCGTGGATTCTTCGCGTCGAAGCGCGCGTCGACGATACGGTTGAAGCCCATGGCGGCGCTGCGTGCGGCCACCATACACACGAGAATCCAGCCGAACTGCCGCCACGAGGGCGCCGATTCGCGCGAGGCCAGCAACGCACCGGTGAAGGCGAACGGCAGCGCGAACACGGTGTGGCTGACGCGCACGAACGAGAGGTAGGTCGAGACGGACGCCATCAGGAACGGCCTCCATGGTAACCGGCCATCTCTAGGACGCGCACCGCCCCGGGCGCGATTCCGCCGAGCAGCGCCTCCTCCGGATCAGTGATGCCGGGCCCGAGCGTCACCACCAGCAGTGTCGCCCGCTTCCCCGGCGCGATCGTACCGAGCTCCGCCTCGAGCCCCAGCGCCTCGGCGCCGCCGAGCGTCGCGGCCGCGAGCAGGCGGCGGGCCGGCGCGTCGGGCGCGAGCTGGCGCATCGCCCGCAGTTCGGCGAAGAGATTCAGATCCGGCGCGCTCGCGAGGCTGTCCGTGCCCACCGCAAGGCGCACACCGGACGCCAGGAACCGCGCGAGCGGCGGCGCGCCCACACCGACCCACACGTTGCTGCGCGGGCACGTGACGAGCGTCGCGTCCACTGCCGCGAGGCGCGCCAGCTCCTCGTCCGTGAGGTGCACACCGTGTACCACGAGCGTGCCTGGTCCGATGACGCCGAGATCGCAGAGGTACTCGGCCGGCCCGCGGCCGGGCGGCTGCCAGTCGTCGCGCCAGACCCCGAGCGCCTGGAGGCGTTCGCGCCACGGCCCGCTGCCAGTGCGCAGCAGCTCCACTTCGGCCGGCGACTCGCCCACGTGCACGCTCGTGAGCGGACGCGGCGCGGCCTGCACCTCATCGCGAATCGCGGTGAAGAGCGCTTCGGAGACGGAGAACGGCGCGTGCGGCGCCGGCACGATGCGCACGCCCGGTGAGGCGAGCGGCGCGTGACGCTCGACTGCGCGCGCGACCACGGACGCGCCATCGGTCACCCCGAAGCCCATGAGCTCGTGGAACACGACGGCCGGCATCCCGGCCGCGGTGAGCACCGCCGGCGAGACGAGCGCGTTCGCGATGTCGCCCACCGCCACCGTGCCGCTCGCGCGCATCTCGGCCACCGCGTCGGCGACCGGCGTCATCACCGCCGCATCGTCCGCGCGCTCGAACAACGTGCGCAGCGCCATGAGCTGCCCGACCCAGGCGAGGAAGTCGGCACTCGGCGGCACGCGTCCGCGCAGCCACGAGAGTTCGAGATGGGTATGCGCGTTGACGAGACCCGGCAGGACGACCGCCGCGCCGAGGTCCTCGACCTCGGCCACCGGCGGCGCCTCGGGCCCGCCCCCCACGGCGGCCACGCGGCCGTCCACCACGTGCACCCAGGCGTCGCGCAGCGGCGGCTGATCGATCGGGCACACCCAGGCGGCGCGCAGCAGCCGCCCGGCGGGGCCGGAGGTCACCGGCGCACTCACGCCACCGGCGACGGCGGCGCCTGGCCGCGCTGACGCTTGCCGGCGGCGCTCTTCGCCTCGTAGTGCACGAGTTCGGCGGGCACCGACTGGTCGCCCTCCTGCCGTGCCGTGGCGAGCGAGAGCACGCGTGGCACCTCGCGCTGGCGGAACACCGGCGTGCCGAGGTGTTCGTAGTGCATCGTGCGCCGCGAGGCCGAGAAGCCGGCGTTCTCGATGTTCCGCACGACCTCGTATTCGTCCATGCAGTACTCGGCGCCGGCGGCCCGCACGACGTTCTCCTCGATCATCACGCTGCCCATGTCGTTGGCGCCGAACGCCAGACTGAGCTGCCCGACCTTGCCGCCCTGCGTCACCCACGAGGCCTGCAGGTTGTCGAAGTTGTCGAGCACGAGCCGCGCGATGGCGAGCGTGCGCAGGTAGTCGACGCCGGTCGCCTCTTCCCCGCCGCGTTCGGTGTGCTCGGGCTGATAACTCCACGTGATGAAGGCCGTGAAGCCGCCGGTCTCGTCCTGCAGCGCGCGCAGCCGCAGCATGTGCTCGAGGCGTTCCTCATCGGTCTCGACCGTGCCGTACATCATCGTGGCCGTCGTGCGCAGCCCGGCTGTGTGCACCTCGTGCATCACGTCGAGCCACTCGTCGGCCGTGGCTTTCGAGTAGCAGTTGAGCAACTTGCGCACGCGGTCCACGAGGATCTCGGCGCCGCCGCCGGGCACGCTGTCGAGCCCTGCGGCCACGAGGCGCTTCACCACCTCGGGCACCGGCAGCTTCGAGGTCTTCGAGATATGGAGAATCTCGGGCGGCGAGAGCGCGTGCAGCTTGAAGTCCGGGTACTTCGCCTTGATGCCGCGGAACAGATCGTCGTACCAGGCGAGCGGCAGGTCGGGGTTGTGCCCCCCCTGCAGCAGCAGCTGGTTGCCGCCGAGCGCCATCGTCTCGTCGATCTTGCGGTGAATTTCGTCGAAGCCGAGCACATAGCCCTCGGCGTGGCCGACCGTGCGGTAGAACGCGCAGAAGTTGCAGCGCGCCACGCACACATTCGTGTAGTTCACGTTGCGGTCGATGATGTAGGTGACGACCCCGTGCGGATGCTTACGCTGGCGCACGGCATCGGCCATGCGGCCGAGCCACATCGTCGGCGCCTCGCGGTAGAGCCAGAGGGCTTCGTCGGCGGCGAGCCGGCCCCCGTCGAGAATGCGGGCGCCGAGCGTATCGAGGCTGAAAGTCATCAGTAGAACCGCAGCGGCAGCGCGCGTGAGGCGTGTCCCACCTCGGCGGCCAGCGCGTGAAACCGCTCGAGACCCGCCTGCTCCCGCGGCCCGAACGTGTACCGCAGATTATGACGTAGATACGACGCGAAGGTGCCCGCGCGCACCGGATCGCCGGCGGCCGCCTCGAGCGCCAGCACGTCGAGCGAGCCGACGCCGCGGTCGCGCGCCGCCGCCAGCGCCGCGACATGGGCGGGTGTGAGCGCCCCGGGGCGTCCGGCCCACGCCGCGTAGACGAACGGCAACCCGGTCAGTTCCTGCCAGGCGAGTCCCAGGTCGACCTTCTCGACGCCTGTCGGCAGCGGATCGATGGCCAGGGCCGGGTCGCCGATGATGAGTGCGGCATCGGCCGTGGCCAGCATGTCGCCGAGCGACGGCAGGGCCGGCACAAACTCCGGCGCAATCCGCCACCGCTTCGCGCAGAGGATGCGCGTGAGGGCGGCCGAGGTCCGCGAGCTCGTGTCGAGCGCGAGGCGCCGCACGCGGTCCATCGGCACCCCCGTGAAGACGGCCACCGACAGAATGGGCCCGTCGGACCCGATCGCCACGTCCGGCACCAGCCGGTAGTCACCGCGCAGGTATTCGAACGAGGGGATGAGTCCGAGGTCCACATCGCGGGCGTGCAGGCGTTCGGCGCACGCCGACGGCAGGTCGAACTCGACGTCGAAGAGCGTGCGCTCGGCCTCGAGGCCCTGCACGAGCGGCCGGGCGTTCAGGAACGAGACCGCGCTGACGCGAACCGGCGCGCTCATCCCGCGAGGGACGCGAAGCGGCCGTCGCGTTCGAGCGGCGTGAGACCGGCGGCCGTGATGTTGCGGCGGATCTCCTCGAGCGGCGCGCGGCGCGTGCCACGCGCCGTGTCGTCATCGGCCGCCACGAGGTCCACGTCGTCGGCGCCGACCGTGAGCGCGACCTGCGCCAGCTTCGGTCCGTGCCGGCGCCAGTCGACCTGCACGCGCGGCACCGTCTCGAGCGCGAGACGCGCCAGCGCCACCTGGCGCACGTCGTCGAAGCCGGTGGTGGGCGTCGCGGGATCGGCCGCATCCGAGAGCGGGGCCACGGCTTCGAATCCGCCCACCGCGTCCTGGAGCGCGCGGGCGTCAAGGATCCATTCGGCGCGATCGTCGGGACAGGCGACGGCGCCGATGACGCGGGCCGCGAGACCGGCAGCCCGCGCCGACTGCACCGCCGCGGCAGCGTCGGGACCTGGCTCGACGAGCGCGACCTCGTCGAGGCCGGCGGACTTCAGTTCCGCGAGCAGCGCCGCGCCGCCGAGCCGCACGAGGGCGGCCAGCACGAAGCCACGCAGCGGCAGGCCGTCGGCAAGCGCCTTGGCGCGCTGCACGGCATCCACGGCGGCGGCCGGCGAGGCCGGGGCACCGGCGAGCCGGATTTCACGCGCGCCGGGCGGCGGCGCCGTCCACGCCGCCGGAGTCGCCACGTCGAGCACGTGCACACGGACGAACGTGGTGGCGGCGCCGTGGCGCCCGCGGCGAACGCCGTCAGCCAGCGCGCCCAGCGAGATGATGTCGGTCAGCAAGGCGAGGGTGCGCACGTCGGCCGCGTCCAGGCGGCGGCCGGCCCGCACCGCGTCACTCACCGCGGGACGAATCGTCGGGATCGCGTCAACGGACATGTTCCATTCGCTCCACAATCTCGGCCGCGAGCGCAAGCGCCGCGCGGCCCTGGTCGCCGGTGACGGCCGGGGCGCGCTTGTCGCGCACCGCCATCACGAAATCCTCGAGTTCGCACTTGAGCGGCTCGTCGCGCGGCACGTCGAGCTTGCCGCCGGTGATTGCCGGCGTGCCGGCCGGGCCGGGGCCGAGCGTCCAGTGTTCGACGTCCTGCGCCGCGTAGTCGATTGACAGATAACTCTGCGGCTGAAAGAAGCGAATCTTGCGCACGCGGTCGCGGCTGATGCGGCTGGCCGTGAGATTGGCGATGCAGCCGCCGGCAAAGCGCAGGCGCACGTTGGCGATGTCGATGCGCGGCGTCAGCACCGGCACGCCCACGGCCTCGACGCTCACGACCGGCTCGCCGACGATCGACAGCAGCAGGTCGAGGTCGTGAATCATCAGGTCGAATACGACGTCGATGTCGAGGCTGCGCTCCGGGAACGTGCCGAGGCGATGCGCCTCGATGAAACGCGGCTGCGTCAGGTGCGCGCGCGCCGCGGTCACGGCCGGATTGAAGCGCTCGGTGTGCCCCACCGCGAGGTGCACCTGGCGCGCCGCCGCGGCGGCGATGAGCGTGTCGGCTTCGGCGACCGAGCGCGCCAGCGGCTTTTCCACCAGCACATGCGCGCCGCGCTCGATGAGGCCGAGGGCCACCGACACGTGCGCTTCGGTCGGTACGGCCACCGTCACGGCATCGAGGCCGGCGGGCAGCGCCTGCCAGTCGGGCACGGCCGTCGTGTGATGCGCGGCGGCGATCTCGGCCGCCCGCGCCGG
>JBIKUN010000010.1:0-53576 GCA_044347565.1 Vicinamibacterales bacterium | reverse complement strand
GGCGACAGCGGACGTTGCTCTTCGTGGAGATGATTGCCAAGTGGTCGATGGCCGACGTCTTCGCGGTGGCGGTCATCATCGCGTTCCTGGCGGCGCAGGCCAGCCAGACGGTTGGCTCGGCCGGCGCGCTCGTGTCGTTTCGCGCCACGTTCGGGCCCGGTTTTTACTGGTTCACCGGCTACTGCCTGCTCTCGCTGGCCGTGCAGCAGCTGGCCGCCCGGTGGCTGAAGCACGCCTAGTCACACGGACGCCGCGGTTCAGCGGTCGAGCGCGGCACCACGTCATCGCAGTGAATCCTCAACACTCCGTGGCCCAGGGCACGGCCAGCCTGTAGACTTTGCAGTCGTGGGTCCGGACAGCCACGCTTCCGCCGACAGTGTCTCCGGCGCCTCGGCCCCCGGGCCTCCGGCGCCGGCGGACGCGGCAGGGCGTGATCTGCCCCGCGACCTCGCCCAGGTGCTGACCGGGCTGTCGATCGCCCTGCAGCGCCGGGCCATGTATCCGCCGGGCCACCCGTCACTGGTGCCGGTGCTCGACGGTCTGGCCCGCCGCCTGCAAGCGCTGCTCGACGACCGGCCGCGCGTGGCCGTCGGGGTGGCGCGCGATCAGCTGGTGATCGAGGGCGTGGCCAGCGACCCCCGCCACCCGCTGCTGCGCAGCCTGGCCGAGCGGCTGCACCGCCACCACCTCGCCGTGCTGGAGTTCGCGCGCGGCCTGACCAGCGCCGAGCTGTTCGCCGTGATAGAGGCTCTGGCCAGCGATCCCGAGCGCGACGGCCGCCCGCTCGGCGCGCGCAGCGGGTCGGCGGCGACGCTGTGGCCGCATGTGGTCCTGCACGCGCTTTCCGTCGATGGCCTGGCGATCGTCGACAGCGCCGGCGGCGAGCCGAGGCTGGCAGGCACACACGGCGACACCGCTGCCCGGTGTATGCAGCTCTGGGTTGGCCTGGCGAACGCGGCGCTGGAGCGTGCCCGCGGCGTCGCTGCCGCCGAGGGCGCGCTCGCCCAGCCGGCGGTGATCGCCCGCGCGATCAACGAGCACGAGCAGGCCGCGGCCTACGACCAGGTCGTCGTCGGCTACCTGATGCAAATCGCCGACGAGCTGCGCGCCGGGGCCGGGCAGGATGCCGACGAGCTGCGGCGGCGCACGGCGCAGCTGATGGGGGCGCTGCAGCCGGAGACGTTGCGGCGGCTGCTCGACATGGGAGGCGACCAGGTGCAGCGGCAGCGGTTCCTCTCCGATGTCGTCTGCGGCATGACCGCCTCGGCGGTCGTCGACGTGGTCGAGGCTGCCGCCGGCGCGGCACACGAGACACTCTCCTCGGGTCTGCTGCGGCTGCTGTCGAAGCTGGCGGTGCATGCGGAGTTCGGCGCCGAGCGCGTGCGGCCGATCGCCGACACCGAGCTGCGCGGTCAGGTGCAGCGGCTCATCGGCGACTGGCACCTGGCCGATCCGCATCCCGACGACTACCGCGACGACCTCGACCAGCTGGCGCACACCGTGCCCGCCGACCTGTCGACTGTGGCCTCTGACGATGCCGCGAATCTCGCCCTGCGCGTCGTGCAGATAAGCCTCGAGGTGGAGGAACACGGCCCGGCGCTCGATCGCGCGATCGACACGCTCGTGGCCTCCGGGTCCATCGCGCCGCTGCTCGACCTGCTGCGCGCGCCCGATGCCGGCCCCCTGGCGCGGGAGCTCCTGACCCGCCTGGCATCGCTCCGCACGACCCGCGCCCTGCTCGGCCGGGCGCGGCCGGACTTTGCCGGTGTGGAGGCGCTGCTGGCGCTGCTCGATGGGCAGGCGCTCGAGCCCATCGTCGACATCCTGACCGAGTCCGACGACCGGCAGCAGCGGCGGGCGGCGTTCGACCTGCTGCGCCGCGTCGGCGCGGCCGCGCTGCCGCTCGTGCGGCCGCGGCTGGCCGACCCGCGCTGGTACGTCGTGCGCAATGTGCTGGCGCTCGTTTCGCATCTCGACCCGCCGCCGGAGGACCCCGACCCCGCGCCGTGGCTGACACACGCCGACCCCCGGGTGCGCCGCGAGGCCGTCCGGCTGGCGCTTCGCCGGCCGCCGCTGCGGGAGCGCGCCCTCGTGGCCGCCCTTGGCGATTCCGATCCGGGCGTGGTCACTCTGGCCCTGCTGGGGGTGCAGGACGCCTGCCCGCCGGCGGCGATCGACGCCGTGCTGGCCCTCGCCTCGGACGAGCGGAGCGACGACCTGCGGGCGGCGGCGCTGCGCGCCCTGGCGGCGGTCGGCGATGACCCGCGTGCCCTCACCCTGCTGCTGGACGCCGCCGTCGTCGAGATCCCGTTTCTGCCCTGGCGGAAGCCATCGCCCGCCTCGGGACCCACCCTGGCCGCGCTCACGGCGCTGGCGACAGCCTGGCACCGCAACCGCCGGGCGGCGGCGCGGCTGCGCCGCGCCCGCCGCTCGCCCGATGCGGAGGTCCGGCGCGCGGCCGGGAGACGGACATGAGCGAAGCCGCACGGTTCCTGAGCGGATTTGGCCGGGCGATGTCAGCCGCCCTGCTGTACGCGCCCGGCCATCCGACCCTCGAGCGCGCCATCGACGGCGCATGGCAGGACCTCACGGACCTGGTGGCCGCCGGCCGCGCGGCGTCCTTCACGCTGCTCGGCGACACGGTGCTCTTCGGCGACCGGCCGCTGCTCGGCCGCCGGTCGTGGGAGTGGGCGGGGCGCCTGTCGGCCGCCGGCCTGCAGCGCCTCGAGTTCAGCAGTGATGTCGAGCGCGAGGCCTTCGAGGGATTCCTGGCCGATGTCGTCGATCGCCTCAGCGGACGGCTGTCGTCGTCGGCCGCCGAGCGCCAGTTCGCCCAGCGCGGCATCCGCATCGGCGCCATCGGCCTCCAGGCTGGCGGCGCGGCGACCGAACCGGCTGCGCCGGCCGGCACGCCGGCCTACTCGCTGCGCGAGGAAGCCGAGGCGATCCGCTGGGTGCACGACGAGGTGAAGAGCACGCGCATGCTGCCGCTCGTCGAGGCCGAAGCGATCATCCGGTCGCTGTCCGTCGCCATGCACGCCGATCAGCGCCTGATGCTGCCGCTGCTGCGCCTCAAGGACTTCGACCAATACACGACGACGCACTCGCTGAACGTGGCGGTCCTGGCGATGGGGCTCGCCGAGTACCTGGGTCTGTCGAGCAGCGAGGTGCGCGGCTTCGGCATCGCCGGCCTGCTGCACGACCTGGGGAAGGTGCGCATCCCCATCGAGATCCTCACGAAGCCGGGCCGCCTGACCGACGCGGAGCGCGCGGTCATGAACCAGCACCCGGCCGATGGCGCCCGCCTGATCCTGCGCTCCGAGGAGCAGCTTGACGTGGCCGCCGCCGTCGCCTACGAGCACCACATCATGATCGACGGCGGCGGCTATCCGCGGCTGCGCTGCCGCCGCGAGTGCCATCCGGCGAGCGTACTCGTCCACGTCTGCGACGTCTACGACGCCCTGCGCACCAACCGGCCCTACCGCGACGCCTGGCCGCAGGACCGGACGATCGCCTATCTCAGGGAAGGCGCCGGCCGCGAGTTCGACCCCGAGGTGACCCGGGCCTTCATCCAGATGATGGACCAGTGGGCGCCGCGGGTGGCCGTCCTCGGCGACGAGGACGAGGCGGTCCCGGCCGGCAACGGCGGCACGCCGCCGACGGGCGCCTGATCGTCGGTGAGCCCGGCACTGCGGCACTGTGCCGCCTGTCCGGCGCCCCCAGCCGCCTCAGCGGGCGTCCGCCAGCAACCGCGAGAGCACCCACGTGCGGCCGCCATGGCGGCCCTCCACGTCGTCCACCCGCCAGCGTTGGCCGTCGCGAGCCAGGCGGAAGAGCACGGTCACGGGCGTGCCGGCGTTCCTGAATCGGGCCGTGACGGTGACACGGTTGCCCCTGGCGGAGGCGGCGCTCGTCTGTACATCGGTCAGGGCGAAGTCCTGGGCGTCGACGAGGAAATCGAAATCGAGGGCGCAGATGGCCCGGGTCCGCTCCTGGCAGGCCAGCTCGCGCTCGAACAGCCGGACCAGCCGGGTCGAGGCGTGCGGCATGACGATCGCGATGGCCCCCCGGGTGTCATCGCCGGCCTCGTAGGACCGGTAGAACTCGCGCACGAGAGCGGCAGGGTCGGCGCCCTGGGCGCCGGGCGCGATGGCAAGCGGAAGGACGAGGACCAGGACGGCTAGGGCGGCATGTCGCATGGGCGAAGCTCCAACTGGAGGAACTCAGTGTAGCCGGGACGCGGCTGCAGGACGAGGGCGCCGACCCCGGCAGTGAGGGGCAGGAGAACGAGGTACCGGCGGCCAGCTCGAGCATGTCCTCGCCGCCGGGGGGGTGTCGCCAGCGCTGACCCGATTTGGCATCCGCCATCGCTTTAGCAACGGGCGTCGGTGGAGATGCCCGCGGGAGGACTGGAGTCATCATGCGGGACAAATTTGTCGTGACCGCGCTGCTCGTCGCGTTGGTCAGTGTGTGCGATGCGTCGGTAGTGAGCGCGGCCCCCCCGGGCGCCCCCACCAATTTCCAGGCGACGGTGGATGGGTCGACCGTCAGCCTGTCGTGGGGCGCCCCGACGACCGGCGCGGCACCGACCAGCTACGCCCTGATTGCACGGACCGCGGCCGGCGCGCCCCTGGGCACGTTCAACATGGGCCTGGCCACCTCGTTTGCCACGACGGCGCCCAACGGATCCTTCAGCGTCAGCGTCGTCGCCGTCAACAGCTTCGGCACGGGTCCCGAATCGGCCGTGCGGACCTTCTCGGTGCCGTCGGTGCCGACGCCGCCGGGCCCGCCGCTGGGCCTGGGGGTGTCGGTCAGCGGCTCCACGGTCACGTTCAGCTGGGCACCGCCCGCCTCGGGCGGCGCGCCGAGCAGCTACGTGCTGCTGGCGGGCCTGTCTCCGGGCTTTGCGTCGCCGATCGCCAGCGTGCCCACGAGCGCCACGGGGCTGACCGTCGCCGGGGTGCCCGCCGGCGTCTTCTACGTGCGCGTCGTCGCCCGGAACGCCGGCGGCATCAGCACCGCCAGTACCGAGGTGTCGCTGACGGTCGGCGGCGGGGTGCCAGGGGCGCCGACGCTCAACGCGCCGGTCGTCACCGCCGGACCGACGGTGTCGCTCTCGTGGGCACCGGGCGCTGGTGGGGCCCCGACCTCGTACACGCTGAATGTGGGTTCGGCGACGGGTGTGCCGCTCCTCTCCGTGCCGCTCAGCGGCACCTCGGCGGTGTTCCCCGGGGCGCCGAGCGGCACCTATCTGCTGACGCTCGTGGCGCAGAATGCGTCGGGGGCGAGCGCGCCCTCGAACCAGGTGACCCTGGTCGTGCCAGGCGCAGGGACCGGCGGCGGAGGGACGGGCAGCTTCCCAGCCGCTCTCTCGGGCGTCTGGCAGAACACGCTCGCGAGCGGCGGCACGTTCACCAACACGCTCACCGGCATCCAGTTCTCGATGACGCAGGGCTACTCGGCGCAGTTCAAGGTGCAGCCCAACGGCGAGTTCTATTTCGCGCACTACTCGTCGGGCGTGTCGTCGACGTGCAGCTTCGTCAGCTTCTTCGATCAGATGACGGGCCTCGCCGAGTTCTCGAACGGCCGGCTCACCTTGCGGCCGCGCGAGCGCCGCCTCGACGTCAGTAACTGCGGGGGGCCCAACTCGGGCTCGAGTCAGCGGCCGCTCACGCCCGTCACCTTCGACGCCGTGGTGTCGGACTACCCGACGTCGCTCGACACCACGCTGCAGATGGAGCTCTCGAATGGTCCGTACCCGCTCGCGCTCAAACTGCTCAACCGCCCACCGCCCACGGACGTGCAGGCGCCTGCGCAGCCGCCCCAGTTCCAGCTGGGGCCGTACCCTGCATACCAGGAATTCCTCGGCAACTGGGCCGTCTACGAGTCGGACTTCTACAACCCGCAGACCGGGGCGACGCTCTTCCGCGACTGCTGCGGTGATGGCCGGTTCCTCCGCATCCTGGCCGATCGCTACGAGGCGGGCTTCACGTTCGCGCGCGCGAACATCGAGGGCGTGTGCAAGCGCGACATCATCTACTTCGAGCGCGGCACCGCTAACTTCCTCATCACCGACACGCGCGGGAGTGACACCGTTCAGGGGGACGTCCGCTTCACGCCGACCGAGGCGCGCCTCTTCGTCCGCATTCGTGAGTGTGGCCGGGACGATGGCACGACGTCGTACACGGTGACGCCGCAGCCGAGGTACCACCGGTGGAGCTACACCCCGGCCATCGCGGGCAGCACTGAGGAGTTCATGATCGGCTGCCAGTACCCGCAGGGCCACTGGGGCTTTGCCTTCTGCTACAACGCCAACCCGTGGATCTCGCTGCAGCGACGAAACCAGCTCGATCCTGCGCCACATCGTGCCGGCCACGCCCTGACGGGCCCATCCGGACGTGAGCCGATCGAGGATCCACTTGTTTCCGCCGAACGCGCGCTGGCTGGCGGGCACGCGCAGCCCCTTCGCGCCCGCCACGTCACCCCGCTCGAGCAGGCCAATCGCCGCCTGCAGCGTCTCCGGCGCGGGCGGCGCGCGGCCCGGCGCCGGCTCTTGTGGCGGCCCTCGCTCAGCAGTTACTCGTAGGCGCTGGCGACCGTGGTGCGCGAGACGCCGAGCAGCCGCGCGGCATCTCGGGTCGAGCGCACGCGCGCCCCCGGGGCCAGCCTGCGGCCGGCGATGCGGGCCTTGAACTGCAGGACCAGCGGCCCATGCGGGCGCATGGACCGGCGACGATCGACCACCACCGGCAGCGCGACAGTGGACTGGTCTCATGAAGGCACAGTGGCCCTTCTCATGCAGGAGACAGTCTGCCAGGATACGCGCATGTCCACTTCCGACTCGTCTGTCCCCTCACGCCGCGACGTGCTGACGACGCTGCTGGCCGGCCTTGCAGGCAGCACCCTGTCACTCGACGCAGAGGCGCAGTCCGCGGAGCCGTCTGATCCGTCGGTCTACATTCCGAAAGCGCACCTGGTGCAGGACCGCGCTTTCCTGCATGCCTTCATGCGCGAGTTCAGCTTCATCGAACTGGTCACCACCGCGCCGACGCTGCGCATCACGCACATTCCGAGTGTGCTCGCGCCGTCGCAGGGCAAGTACGGCACCATCTTCGGGCACATCTCGGCACAAAACGACCAGGTGAAGGCCATTCGTGCCGGCGCGCGGGCGGTGGCGGTGTTCCGCGGCCCGCACGGCTACGTATCGCCCGGCTGGCTGGTCACCGACTTCAGCCGCCAGGGCGTGCCCACCTGGAACTTCGCGGTCGTGCATGCCGCGGGACGTCTGGTGCCCATCGACGATCCGGAGCGGAAGTACCAGCTCCTGGCCACGCTCATCGACCAGTACGAGCAGGGCATCGGCGGCACCGACTATCGCTTCCGCGGCCTGCCCAAGGACGAAGTGATGAAGCGCGCCACGGGCATCCAGCCCTTCGAGATCGAAATCGAGCAGATCGAGGGAAAGTTCAAGCTGTTTCAGGAGCGGCCCGAGCCAGACAAGGTGGCGGCCCTGCCGAAGCTCGATACCTATCGCGAGCGCTCGCTGAAGGCCTATACCGAGCATTTCTACGCTGCCGCGCCGAAGTAGCGTCGCCGCTGCCCTCTGGCGCGCCTCGGCTGGCGTCACGCCACGGCACTCTCCACTGACGATCAGCGCCGGGAGCGTCCATCGCATATGGCCGCACCATGCGTCGCAGTGGGCGGGCTGCGGCTGGCCTTGTTTTCATAACTGACGTTACGTTAACGTGAGGGTCTTCGTCGGCCGGACCCGCTGGATCCGGCGTGTCCATCCGGAGTCCTGCATGACCGTGACCGTCCGTCCGCCGCACGCCGATCGCCACTGGGTCACCCAGCCGGCGGCCGCCGCTCTGGTGCGCCAGGCTCTCGCCGGGCGGCTGGCCCGTGTTCCCGCATGCGCGGCACTGGCCGGCCGCCTGCTCGAGGACATCGGTGTGCGCCTTGTCGACCTGCTGGACTTCCTGGCGGTGGCCGACAGCCATGAGGCCGACGCGTTCCGCGACGCCGGATGGACCCCTGATCCCGCGCAGCCCGGCGTGTGGCGCAACGCGACGGGGATGTTCCCGGCGGTGCTCGTCGACGCGCCCCGGCCCGGCCTGGGCTTTCGCGTCGAGTACCTGCACGAGTTCGTGGCGGCGCAGGGCCTCGATGTGCCCCTCGAGGGAACGCTGCACGCGCCGTTCCGCCGGGCCCTGGCCTACACCGCCGGCGGTGTGGACTGCTGGGCCATCGAGCGGCGCGGCGCCAGCGGCTTCGCCCCGGTGTCGATCGCGCCGGCGCAGTTGCGCGAGGCGCAGCTGGTCCTGCAGGCCTTCCGTGCGCGGCGGCGGGTGTTCGACAGCATCGGGCCGGCGTACGACCACACCGAGGCGATCGTCCGTGCCGCGGCCGGCACGCTGGGCGCCGACTGGGCCTGCTGGCTCTGGCTGCGCGCCGAGCGTGAGTACTGGGAGTCGCGCACGCGCGCCGGGCGGGTACAGAAGGCGCGGCAGGACCGGCACGGTATCGGCTGGGCCAATCAGGACCACCACACCTACGACAGCTCACGCGAGTGGTTCCACCGCTGCGTCGGCGTGCTCGAGATCCTGGGCTTCGAGTGCCGGGAGCTCTTCTATGCCGGACACGCCGCCGGCTGGGGGTCGCAGATTCTCGAGCAGCCGGCGCTCGGCAGCGTGATCTTCGCCGACATCGATCTGGCCCCCGAAGAGCTGGACATCGACTTCGCGCACCTGCACCTGCCGCCGCTGCCGTTCCTGCGCCGGGCCGGACTCTGGTGCGCGCTGCACGGCGAGTCGATGCTCGACGCCGGCATCAACCACCTCGAGTGCATGTACGACCATGTGCGCATGCAGGCGGGGCTCGAAGCCGCCGGCGTCGCCTTCATGGAGCCGTTCTCCGACTTTCCGCATCTGTATCAGGCGCTCACCGCCGGCGAGTGGTGGCCAGTCGATCCCGCGCGCGTCGACGCGCTGGAGGCCGCCGGGCTCGTCGACGCCGCCCAGGCCGAGAACTTCCGGCTGCACGGCGCCATCGGCAGTCATCTCGAGAATCTCGAACGCAACGACGGCTTCAAGGGGTTCAATCAGCCGGGGATCGACGGCGTGCTCCGCATCATCGATCCGCGCCGGAACATGGTGAGAGACTGATGCGATCACATCGATGCTCATCCACGCTGGCCCTGCTCGCCGTGCTCACGTGCGCGGCCGGCCATGCATCGGCGCAGGCGCCGCCTGCCGGCGCGACACGCGCCGTCGCCTTCACCACCGACGAGGGCACGTGGCTCTCGCTCGACGTGTCGCCCGATGGACGCACGATCGCGTTCGAGCTGCTGGGCGATGTCTACACGCTGCCGGCCAGTGGCGGCACGGCGCGTCCGCTGCTGACGGGCCCGGCGTTTCAGGCGCAGCCGCGGTTCTCGCCCGATGGCCGGCTGGTGGCCTGCATCAGTGACGAGAGCGGTTCGGACAACGTGTGGGTGGCGAACGCCGACGGCACGGCCGCCCGCGCGGTCACGTCGCTGCCGCGCGCGATGATGACGTCGCCAGCGTGGGCGCCCGACGGCCGCTCCCTCTATGTGACGGTGATCGAGCATCGCGTTGCGGCGCTGTGGCGCGTCGACGTGGCGTCGGGCCGCGGCGAGGCAGTCGTGCCGAATGGCAGCGGTGCGCCGTCGCCGCTCGTGTCCACGCCGGCACCGGGCCCCTACGGCGCGCACGTGTCACCCGATGGCCGGGGGCTCTACTACGCCGCGGTGACGCCGCGGGCCTACGGCGTGCGCCAGGGCGCAGGCAGCCGCATCATGCGGCGCGATCTCGCGACGGGCCAGGACGAACCCGTCACGCTCGACATGCCAATCGCGATGCGGCCGGTGCTGTCGCCTGACGGGCGGCTGCTGGCCTATGGCGCGCAGGCGCAGGGGCAGACGGGGCTTCGGCTGCGCGACCTGGCCGGCGAGACCGAGCGATGGCTGCGTGTGCCGCTCGACCGCAACCAGCTCGAGGCACGGGCCTCGCGCGACACGCTGCCCGGGTACGCGTTCACCCCGGATGGAGCCGCCGTGGTCGTCGCCTACGGCGGCCACATCCACCGCCTCGACGTCGCGACGGGACGCGACACGCCGGTGCCGTTCTCCGCCGACGTCTCGCTCACGATCACGCCGGCGCCCGCGCTCCCGCAGCGGGTCGAGCAGGGCCCCGTGCGGGCCCGACTCGTGCAGCAGGCCGCCATCGCCCGCGACGGCCGCGCGGCCTTTTCGGCGCTCGGCCGCCTGTGGGTCGAGGACACGCCGCGGGCACCCCGCCGTCTCACGCCCACCGCCGCCCCGCGCGAGTTCATGCCCGCGTGGTCGCCCGACGGCCAGTGGATCGCGTTCGTCACCTGGACGGGTGAGGGCGGGCACCTGTGGAAGGTGGCCGCGACAGGCGGCGCGCCGGTGCGGCTGAGCGACGCGCCGGGGTTCTGGGCCGATCCGGTCTGGACGCCGGACGGGCAGCGGATCGTGGCGCTTCGCGCGCCGGTGTCGGCAGCACGCACGTCGCCCCTGCCCGTCCCTGCGGACGCGCGGCTCGTCGTGCTGCCCTCGACCGGCGGGGCATTCGCCGTGCTGGCCCCGGCGGGCGGTGCCCGTCATCCGCACATCGGGCCCGACAGCCAGCGCGTCTACGTCTCCGCGCCCGACGGCCTTGTCTCGTACGCGCTCGCCGGTGGCGGCCGCGTGGTGCACGCGACGTTTCCGAAGCGCAGCGGCCAGTTCGGACCGCTGCCCATGGAGGCGCGGCTCGCGCCTGACGGCACGCACGTCGCGCTCCTCATCGGCGACCGTCTGTACCGGCTGCCGATGCCGGCGACGGCCGCGGCAGGGCTCGATCCCGACGGCGCCGGGGCCGCGGAGGTGTCGCGCCGCGCGCCGCTCGGCCTGACGTTCGCGGCCGACGGCACGCTTGCCTGGCACACCGGCCGCACGCTCCATACCCTCGCGCCAGCCGAGGCGCCCGCGGCCGCGCGCGCGCGCACCCTCGACGCGGTCGTGCCGCGCGCCGTGCCGTCGGGCAGCGTCGTGCTGCGCGGGGCACGCGTCGTCACCATGCGCGGCGGGGAGGTGCTCGACGACGCCGACGTCGTCGTGACCGGCAATCGCATCGCCGCCGTGGGCGCGCGCGGCGCCGTGGCCGTGCCGGCGGGCGCCCGCGTGATCGACGTCGCCGGCCGCACGATCATGCCCGGCCTCGTCGATATCCACGCGCACTGGAACGTCCGGCGCGAGGTGATCGAGCCCGATGGCACCAACGCCTACGCCAATCTCGCGTTCGGCACGACCACCGTGCGCGACCCGCAATCAGCGCCCGACATCTTCGCCTACAGCGACATGGCCGACGCGGGCGACATGCCGAGCCCGCGCATCGTCTCGACCGGCCCGGGCGTGTTCGCCGACACCGACTTCCAGTCGCCGGACGAGGTGCGCGCGTTCCTCACGCGCTACACGGACGACTACGGCACGCGCTACCTCAAGTCGTATCTCGCCGGTTCGCGGCGCCAGCGCCGCTGGATCGCCGATGCCAGCCGTGACCTCGGGCTCATCGCCACGACCGAGGGCAGCGCCGACGACAAGGAGGACCTGACGCACGCGATGGACGGCTACAGCGGCAACGAGCACGCGCTGCCGGCCGCGCCCATCTACAAGGACGTCGTGCAGCTGCTCGCGACGAGCGGCATCACCTACACGCCCACGCTGCTCGTCGCCTTCGGCGGCGCCCTGCCGATCTACCGCGAGCACCTGCAGGAACGGCCGATCGACGACGCGCGTCTCCGGCGCTTCTTCCCGCCCGATGCGTTGTTCGACCGCACGCAGACACGTCTGCTGGCGTTTCCCGACGAGGACTACAACGATCGCGCGGCCGGCGCCGGGGCGGCGGCGGTGCTGCGGGCGGGCGGACACGTGGCGCTCGGCGGCCACGGCGAGTTGCAGGGCATGCAGAACCACTGGGAGATGCGCCTGCTGGCCCAGAGCGGGATGCCGCGGCACGACGTGCTGCGGGTGGCGACCATCGAAGGCGCGCGCGCCCTCGGGCTCGAGCAGGACCTCGGCAGCCTCGAGCCGGGGAAGCTCGCCGACCTCCTCGTGCTCGATCGCAACCCGCTCGACGACATCCGGCATTCGACGTCGATTCGCCGCGTGATGAAGAACGGCGTTCTTTACGACGCCGAGACGCTGGCCACCGTCTGGCCGGCCGAGGCGCCGCCGCCGGCGCGCTGGTGGGACACGAGTGGCAATGCCGCGCCTGCCGTGCAGGGTGCCGACGTGTCGCAGGTCGATGCCATCGCCCGCGAGGAAATGGATCGCCAGCGCATTCCTGGCCTGGCCGTGGCGGTGCTGAAGGGTGACCGCGTCGTGCTCGCGAAGGGCTACGGCTTCGCCAACCTCGAGCACCAGGTGCCGGTGACGCCGCAGACGATGTTCGAGTCGGGGTCGATGGGCAAGATGTTCACCGCGGCCGCCGTGATGGCGCTCGTCGAACGCGGCACGCTCGACCTCGAGGCGCCTGTCAGCCGGTATCTGCCAGACGCGCCACCGTCGTGGAGCGCGATCCGGCTGCGGCACCTGCTCTCTCATACCTCGGGCATTCCCGACTACACCGGCGACACGTTCGACTACCGCAAGGACTACACCGAGGCCGACCTCACGCGGATGGCCTACGCGCTCACGCTGGAATTCCCGGCCGGCCAGCGCTGGAACTACTCGAACACGGGCTACGTGATGCTCGGGGTCATCCTCAGCAAGGTCACGGGCAAGCCTTATTGGGACTATCTGCGCGAGCGGCTCTTCACGCCGGCCGGCATGCCCACGGCGCGCATCATCTCCGAGTCGGACGTCGTAGCGCACCGGGCCGCCGGCTACCTGGTGGACGCGAAGGGGCAATACACGAACCAGAACTGGGTGGCGCCGCTCACCAACACGACGGCAGACGGCTCGTTGCTCGTGTCGCTCGACGACATGGTGGCGTGGGCGCGCGCGGTGCGGCGCCGTGCGGTGGTCGCGCCCGAGAGCTGGCGGCGTGTGCAGTCGGCGGTCACGCTCAACAGCGGCAAGCCGTATCCCTATGGCATGGGCTGGTTCGTGGAGACGCTGCAGGGACAGCCGTACCTGCAGCACGGCGGATCGTGGCAGGGCTTCAGGACGCAGTTCTCCTATTTCGCGGGCAGCGACCTCACCGTGATCGTGCTGGCCAACTCGCGCACCGCCGACCCGCTCGCCATCGCGAGCCGTCTCGGTGCGGCCATCGATCCCGCGCTCGCGCCGCCACCGCCGTCGTCTGCGCCGCTGGCTGGCGTGGACGCCGCAATCACCACTTACGTCCGGCAGGTGCTCGAGAAGACCCAGCGCGGGGAACTCGCGCTCGCCGACTTCGAGTTCATCCGCCAGACCATCGTGGGCCGCATGAGCGCGGCTTATGCCGCGCTGCTGAAGCCGCTCGGCGGCCTCCAGGCGCTCGACCCGATGAGCCGCAGCGAGGAGGGCGACGATCGCGTCTACACGTATCGTGCGCGCTTCGCGCAGGGCGGCGCGAGTGTGCAGGTGAAGCTGGGGCCGGGCGGCCGGCTCACCGGCCTGCTCATCCGGAGGGTCGAGTAATGCGCCGCGCCGCGGCCGCCGCGATCATGGCCGGCGCGCTGCTCGCCGTGACCCTGCCGGCGGGACGTGCCGCCCAGCCGCGCTACGACCTGCTCATCGCGAACGGCACGGTCATCGACGGCACCGGTGCGCCGCGTCTGCGGGCCGATGTCGCCATCACCGGCGATCGCATCGTGGCGGTCGGACCCGGCCTCGCCGCGGCGAGCGCCGCCCGCGTCATCGACGCCACCGGCCATGTCGTGGCGCCCGGGTTCATCGACAACCACGCACATCTGGTCACGCTCGAGAAGTTCCCGCACGCGGAGAACTTCCTGCGCCAGGGCATCACCACCATCATGGCGTCGCTCCACAGCCAGGACCAGCCGTGGCCCATGAACGACTACCGCGCGCGCGTGAAGATGGCGCCCAACGTGGGACTCTTCGCCGGCCATACGTGGACGCGCAAGCGGGTGATGCAGCTCGCGAATCGCGCGCCCACCACCGCGGAGCTCGACGAGATGCGCGGCATGGTCGACACGACCATGGCCGCGGGCGGTGCGCTCGGCCTCGCGACCGGCCTCGAGTACGTGCCGGCCAGCTTCGCCGCCATCGACGAAGTGATCGCGCTCGCGAAGATGGTGGCGCCGTACGGCGGCTACTACGTGACGCACATGAAGGACGAAGGCCCGGGCCTGCTCGACTCGGTCAGCGATGCCATCCGCATCGGCCGCGAGGCCGGCGTGCCCGTGCTCATCAATCACCACAAGGCCACCGGCGCGGCCCAGTTCGGCTGGACGGCGAAGTCGATCGCGCTCATCGATGCCGCCACTGCCGCCGGTCAGCGCGTGGCGCACGATCTCTACCCCTACACGGCGTTCAGCACCTATGCCGACCTGATGTTTCCCGCCTGGGCGCTCGCCGATGGCAAGGAGGCGTTTGCCGCCCGCGTGGCCGACCCGGCGACGCGCGCGCGCCTGGTGCAGGACATGCGGCGGATCTTCCCGCAGCAGGCCGGCGCCACGCCGGCCAGCATCCAGTTCCGCGACGTGGACTTCGACCCCTCGCTCACGGGACGCACGCTGGAGGACTACCTCACGCGGCAAGGGCGGGGCACGACGCTCAATGACGCCGTGGACGCCCTCATCGAGCTGCAGCTGAAGGGGGGCTTCATCGGCATCTTCCACGCGATGGACGAGGCTGATGTCGAGCGCGTCATGCGCCACCCGCTGTCGATGTTCGAGACCGACGGCGATCTCATCGAGATCGGCAAGGGCTATCCGCATCCGCGCAGCCTGGGCTCGTTCCCGCGGGTGCTCGGCCGCTACGTGCGCGAGCGTCAGGTGCTCACGCTGGAGCAGGCCGTGCACAAGATGACCGCGCAGGCCGCGGACTGGTGGGGGCAGACGGATCGCGGGCGCCTGACGGTGGGCACGAAGGCCGACGTCGTGGTGTTCGACCCGGAACGCGTGGCCGATCGCGCGGCCTACACCGACCCGCACCACTTCCCGGACGGCATCCGCGACGTCGTTGTGAACGGGGTGTTCGTGATCGATCGCGGTGCGCTCACCGCGGCGCGGCCGGGCCGGTTTCTCGATCGGCCCGCGCGGCGCGTCCGCTGAGGCCGCGCCGGCGCCGCTCGGCGGGGCGTGGGCCGAGCAGGCGGTCGACGTGGGTTCGCGCGAACGCGTCCAGGCCGCCGGGCAGCGGCGGCAGCGTGGTGGTCACCGCCTGCAGCGCCAGCCCTTCGACGAACGTCGCGATCGCCAGGCCGGTGGCCTCGGGGTCGAGTGCGGGATCGACCTCGTCGGCGCGCTGCGCCTCCGCCACGAGCGTGGCATGCAGGGTCCACCACTTGCGCATGCGCCGGGCCTGCGCCTGCCGGAGCGCGGACGTCGCGGCGGCGTCGGCCAGATAGCCGGCCAGCAGCCGCCAGAGCAGGCGTCGTTCGACGTCGAGCGGCAGCAGCGCACCGACCACCGCGAGAATGCGCTCGCGGCCATGCGCCAGACCGGCGGCGGCGTGCGCGCGGTCGAAGGCGCGATCGAACGCCCGCTCCTTGGTCAGCTTGAGCAGCGCCTGTTTCGAGGGAAAGTAGTGCGTGAGCACGCCGGTGGTGACGCCGAGGGCCGCGGCGATGGTGCGCATCGAGACGTGCTCGCCGCCCTGAGACGCCATGATCGCCGCGGCGGCGTCGGCGAGCGCGGCCCGGCGAGCGGGATGGTCGGATCTGGGGCGGCTCATGCGCGTGACGCCGGCTTATCCCTCGGCGTCAGAACCGCGTGACGATCGACCTGACCGTCGCCGGGGCGCCGGCCGTCAGGTCCCCGGGCTTCACGCCACGAAATGCGTTCTCTTCGGCGGCGCCATCCGCTGCGGCCTTCGTGACCGCCGCCACGAGCGCGTCGTAGGCTTTGGCGTTGCGCGCCGTCAGCTTCAGTTCGATGATGCCGTCAGACGCGATGGCGTTCACCGAGTTGCCGCCGGTCAGGTTCGTGATCTGGTAGCTGCCAGCAGGCAGGGCCTTCTGCAGCAGGATCACGGTGCGCGCGGCGGCATGCAGGGCGCTCACGCGTCCGTAGGCGCCGAAACTGTGGCCCCCGGGGCCCTGGAACTCGACGCGCACACCGGTGGACTGCTGGCCGAAGGCGGGAATGCCGGCGGCGGTGGCGACGAACGCGAGCGTAAGCATCAGGCGCTTCATGATCGGCTGCTCCACGGTTATCGGACGGTGTCCCGCGTCCGCTTGCCCATCGGGCCCACGGCGGGCGGCACCACGGTGCCATCGGCCGCGTGGAAGCCCGACACGATGAGCGCCGCCGTGAGCACGCGATGCATGCGGGCTACTTCGATGGCGGGCGCGCCGCGCGTGCCCCATTCCCAGAACGCGTGTCCGCCGGCACCGGCCGCCGACGAGGCCAGCGTGAACTGGTAGGTCGGCACACCCGTGTGCGCGGGGACGTTGTCGTTCAGGCTGCCGGAACCATCGCTGACGAAGGGCGCAGTGATCGCCCCGAGCTGGATGCCCGACTGCAGTCCGGCGTGCACCGCGACGTTGTCGACGCTCTCGGCCACGTAGGCCGGCCGCAAGCCATACCACATCAGCTCGAGGGTGATGCCTTCCGCGCTGCCGTCCTTGCGGCCATGCCGCGCGTTCTCCGCGGAGGCGCCCGCCTGGAACGCCGGCTCGATGGCGTTGCGGATGTCCTCGAGCGTCTCCTTGCGCGTCGAGCGCATGTCCACCTCGAGCGAGCAGCTCGGCACACCCATGCCCGGCCGCGGCGGCGGCTCGCAGCTGGCGCGGCCCACGGTGTAGGTGGTTTTCGGCGCGCCGGGGCGCAGGTCCGTCGGCGTCTTGACCTCGGCGATCTTCGCGATAGCGGCGGCCATGGCCGCCGGCGCGCTCGGCCCGTTCGGGCGCGCGAACGGCGCCTTGAACTTCATCTCGAACCGGTAGCTGCCGACGAAGTTGACGATGCCACCGCCTTCGAGGCCGAAGTTGGCGACGATGTTGAGGGGATTGGAGCCGGTGCCGGCCTTCTGGTCGAAGCCGTAGAGCTGCTTCACGCCGGCCAGGTTGCCCTTGCCTTCTTCACCGGCGGTGCCGCAGATCCAGATGTCGTAGACGGGCTTGATCTTGTGCTTCTTCATCGCCGCCGCCAGCACGAAGGCGTTCGACGAGCTCGGCATCATGTCGCCGTAGCCGGGCACGTAGATGCGCACGCCGCCGCCGGCTTCGGCCTCCCTGGCGTTGGCGAACACCTTGCTGGCCGTGGCGTACTTGTCGTTCTCGATGACCCGGCCGCGCGCGTCGAACGACAGCTCGTCGGGAATCGCGGCGAGTTCCTCGGGGGTGGCGACCACCGGCTGCGCGTACGGCTGGAGCTTGATGCGGATGGAGGGGTCGCCCGACTTCGGCAGGTCCTCGGGATTGACGACGTCGATATGGCCTTCGACGAGCACCTTCGGAAACTGGCCCTTGTAGTGCTGCGCGTCGGCGCGGCCCGCGTACGAACCCTTGATCACGACGCACGCGTTGTAGACCGGCAGGCCATCCACGATGTTGGTGTCGCTTGCGGGAATGACGCCGTCGGCGCGCGTCATCACTTCGTCCGGCGTGAAGCCCAGCTCGTTCACGAGCCGGCGGTGGATGTCAGCCGCCTTCAGATGTTCCTGGCGCGGCGGCGAGGGGATGCGCACCAGCTCCAGGAACTGATGCCAGCGCGCCTTGGCGGCGGCATCCGTACTCTGGTCCTTGACGAGCGCCAGGACCTGCGAATCGGTGGCGATTTTCTCCGCGGCCGCGACCACCGGCGCCGGGATCGTCGCCTGGGTGCCGGCCTGACCGGGCGGCGGGCCGTCTTGTGACGCGCCAGCTACGATGGTGACCAGAAGCACTGTTGCCGTCGCGGCCAGCGCGCGCGGGTAGGGATGACGTGTCATGTAGGCTCCGACGGACTGCGAAACGCCACGATTCTACCCCCTGCATCTCGCGGCGCGCCCTGCGGCCATGACGACGCCACCGTCCCAGAGCAGCTGGCCGTGGCGCCGCGCGTGCAGCGAAGACGCGGCGAAGGGGATCGGCGTGACCAACGAAGGCGCGAGCCCTGGCCCGATCGATCTCGCCCCGCGCGCGGTGAGACGCCGCGCGGGGGCGTGCGATACTCGACGCACCCCGACACCGACGGAACACTGATGACGCGCATTCTCGCGATGGTGGCGCTTCGTGCCACCGACCCGCCCGACTGGCCGCGGATCGCGGCCGCCTTCGGCGTCGACGACGCCGCTCTGGCCCTGGACCCTGACAACACACCGCCCGCGGCCGCCACGCTGCCGATTCCTGGTGGTGTGCTGGGCTTCATGTTCACGCCCGCCCCGATGCCCTGGGACGACCTCGAGTGGGCGGTGAAGGCGGCGTGGCACTGGCCGGCGGCCGAGGCCGAACTGCGGGCGCACCAGGCGCACGTCGTGGTGTTCGCGGAATCCGACGTGCTCCCCGCCGTCGAGATCAACCTGCAGGTCGTCGGCGGCGTGGCCAGCGTGCTGGCGACCCGGCCCGACGCCGTGGCGGTCTTCAACCCGCACGCGTCGATCGTGATTGAGCCGGCCCGGTATGCCGCCGAGGCGCGCAATGCCTCGCGCGAGGCCCTGCCGATCCTCCTGTGGCTCGGCCTGCACCTCGTGCCCGACAGCGTCGGCCTCTCGGCCTATTCGACGGGCATGGACGTGTTCGGCCTGCTGAACCTCGAGGTGCACGACACGCAGTGGCGTCCGCCCGACCTGCTGAACCTGGTGGCGAGCATGGCGCACCACGAGATCAGCAGCGGCGTCCAGATGAGCGCCGGGCAGCGCGTCGGCCTCTCGGAACGCCAGCGCGTCGAGATCCAGCACCAGCCGTCGCGCTTCGGCGACGGCGCGGTGTCGTGTCACCTGGTGCTCGGGCTCGCGGCCTTCTGAGCAGACTGGCGCGGTCGCCGCGCCGCGTTCCACCCGGTGTTCGGCCGCCGTAGCTACTTGCCGTGGCTGGCGACCTGCGCGCGAATCTGGGCCACGGCCACCTTGACCTTGATGTCCTGCTGCACCTTGCCCAGTTCGGCCCTGCCGTTGCGCGGGTCTCCCTCGACGCCCTTGGCCGAATCCTTTCCGGCAATCTTGTCCTTGCGGACCCATTCGGGCTTCACGTAAAGAATCGCCGACGTATCCTCCACGCCCGCGTGGCCTTCCCCGCCCACCTTCTGCTCCTTCAGGTACTGGGAAAACTCGTCGCGTGACTTGAAGTACAGATCGTCGCAGTAGAACACGCGCGCGCCTGAGGCCTTCAGCCTGCCGTCGAGCGTCGCGGCCGTCTGCTTGAGCACCTCCTGGCCGCCGCCGTGGTCACCAATCAGGATGATGTCCTTGAAGCCGGCGGTTGCGGCGCCGAGCACGAGATCCCGCAACACCATGCCGTAGGTTTCGTCGGTGATGCCGCTCGTTCCGGGGAACGCAAACTGGCCGTCTTTCTTCGACGGGTCGCCGGCGGGCGTGTACGGCAGCACCGGATAGACCAGCGCATTGCCGAGCTCTTTCGCGATGCGTTCCGAGAGATACCGCGCCACGGCGTTGTGCTTGCCAAACGCCAGATGGGGACCGTTCTGTTCCGCGCCACCGGTGTAGATGAGCGCCGTGGTCTTGCCGGCCTTGATCGCCGCATCCACCTCGACCCAGGTCAGGTCTTCGATGAACACGGAATTGGCCTGGGCGTGGACGACGTGGGGAACGGCCAGCAGGACGAGCAGGGCGGCAAGCGACGCAGTCTTCAGCATGGTGCCGCGGAGTATACCCGTCCTGGACTAGGCTATCGCCATGACACGCGAGCGGCGAGCCTTTGTGGCCCTTTTCGTGGGTGTGACCATTGGCGCGGCCGTGGCCATCGCGGGCAGCCATCGAGGCGTCACCGTGGCCGGCTGGCCGGTGTTCGCGCTGTGCGCGGCGCTGTCGTTCGCGATCAACTGGCTCGTGTTCGTGCCGTCGTTCATCCGGCAGACCGAGCACTACTTCGACCTCACCGGCAGCCTCACTTACCTCACTCTGGTCATGACGGCGCTGGTGCTCGGCGGTGCGACGGATGCTCGCACGCTGCTGCTGGCCGCGCTGGTCGTGGTCTGGGCTGGGCGGCTGGGCAGCTTTCTGTTCGCGCGCATCCGGCGTGATGGACGCGACGGCCGCTTCGACGAGATCAAGCCCAGCCTGCCGCGCTTCCTGTTGACCTGGACGCTGCAGGCCGTGTGGGTGCTCATCACGCTCGCGCCCGCGCTTGCGGCCATGACCACCCTGCAGCCACGCCCGTTGGATCTCTTCGCTGCGGTGGGTCTCGCCGTGTGGGCGCTCGGGTTCGTGATCGAAGTGGTGGCCGATCGCCAGAAGGGGGCGTTCCGGCGGCAGCCCGGCAACCGCGGCCGCTTCATCACGACGGGCCTCTGGGCGTGGTCGCGGCATCCGAACTACTTCGGGGAGATCACCCTGTGGACGGGCGTTGCGCTGCTGGCACTGCCAGTGCTCAGCGGCTGGCAGTACGTGACGCTGGTGTCGCCACTCTTCGTCTATCTGCTGCTGACGCGCGTCAGTGGAATCCCGCTGCTCGAGGCCCGCGCCGAGGAAAAGTGGGGCGGCGACCCGGACTACCGCGCCTACCGGGATCGCACGCCGCCGCTCGTCCCGCGGCCGCCCCGTTCGACGGCCGGTTCGTAAGCCTGCGGTCGCGGTGTCCCGAGCCCATCCGCGCGCATCAGCGCTTCGCGCCGGGTGCCGGGTCGAGCGGACTGTCGGCCTGCGCGAGGCCGCCAAACTGCCGGAAGGGGTCGAGTTCCAGGAACTCGTTGTGCTGGCTGATGTCGAGGCCGAGGGCTTCCTGTTCGATCGGCACGCGCAGGGTGATCAGCCGGTCGGTCACCCAATAGAGCAGGTACGAGACAACAAACGCGAAGGCGCTCACGAGCACGAGCGCCAGCAGATGCAGCAGCATCGTGCGTGTCTGGCCCGAGAAGAGACCGACGTCGCGTGCCAGCAGACCGGTGGCCAGCATGCCCACCATGCCACCGACGCCGTGGCAGGGAAACACGTCGAGGGTGGACGTCGACTTCACGTGCACCGCCCGGTTACTGACCATCGCCGCCAGCACGCCGATGAAGACGCTGTGCCCGATGGAGACATAGCCGGCGGCCGGGGTGATGGCGACCAGGCCCACGACCGCGCCGATGCAGGCGCCGAGGGCCGCGCGACTTCCCATCGCGGTCGCAGCAGGAGCAGTTGCACAAGACGCTTACGGGCGAGAAGGACTTCGGTGACGTCTCGCTCGCGTTGCGCACCGGCCTGCACGTCGTTCGCTGGCTGCCCGATTTCGTGTCGTACGTTGGCGGCGGAGAGATGCGCCTCGTGGAGTTCGCGCAGGGCGGAGTGACGTGCCTTCCGGTCACCGTGTGGCGGCGCTGACATGGCTCTCGCCGTCAACGGTCGCATTCAAGCGAAGTCACGGGGCCGCCGCACCCGCGCTGCTGCGGTAGGCCCAGAACCGCGGCAGCGCGAAGCCGGTGGCGGCGACGGCTGCCAGGCACACCAGCCCACCGGCCCAGATCGCGGCCGACACGCCCACCGCATCGGCCATGAAGCCAGCGCGCGCGTTGCCGACCAGCGGGCCAGTCAGGTAGCTGATCGTCTCGATGCCGGCCAGGCGGCCGCGCAGCGCGTTGGGAATCGTCTCGTTCCAGATCGGTTCGTGAGCAGTTGGAACTCCGCGCGCATGCACTCCTGCGCGTTCGCGATCGTGACGCGGTTCGAGGCACGGGGCCTGTGCGCCATGCCGGGTGGGGGAACGACCGTGATCTCGTAGCTGCCTGCACCTGGCAGTCGTATCGAATAGTGGCCGTGCTCATCGGTCGTGGTCTTCGCCTCGAAGCCCGCGCCGCGGACACGTACCGCGATGTTGGCGAGAGGCGTGAACGCGCTGGCGTCCAATACCGGGTCTTCGCGATGCAGCACCTCGCCGTAGACTCGTGCCGCCGCCGTGCCCGCTTTGGCCGAGCGTGCGTAGTCGAGGTCAGCCTCGGCACTCTCGAAACGGCGCGAGTACATCGTGGCCCCGAGCGTTCCGTCCTTTCGCCGCGTGGCATAGAAGAAGACGCGCTCGCCGACCTCCACGTGGAACCCACATTCGCCGGTTGACGACTTTATGAACACGACAGTGCCAGCCGCGCCAATACTGCGAAAGCCTTCGAGCACTTCCACGCGGTGGAGGTAGGTGCGGCCCAGCGAGAACCGCTCGACCGTCTGCTCGCCAATCTGCACGCTGTCGCGGACCTCGCCGAGCAGCACCGCATCGGTGTGCCAGTAGCGGTAGCACGGCCCCTGAGCGTCCACGGTGCATGTCGCGAACGCCGGCCAGGCGCTCAGGGCCAACATGCACACCCAAGTGAACAGCGCAAGACGGGTGGCGCGGCGCATCGTCATGCGCGGTGGGGCCGCAAGCCCTGCGCCATCTCGTCAGAGACACACGCTCGCGCTATTGCCCATTCGCGGCGACCGGCGATTCAATGCGCCGCCGCAAAGTGCCGTTTGGCGAACGCGCGGCCGGAGCCGGTCTTCAAGTAGCGCTCGAACCGTCCCGCAGTTGCCGCGTCTGCAAACTCCAGCGCGACGACAACTGACCAGGGGCGATGGGGGACGGTGACGCCGGACGGGCCCGAGTTGTGCCAGGCGAGCCGTCGCGACACGTCACGCGTGAGACCGACGTAGTGGCGATCGGGCTGGGTGTCGCTGCGGAGGATGTAGACGAATCGTCGGGAGTCCATGCCCGAGTGGGCGCAGGCTTCGGGCCATGAGGGATGTCCGCGAGATTCGACCAGATCGCGACGCCGAGTCGGCGCAGGTGGCCGTCACGGTCACGTGCAACAGTGCGGCGGTACGCAGGAACGGATCGCTCGCCTTCGCGCCCGCCTTGGCGGCTGCGCCGCTCCGGCGATGCGCTTCGGCGAGGCTACGATATGCAGTCCGGAGGGGGAGTCCGCCTTCGCTCGCTGCGCGAGCTTCGGCGAGACAGACTTCGCCCGTCGGATACTCGCTTGGCTTGGGCGCCAAAGGCGCCCTGGACGAAGCTCGGCGAAGCCGAGCGAAGTCTGGCTGGGACGCAGGGATTCGAACCCCGATAACCACGTCCAGAGAGGGTCAGGGCGGGTCGGACGGTCTCGGAAGATCTAGTGTTCTCAACGGTTTACGGGATCGACCTTCCGGTAGACAAAGTTTCAAGTGGGTGGTGTCGGGGACAAAGTTTCAAGATTCTTTCAAGATCGGAACGCTACAATTCTCGGAGGGCCATGCAGATCACCATCGACGTGCCGCCGCCGCTCGACGGTCAGTCCACCACGGACCTCGTCGCACGCGCCCGCCTGCTGCTCGTGGTGGACGAAGTGCGCGCCGGGCGGTTGACTCGCGCCGCGGGTGCCGCCGCGCTTGGCATGAGCCTCGACGACTTTCTCATCGAGGCCGGAGCGCATGGGCTCCTGGCGATCGACTACGACGTCGAAGACTTTCGGCGAGAGCTTGCCACGATCGTCCCGGACCGCCGCTGACCTGGCGCGCCGTCTGCCGTGATCGTCGTCGCTGACACCTCGCCGCTCATCTACCTGTCGCGCGCCGGCGTGCTCGACCTGCTGCAGGCGCTTTATGGCGAGGTCGTGGTTCCGCGAGCCGTGTGGACCGAAGCCGTCGACCGGCGCCCCTCAGCACCAGGCCTCGACGCGCTGAAGAAGGCGTCGTGGATTCGCGTTGTCGACGGCGAATTGCCCACGGCCGACCTCGGGCTGGACGTCGGAGAGACGGCGGCCATTCTCCTCGCCGAAGGGCTGCATGCGGACCTCCTCCTCATCGACGAACGCCTCGGGCGTCGGGTGGCTGAAGGCCGCGGCCTCGTTGTTCGCGGCACGCTCGGCGTCCTCGTTCAGGCTCGTCGCGCCGGCGCCCTGCCTGCCCTGCGGCCGGTCGTTGACGCGATGATGGCCGACGGATTCAGGATCGCGCCCGCGCTACTGCGAGAAGCGCTTGCGGCTGTGAACGAGGACACCTAGAGACGCGGTGCTCGACGACCGCGACATGGTGTGGCTCGGTACCGAAGCCGACAAGTCGCGGTACTTCCTCTCGCGCCTCGCCGAATACCGGTTCCAGCCCCATGAGCTGCCCCATCTGGCGTTCGGATCGGGGGCGCGTCAGACCCTCCGCCTGTTCCCCGACAAGTGCCCCATCGGTATTCACGCGCTCGAGGATCGCTACGTCTTCACCTACCTGGTCACGCGGGCGTCCACGGCCGACTTCCGCACCTTCCTCGTGCGCCATCATCACCTGTGGCGCATGCTCAACCGGTGGACGCTTCGAGTGCTGGTACCGAAGCCTGTGGTCACGTCCGTGCAGGCCTATCGGCACGCGTTCCAGGAGCAGTGGCGCCAGCCGTTGGGCCTGTCTGACGGGAAGGATCTGGAGTGGCTGTTCGAGCAGCGGAAGCGGGCGGAACAGGAGCCGGGGTTCACCCTCGATGCCCGGGCTCGCGAGGCGGCCGACCGGTATCGGGGACCACGGTTCGAGGCGCTGGAGAAGGCCTTGCGGACGCACGTGGCGTATGCGGTGGCCACCGTCTACTGCAACGGCCTGGACGACCAGTTCGCGCGCGGGCAGGCTGCTTTGGAGTTCGTGCCGATGACGCGTCAGTATTTGCATCTGGCGCATCTGGTGGGCACGGCGTAGCGGCGATCGCGGTGAACCGTGGCGGGACGACCTCGGAAGCGGAGGTTGTCCCCCCATCGCCCCGGGAAGACGGCGTTTTGTGCCGTCTTTTGCGAGCGCCCAGGTGGAGACAGGCACGTGGTGACGTCCAGGAAAGCGCGCGACAAGACCATGACGGCGTCTGTCGAGCGGCCATCACGTGGACCAGTCTGTGCGCTCAGCCACGTCGTCGTGCAAGGCGCTGCGCTGCGCTCCGCCCTCGCGTTCCGCGAGGCGCGCGGGAGGTCATCCGCGCGCGGCCTTGACGACGTCGCGGCCGAGCGCAGGTCTGGCAGTTGCGTGATGTCCTGGGGAGAGCCTACGCGGTCTTTGGCAGGGCCCGTACCTTGGGCCGCAGCCCGCGATTCTTCAGCGCGTGCCACAGGTCCCACTTCGCCTGCAGGCTGAGCCAGATTTCGGCGTCCCACCGGGTGAGCGCTTCGAGCAGCAGCGCGGTGTCAGCACTGACACCACGGCGGCCCTTCACGATGGCATTCAGCCGCTGGAAGGGAATATCCATCCGCGCGGCGGCTTCTACTTGAGAGACGCCGAGCGGCTCGAGGAACTCCTTCAAGAGCATCTCGCCTGGGTGAGTCGGAGGGCGGTTGGTGGGCAGCATCGTGTCTTCTCAGTGGTAGTCCGTGCACTGCACGTCGCACGCGTCCTGGCCTTCGAATCTGAAGACGATCCGGTACTGGTCGTTCACGCGGATGGCGTGAAATCCTGCCATGTCGCCGGTCAGCGCATGGAGCCGATTGCCCGGTGGGACCTTCAGGCTGTCGAGCCGGGTCACCGCGTCGATCTGATCCAGCTTTCGAATCACGACTGGCCACAGGTCCCGTGGAATTCGCCGGGCTGGTCGGCTGTTGACGCCGTTCCAGATGTCCCGGGTCGTGTCGTCCGCGAACGTCCGAATCACACTCATGGCACTATAGCACGACTAGCATGCTATCTGGCTGACGTGCACGTTGACGGAGCGGCAGCCGCTCGTTACGCTGGCGGTCGGTCAAGTCACCCACCTGCACGCGCTGCGCACGTCACCACCGCCGCGGCCCTCCTTCCTCTGACCCCGACGCATCCGGCGTCACTCGGTTGTGTTCCCGTTGTCAGGAACAGGCAGGCCTCGGCATGGTTCGGCAGCAGCGCAGGATTCTGGTCAGAAAGCGCGTTCAATCAGTAAGGGCTGCAACGCCTCTTGGCGACGCGGCCCGGCGGTCCACCCTGCGCGCGTCTCAGCGCGCGCGGGCGTCCTCTCGCGCGTGTGCCTCCAGGGCACCTGGCGGGACCTTCCTCGTACTGGACCGAACACCGCTCGCAACGCCCGGGGCACAGCCTCTGGCGGGTCGAGCCCATCCGTTCCAGATACCAGGAGACCACCATGAAGCTCTGGCTCACCGTGGGCGACGCCGCGGAGTATGCGGGCGTCTGCCGCGACACCATCTACACCGCCTGCGAGCGGCGCGAGATTCGGCATGTGCGCATCGGCGGGCGCCGGTCCATCCGCCTCAAGCGCGAGTGGATCGACGAGTGGTACGAACGGGGCGCCCGCGCGGCCGTTCAGCCACGCGTGGACGAAGCGCGCGCGTGAGCGTTGTGGGCTCGGCGTTCATCTGAGGCCCGCGATGGGACTCTACAAGCTCTGCGAGCACGCAGGCCGGAGCCGCGATCGCTGCGACCATCCGTGGTGGGGCAGCTTTCGCGGCGTGCGCGTCAGCCTCGCGAAGTGGACCAACCGCGAAGTCCGGTCGAAGACAGACGCCGGTGCCGCCCTCGACGAGCTGCGGCAGGCCGTGCGGGCAGGCACCTTCACCCCGCAGAGCGCGGCCACCACGCGGCCAGCCCCGCTCACGTTCCGCGCGTTCGTCGAGATCTATCGCACCCGGCACGTCATTCCGAAGCGGCTGGCCCTGGCCGCCGACTACGACTGGTCGATCCGGCCGTTCCTCGACCGCTTCGGCGATCGCCCGTTGACGGAGATCCGCACGGCCGACGTGCAGGACTTCGTGGCAGACCTCCAGGCTCCGAGCGTCATCGGGCGCCGGCCGGGGCTACGCGTGCGCCGCCCGGCCACGGTGAACCGGATCGTGGACCTGCTGCGCCACATGCTCAACTGGGCCGTGGGCCGCGAGTATCTCGAGCGGACGCCGTTCAAGCGCGGCAGCGAGATGCTCATCACCAAGCTGCGGGAAGACAACACGCGACGCCGTCGCATCGACGACGCGGAGGAGGCCGCGCTGCTGGCAGCGACCCCCACGGCCCATCTACGTGCGCTCATCATCGCGGCCCTCGACACCGGCATGCGCCAGGGCGAGATGCTGGCCCTGCGCTTCGCGGACGTGGACCTGGAGCCCGGCCTGCTCACCCTTCGGGGCGAAACGACCAAGAGCCGCAAGACACGCGTGGTGCCCATCTCAACCGCGCGCCTGCGTGCGGTGCTGGCGTGGCTGCGGCTCGACGCGGACGGCGAGCCCAAGGCCGACGCCGCGCTGGTGTTCAGCAACGAAGTGGGCCAGCCGCTCCGGGTGTTTCACCGGCAGTGGCAGACGCTCGTGCTGCGGGCCCACAGCCACACGCCCATGTGGGGCGCTCGACCCAACTACCAGGGCTTGTCCGACGAGTCGCAGCGGGCGTTCCGCGCCATCAACCTGCGCTGGCACGACCTGCGGCACGAGTATGCGTCGCGGCTCGTGGAGCACGGCGTGCCGCTGGCGCAGGTGCGCGACCTCCTCGGCCACGCGTCGATCACGACCACCGAACGCTACGACAACCAGACCGTGGCCAACCTGCAGATCGCGGCGGCGAAGCTCGAACGCGGGCAGATGTTCGCGCCGCCCGCGGTCAAAGTTTCAAGATTCTTTCAAGATCGGTCGCCGCTGACGCAGGGATTCGTGCCAAGTCGCGACGAGCGTGCTCGTCGCGCGATGCCTGAATCCCTGCGGACCAGCCCGAACGAGGCGAAGCCGAGAGAGTGGCTGGGACGCAGGGATTCGAACCCCGATAACCACGTCCAGAGCGTGGTGTCCTACCGTTGAACGACGTCCCAGTAGGAAGGCCCGAGGACGTCCCTCACTCCGAACATGAGGCGTCACCGGAATTTCTGATTATAGAGACTGCGGCGCTCCGGGGCAACACCTTGCACGCAGCCAGCGCCCCGTGGCCCTCGACAGGTCCCGTTGGGCGGGCCGGGGGGTATCATGGCACGCCTGATGCCCGCCTCCCCCTCCCCTCGGGGCCCTGCCGCGGCCGAGGTCACGAGCTACGCGCACCTCGACGCGCGCCAGCGTTTTGCCACCGTCGCAGGGCTGATGCTCACCCTGCTGCTTGCCGCGATGGACCAGACCATCGTGGGCACCGCCATGCCGCGCGTGGTCTCGAGCCTTGACGGGTTCGACCGCTACCCCTGGGTCACCACGGCCTACCTGCTCACCTCCACCATCTCGGTGCCGGTGTTCGCCAAGCTCTCGGATTTATACGGGCGCAAGTGGCTCTACATGACCGGGCTCGTCATCTTTGTGCTGTCGTCGTGGCTGTGCGGCGCGGCCGGCAACGTGCCCGTGCCGCTCGACGGCATGAATCAGCTCATCTTCTTCCGCGGGCTGCAGGGGATCGGCGGCGGCGCCGTGATGGGACTGACCTTCACGGTCATCGGCGACCTCTTCGCGCCGGCGGAACGCGGACGCTACCAGGGCATGTTCGGGGCGGTATTCGGCCTGGCCTCGATCGTCGGGCCGCTTGCCGGCGGCTGGATCACCGACCACCTGTCGTGGCGCTGGACGTTCTATGTGAACGCGCCGCTCGGCATCCTCGCGGCGGTGGTGCTCTACCGCACGTTCCCGTTCGTGAAGCCGCACGCGAGCAGCCGGCGCATCGACTGGCTGGGGCTCGTGTCACTCTCGGGCTGGATCGTGCCGCTGCTCCTGGCGCTCAGCCGCGTGACCGCGCTCGGCTGGACCCATCCCACGGTGCGCACGCTGCTCGCCGTGGCGATCGTGTCGTTCGTGGTCTTCGTGTGGGCCGAGATGCGGGCGGCCGAGCCGCTCATGCCACCCGCGCTTTTCGGCATCCGCACGATCGCGCTCGCCTCGTGCGGCGTGTTCGTGCTCGGCATGTCGATGTTCGGGATGTTCGTCTACCTGCCGCTTTTCCTGCAGGGCGTGCTCGGGATGACGGCCGCAGCCTCGGGCATGCTGTTCGTGCCGATGGTCTTCGCGATGATCTTCGCCAGCATGACGTCGGGGCAGATCGTGTCGCGCACGGGGCGCTACAAGTTTCTCGCGGTGGCCGGCGCCGCGCTCGCCACGACGGGGATGGGCCTGCTCGCGCGGTTCGGCGGGGAAGCGAGCGCCAACACGATCCTGTGGTGCCTGGTAGTCGCCGGCTTCGGCTTCGGCGCTGCGCAGCCGGTCTACGCGCTCGTCGTGCAGAACGCCGCCCCGCGCACGCAGCTTGGCGCAGCCACGGCCACGAGTCAGTTCTTCCGTTCCATCGGCAGCACGATCGGCGTGGCGGTCTTCGGAACGCTGCTGCTCGGGATGTACCACGATGGGCTCGTGGCGGGGCTTCCGGCCGACACACCGGCCGACGTGCGGCTTGCAGTCGACAATCCGCTGCTCATGAACGGCGAGCACGGCCTCGTCGTGCATGGTCCGCCGCGCCCGGAGATTCCGCCGGCCGTGCAGGCCATCGTGCGGGCGAGCCTCGCCGCCGGCATGCAGCGCGTGTTCGTGCTGGCGTCGCTCGTGATGGGGCTCTCGATCGTGCTCAACCTGCTGCTGCCCGAGCTGCCGCTGCGCGGCAAGGCTGAACACGCGCCGCCACCCGAGCCGGTGTAGACCCCCTTGGGCACCGCCGCGTCGTGTACCGACGCGGCGGCGGTGAACGCCGGGGGGAGCCCGGCGATCAGTTCGAGGACGTGCGGCGCCCGAAGGCGCGCGCAAGGCCGGCCAGTACCGTGCCCCACATCAGCAGGGCGCTGGGTTCGGTCAGTCCGGAGACGACCCGCAGGGCTGAGCCGCCAAGGCCGGTCATTTCACGCGCAGACAGAGGACTCGAGGCCAGAGCCACGGCCAGGGCGACGACGCCCAGAACGGCAGCGATGCGGAGAGTGCTCTTCATGGTCTCCGTAGAAAGCAAGGGACGGGCCAACAGGCTCTCGTTCGAAAGCACGAGCATCTTCACCCATACAAGTGCAAGAAGCGGCGAGAGAAGGCCACGGTTGGCTTCCAATCGCTGACTCGAAGTCTGGATGGAGCCAGATAAAAAGTCTGGCTGGAGCCAGAGGAGATGGCAGGAAACTACCGTGTCTGGGTAACGCGTTCCAGACGCGCCACGACCTGGTCACGGCCCAGCAGGCGGAGCATCTCGAAGAGACCGGGGCTGACGGTGCGTCCCGTCATGGCCAGGCGCGTGGCGTGGATGAGCACGCCGGCCTTCAGGCCGCGCTGCTCGGCCACCGCCCGGAGCGTCTGTTCGAGCGGACCTTCGGTGAACGGCTCGAGCGCGACGAAGGCGTCGCGCAGGGCCGTCAGGTGCGCGCCGATGTCCGGCGCGGCGAAGTGCCTGGCGGCGCCGTCCGGGTCGTAGCTGTCGGGCGCGGCCAGGAACGGCCGGGCGCCGTCCACGAACTCGCCGAGGCGCTTGGCGCGCGGACGCAGCAGCGTCAGCACCTCGAGGAACCACGCGCGGCGCGCGCCTGCCAGGTCCGCCTGCCACAGCCCGGCGCGGTCGAACCACGGTGTGAGCAGGGCCACGAGGTCATCGTCCGACCGCTTGAGCAGGTATTGATGGTTGAACCAGTCGAGCTTCTCCGTGTTGAACACGGCGTTGCCCGTGCTGATGCCGTCGAGCGTGAAGTGGGCGACGAGCTCGTCCTTCGTGAGCAGTTCCAGGTCCTGGCCGGGTGACCAGCCGAGCAGCGCCAGAAAATTGACCATCGCCTCGGGCACGTAGCCCTGCCGCTCGTATTCCATGACCGACGTGGCGCCATGCCGCTTGCTGAGGCGCTTCTTGTCGGCGCCCATGATGAGCGGCACGTGCGCGAACTGCGGCACGGGCTTGCCGAAGGCCTGGTAGAGCAGCACCTGCTTCGGCGTGTTCGAAACATGGTCGTCGCCGCGCACCACGTGCGTCATCGCCATGGCGATGTCGTCAACGACAACTGACAGGTGGTAGGTGGGGTACCCGTCCGAGCGCAGCACCACGAAGTCTTCGATGTGCGTGTTGTCGAACCGCACGTCGCCGTGCACGAGGTCCGCGAACACCGTGTCGCCCGGCGGCACGAGAAAGCGGATGGCGCAGGGCTCGCCGGCGGCGAGGCGGCGCGCCACCTCGTCGGCGGGCACCGCGAGGCACGCGTCGCGATCGTAGCGGCGTTCGTAGGTGCCGTCGTCCTCGGCGGCGGCATCGCCGCGCTTCGAGGGGCCGCCGAAGTCGTAGTAGGCGCGGCCCGCGGCCACGAGGTCTGCCGCGGCGGCGCGGTACAGATCGAGGCGTTCGCTCTGGAAATACGGCGCGTGCGGGCCACCCACACCGGGACCTTCGTCCCAGTCGAGCCCGAGCCAGCTGAGTCCGTCCAGGATGCCGGTGACCATGTCGGTCGACGACCGCTCGACGTCGGTGTCTTCGATGCGCAGCACGAATACGCCGCCCATCCGGCGGGCGAAGAGCCAGTTGAAGAGCGCCGTGCGGGCGCCGCCCACGTGCAGATAGCCGGTGGGGGAGGGCGCAAAGCGCACGCGGGGGATGGTGGAGCCGGTCGTCATGAAGCGGGCCTTCTAGGATACCTTGCCCGGCCTGCGGACCTGCGGAGTCCCTGGCTCTCCCCGGCAGCGACAGAGACCCGATGGGCGAGCGACGTGAGAGACTGACGACACGCGTATGGACGTCCGCATCTTCTCCAACTCCGGGCGCCCCGGCGTGGGCCAGCGTCCACGTCGCGAGGGCCAGCGCCCGCTGCTGCCACAACACGCCCGTCATTGTCCGGTGCTCGAAGCCGGTAGCGCCTTGGGCTTCCTCGTGTTCCCGCCGCTCGAGCCGAACGAAGCCGCGCACATCGCCTACGAAGGCGAAGGCCGGTATCTGGTGAGCTTCTTCCTCGCGGCTGGCGGCGCCAAGTGGGACAAGGTGTTCACGGTGGCCTTCCAGCTCGCCATGGGCGGCATCGGCGCCATCAGCGAGTTCGTCGAGTTCAAGAAGCCCGAGCTCACCGATCAGAACGCCATCAACATGGCCAAGGCGTTCATCGTGCCCGAGGATCTGGGCACGCCGCCAGGCGCCATCTCGCTCTGCGGCGCCACCAACTTCCAGACGCCGCCGGGCTGGGATTCGGTCTACACGCCGATCTTCAACATGATCGAACGCCCCGTCGCGCCGATGCTGATTGTGCGCGTCGAAACCGACTGGTTCGCGCACCAGACCGAGTTCCGCTACGTGCTGCAGCCGGGGGAGGGCATGAGCCTCAGCCACACGCTGCCGATCGGCCAGGTGGCCTTCGTGCCGCGTGAAGAGGTGAATCTCGTGGACGGCACGGCGGCCGAGCAGAAGGCGTTCTCGGCGTCGATCGCGGCCTTCTTCAAGGAGAAGGGCGAGCACAAGGTGGCCTCGCCCTATGGGCTGCAGTTCAGTCCGCACTACCTGCGCACGAGTCGCGCGGTGAAGGATGCGGAGAAGGCGGCGAAGGACGCGAAGAGCTGAGGCGCCCGCGACTGCCGGTGCCGCCTCATCGTTGGCCGTCGCACGCATGCGCGGCCTGCTCCGGAGGGCCCGCGCCGCCGCCCGCCTGGCGGGAGCAGCCACTGCCGCTATTTGCCGCGATACGTCACGCGCCAGGTCTTTCCCTTCACGCTCTCCGTGATGTACAGCTCGCCCTTCGGGCCGATGGCGATGCCGTTGGCGCGTGACACGGCGTCGCTCGGGCTCATGAGCGGCGTCTTGCCGGCGAAGCCGTCGGCGAACACCTCGTACGGGCCGCTCGGCTTTCCGTTCGCGAACGGCTGGTAGAGGACGTTGTAGCCCTGCATCGGCGCCGGGGCGCGGTTCCACGAGCCGTGCATCACGACGAAGGCGCCGCCGCGGTACTTCGCGGGCAGGGCCGGGTGGTCGAAGAACTGCAGGTCCACCGGTGCGGAGTGCGCGGGGAAGCCGGCAATCGGCTTCTCGAACTGCGCGCAGCGGCCCACGGTCTTGCCGTCGCCGCCGTACTCGGGCGCCAGAATCATCTGGTTCGTCTTGCCGTCAAGGAAGCAGTAGGGCCAGCCGAACGCCGAGCCTTCCTTGATCTCCATGAGCGGCTCGAGCGGACGGTTCTGGTTCTCTTCCGGCGTGAAGAGGTCGGGGTAGAGCGTGTCGAGTGAGTCGCGGCTGTTCATAGAGAGATACAGCCTGCCGGCGTGCCACGCGAGCGCCACGCCCTGACGCAGGCCCGTGGCGTAACGCGCGGCGTCCGCGTACTTCTGCCCCACCTCGTCGGCCTTGAACTTCCACACGCCGCCGCCGTTTACGAGCTGCGGGCACGGATCCACGCCCTTGGCGCCGGGCTGGCGATCCGGCTGCGCGCAGGCGTTCGACGGCAGGCCGATCGTGACGAACAGATTGCCCTTGTCGTCGAAGGCGAGGTCCTTGTCCGCGTGGCCGCGCTGATCGGGGAAGTCGCCGACGACCACTTCGGCCGGGCCCGCCGGCACGAGCTCGCCGGGGGTGAGCGTGAAGCGTTCCACCGATCGCGTGGTGGCGTAGTAGAGGTAGCCGCCGCGCAGCACGAGCCCTGTCGCGCCCACCGTGCCGAAGCGTTCCTTGCGGTCGAGCGTGCCGTCGCCGTTCGTGTCGCGCAGCGCCATCAGGTATCCGGGCTGCATCGGCTGGCCGGGCGCGCGCGCGCCCGTGCGAATCGAGACGTAGACATCGCCGTTGGGGGCCACGGCGAGGTTGCGGGCCGCGCCCAGGTCATCAGCCACCACCTGCGCGCAGAAGCCGGGCGGCAGCGTGAGGCCGCCGTTGCCGGGGTCACAGCCGGGCGTCGAGGCCTGCCGCGCGTCGAGCGCGAGCGACGTGGTCACGACAACAGTCAGGGCGAGCATAGTCAGGGAACGCGTCATCCAGCGATGATACTGCGCGCGCCTCGCGCGTTCGTGCGACGTTCGCGCATAATCCTTGGTAACGCTTCCCAGATGACTGAACGTATCGGACTCATGGTGCACGCGGACTCCGGTCCTGGCGTGCTCTTCCAGCTCACCGGCGTCATCGCACGTTTCAACGGCGATATCGCGTCGGTGGAGATCATCAACGCCGGCAGTGAGGGGGCGCGCGTCTACTTCGAAGTGGATCTGGCGAGCGGTGCCGACGCCCTCATGACCGAGATGTCGGCGCTGCCGATCGTGCGCCACGTGCAGGTGGTGGGCACGCTGCAGGCGATCTACGGCAAGCGCATCATCATCATGGGCGGCGGCGCGCAGGTGGGGCAGGTGGCCATCGGCGCGATCTCCGAGGCCGACCGCCACAACATCCGCGGTGAACGCATTTCGGTGGATACAATTCCGCTCGTCGGCGAGCAGCCGCTGGCCGATGCCGTGCGTGCCGTGGCCCGGCTGCCGCGCGCCAAGGCACTCGTGCTGGCCGGTTCGATCATGGGCGGCGAGATCGAGAAGGCCGTGCGCGACGTGCGCGCGCAGGGGCTGCTCGTCGTCAGCCTCAACATGGCCGGCAGCGTGCCGGATGCCGCGGATCTCGTGGTCACCGATCCCGTGCAGGCGGGCGTCATGACGGTGATGGCGATCGCCGACACGGCGAAGTTCACCGTGGACCGCCTGCAGCGCCGCGTGTTCTAGGTGGCTGCCGAGCCTGTTCGCGATTCGCGCCGGCTGACCGCCGCGCTGCGCCTCGTGCTCGCGCGCTACGCCGCGCAGGTGCGCCGGCGGCCGTTCATCTCCACGGCGGCGCTGCTGCTGCCCGGCCTGGGCAATCTGCTCATCTTCTACGGGCCGCCGGTGGTCATCGCTCGGCTCGTGGCGGCCTTCGCCCGCGAGGGCACGCTGCCGCTCGCCGAGGCATGGCCATACATTGCGGCCGTCACGGGCCTGTGGGTGCTGGGCGAGGTGATCTGGCGCCTGGCCGGTTTCACGCTCGCCCGCGCCGAGGTACGCGGGATGGAAGCGCTCTACGTCGAGGCGATGCACGAGCTGCTCGCGCGAGACGTCGGGTTCTTTCACGACAACTTCGCCGGCTCGCTCACGAAGCGGGCGCTCGGCTACGCGCGCCAGTTCGAGCAGGTGTTCGACGTGCTCGCTTTCTCGGTGGTTGCGAACCTGATGGCGCTCGTGCTCGTGGGCGTGGTGCTGTGGAGCTACTCGCCGCTCCTCGTCGCCGTGCTGCTCGCAATGCTCGTCACCACGTTCCTGCTCGTGCTGCCGCGCGTGCGCCGCCGCCAGCAGCTCGTGGATGCCCGCGAGGCCGCCTCGAACACCATGGCCGGGCACCTCGCGGACTCGATCGCCAACGCCGAGGCCGTGCGCGCCTTCGCCCGCGAGCCCGAGGAGGCCGAGGTGCACGCGAGGAACGTCTACGACTACGGCGCCAAGACGCTGCTTTCGTGGGACTTCCAGAACCTGCGCATCGACATCATCACGGCGCCGATGTACGTGGCGACGAACGTGCTCGGGCTCGTGGTGGTGATGTGGACGCGCGGCACGACGGGTGCCAGCCTCGAAGCCGTGCTCGTGACCTTCAGCTACTATGCCGCGAGCACGCGTGTGATGTGGGAGTTCAACCGCATCTACCGCACGCTCGAAAGTGCGCTCACGGATGCCGCGCAGTTCGCCGACCTGCTGCTCGACCCGCCGGTGGTCGTGGACGCGCCGGCGCCGCAGCCCTTCGCGCCGGCGGACTACGGCCTCGAGCTCGACCGCGTGACGTTTTCCTACGGACCGACGCTGCCGAGGCTTTTCGATCACCTCTCGCTGGCGATCCCAGCCGGCCGCAAGGTCGGTTTCGTCGGCCGCTCGGGGGGCGGCAAGACCACGCTCACGCGACTGCTCCTGCGGTTCATGGACCCCGACGCGGGCGAGATCCGCATCGGCGGGCTGCCCATCAACCAGGTGCCGCTCGCGGCGCTGCGCCGGGCCATCGCCTACGTACCGCAGGATCCGTCGATGTTCCACCGCAGCATCGCCGACAACATCCGCTTCGGCCGGCCCGAGGCGACGGATGCGGAGGTGCGCGAGGCGGCGCGCCTGGCCCACGCGGCGGAGTTCATCGAGGCGCTGCCCGGCGGTTACGACACCCTCGTCGGCGAGCGCGGCGTGAAGCTCTCGGGCGGCCAGCGCCAGCGCGTGGCCATCGCCCGGGCGATCCTGAAGAACGCGCCGATCCTCGTGCTCGACGAAGCGACGAGTGCGCTCGACTCCGAAAGTGAATCGCTCATCCAGGACGCGCTCTGGACGCTCATGGAGGGCCGCACGGCCATCGTCATCGCGCACCGGCTCTCGACCGTGCGCCGCATGGACGAACTCGTGGTGCTCGATCGCGGCACGGTCGTCGAACGTGGCGCCCACGACGTGCTGCTGGCCGGTGATGGCGTGTACGCAGCGCTCTGGGCGCGACAGTCGGGCGGATTCCTTGGTGTCGAGGCCGCGGGCTCCGACTGACGTGATCTATCCTTGCAGCAATGCCCGCACTCTTGCGTTCTGTCGCGTGCGCCGTCGCGGTGGCCCTCGTGGCCGCTGCCGGCGCGCCATTCGCCGCCGCGCAGGGGCGCCCGCTCGTGGTGGGCTCGAGCGCCACCTATCCGCCCTTCGCCTACGAAAACCCGCAGAAGCAGATCGTGGGCTTCGACGTGGATGTCATCAAGGCGATTGCCGCGAACACCGGCGTGCAGGTGCGGATCGTGAACACACCCTTCGTCGGCATCTTCGCCTCGCTCAATAACGGCGACATCGACCTCATCGTGTCGGGCGTCACGATCAACGAGCGGCGGAAGCAGTCGTACGACTTCACGGCGCCGTATTTCGAGGCCCGCCAGCTCATCGCCGTCGCGGCCGGAAGCGGCGTGAAGTCGCTGCAGGAGCTGAACGGCAGGAAGGTGGCGGTGGTCACCGGCAGCACGGCTGACGACATCGCGTCGCGCGCCTTCGGCAAGACCAGCGCGAACATCCGCCGCTTCGACACGACGCCGCTCATCATCAGCGAGCTCGTGAGCGGCGGTGTGGAGGCCGCCATCGGCGACAACGGCGTCATCGCCTACCGCGTGCAGGAACACAAGGGCCTGAAGACGGTGAACGACCCGGCGCTGGCGAAAGACTACTTCGGTATCGCGGTGAAGAAGGGCAACACGGCCCTGCGCGACACGCTCAACAAGGGGCTCGCGGCGATCATCGCCGACGGCACCTACGCGAAGCTCTACCGCACCTGGTTCAAGGCCGAGCCGCCCGTGCTGCCGAAGCAGTAGGCGCGAGCCGCTTCGCCCATGGACGCAGAGATCCTCTGGTTCGGCTGGTTCCGGGCCGACATCATCCAGGAGTACGGCGCGCTCTTCTGGACCGGCCTGCGGATGACGGTGGGCGTGACGGTCGTGTGCATCCTGCAGGGCACGCTGCTCGGGCTCGTCATCGGGCTCGCGCGTCTCGCGGATGCCCGCCAGGCGGTGGCGAAGACCGCCTGCCGCCTGCTGCTGCGCTGGCCGGCCACGCTGTACGTGAGCTTCTTTCGCGGCACGCCACTCTTCGTCCAGATCCTGCTCATGCACTTCGCCGTGGTGCCGCTGTTCCTGAACCCCACGGACGGCTGGCTCATTTCCGGCGACCTCGCGCGCGACCTGCGGCAGGACTACGGCGCGCTCATCACCGGCATCGTCTCGCTCACGCTCAACTCGGCCGCCTACATCTCGGAAATCTTCCGCGCCGGTATCCAGTCGATCGATCGCGGGCAGATGGAGGCGGCGCGGTCGCTCGGCCTGTCGCACGCGCGGGCGATGTATCACGTGGTGCTGCCGCAGGCCTTCCGCCGCATGCTGCCGCCGCTTGGCAACAACGCCATCGCGCTGCTGAAGGATTCGTCGCTCGTCTCGGCCGTGGGTCTGGCCGAACTTGCCTATGCGGCGCGCACCGTGGCCGGCGCCTACTCCCGCTACTGGGAGCCGTATCTCACCATCTCGGTCATGTACTGGCTGCTGACGCTCGGCCTCGCGTGGGGCGTCCGGCACCTGGAAGCACGGTATGGACGCGGCGATTCGCGTTGAACACCTGAGCAAGCGCTTCGGGCGCCTCGAGGTGCTGCGCGACGTGTCGTGCGCCGTGGCCGAGGGCGAGGTCGTGTGTATCATCGGCCCGTCGGGGTCGGGGAAGAGCACGCTGCTGCGCTGCATGAACGGGCTCGAGGACGCGTCGAGCGGCCAGGTGTTCGTCCACGGCGTGGCGGTGCACGACCGCGCCACCGACCTCGACACCGTGCGGCGTGAGGTCGGCATGGTGTTCCAGCGCTTCAACCTGTTCCCGCACAAGACCGTGCTCGAGAACATCACGCTGGCGCCCGGGTTGCTGCGGGGACTCACCGCGGCAGAGGCCCGCGAGCGGGCCGAGGCGCTGCTCGCCAAGGTGGGCGTGCTCGAAAAACGTGATGCCTGGCCGAATCAGCTCTCGGGCGGCCAGCAGCAGCGCGTGGCGATCGCCCGGGCGCTCGCCATGCAGCCGAAGATCATGCTCTTCGACGAACCCACCTCCTCGCTCGATCCCGAGATGGTGGGCGAGGTGCTGGCCGTGATGCAGGGGCTCGCCGAGGAAGGCATGACGATGGCCGTGGTCACGCACGAGATGGGCTTTGCCCGCCGCGTGGCCGACCGCGTGCTCTTCCTCGATGAAGGCCGCCTGCTCGAGTCCGGCAGCCCGGCCGAGGTGTTCGAGCAGCCGCGCCACGAGCGCACGCGGCAATTCCTGAGTAGAGTGTTGTAGATGAATATCCTGTTGTGGACTCTGCAGGCCCTGCTGGCGCTGGTCTTCATGGCGCACGGCCTGACGTTCCTGGCGCCGCCCCCCGAAATCGCCGCGCAGATGAACGAGACGCTGCCGCGCTGGTTCACGCTCTTCCTCGGCGTGGCCGAAGTGGCTGCGGGTATCGGCCTGGTCGTGCCCGGCGTGACGCGCATCAAGCCGGGCCTCGTGCCGGCGGCCGCGCTTGGCGTCGTCATCGTGATGATCGGGGCCACCATCCTGCACGTGGTGCGCAACGAGATGAGTTCGGCAGCCATCACCACCGTGCTGCTCGTGATGGCGATCGTGGTCGCGCACGGCCGCCTGCGGCTGGCGCCGATCAGACCGCAGGCCTGACCGCGCTCACTTCATGATGCCCATGAAGAACAGCACCAGCTCGAAGACGAGGATGAGCACGATCGATGCCTCGAGCACCTCGCCGCGGTCCATCGTGGTCTGATCCACGGCGAAGCGGTAGATGTCGTCGAGCGTCTTGAGCTTGTCCCTGACCGCGTCCTTCCACGCCGTGAGGCCCAGACGCGTCGTGGCCAGCCCGAGCAGGCGCGCCGCGTAGACGTCGCCCACGAGCTTGAGCGCGTTCTCGGTGCGGTCGGTCAGGTCGTTCACGTCGATGAACACCTGATGCAGCTCGCGGGCGGCGGCCGTGTAGCGGCGGCCGATCCACGGCTCGTACCACCGTGGCGCCTGGAGGCGTGCGTAGATGCGCTTCAGGTCGCCATCGAGGCGCTGGTCGTAGTAGCGGAACTGCAGCAGCTGCGAGTTGGCGAACTCGAGGATCTCGAGCGCGCCGGTGAGGCCGGTCTCGCTGTCGTAGACGAAGGCGCCGTTCCACGACGGCACCACGAGGTCGGACGCCAGATACGACAGGCGGTGCCGCAGCACCTCGTCGCGTTCCTGCGCGCTCAGCGGCTCGGCCTCGCCGCGCAGCAGCCGCGCGATGTCATCGCCGTGCGCCGCAAGCAGCGCCTCGGCCGGCGGCGCGCCCTCGGCGTGCGTGACGCCGAACACGAAGTAGTCCTCGGAGAGGAACGCGTCGCGCGGCTCCTGCAGCGCCGGCCGCAGCGACGTGGCGGCGGCGCGGCAATAGGCCTCGGCCGTCGCATCGAGCGGCGCGCCGTTCATCACTGTCTGCGACAGCGCGAGCAGGTCAGCCCACGAGCCGTCGAACGGCCGTGACAGCGCCAGCGACACCACGCCGTAGTCGTACACCTTCAGTCGCGTCGACCAGCCGTCGGGCGCCGCGAGGCCCAGCGCGTCGCCGTCGATCTGGACGGGCGGCTGCTGATAGCGCACGTAGGCCGGGATGGCCGAACGCGGCGCGAAGCGCGCGTCCTGTCCCGCCGCGCCGACGCGGGCCCGCACCGCGGGCAGGTCGGCCGCCTCGGCGATGTCGAACAGGAAGAAGGCGGTCAGGTGCCCCGAGAGCCGTGTGGCCATCCGTTCACGTTACACCGCGCCGGCCGCCGATGGCCGCCATTCCTGTCGCCTGCGCCCGCCTGCAACAGACCGCGCCTGGCGGCGCCGGAGCTCGTGCGGCTCGCCCGGCCGAATCCCGCCAGGTGATCCGGCGCGCTACTTCTTCGGCTCCATCTCGGTGATGAAGGCGCGGGCCTCGCGGATGACGTCGTCGGTGATGCCCATGTGGCCGCGATCGGTGTAGTGCACGAAGCGGTGCGGCACGTTCGCCGCCTTGAGACGGCCCGCGAAGTCCACGGCCTGCTGCACCGGCACCGACTTGTCGTCATCGGAGTGGATGACGAGGATCGGCTTCGTCGTGGCGCTCACGTGGTTCATGGGCGACGCCTGACGGCGCGCCTCGTCGACGTTCCCCGCCACCGGCGTCCACAGGTTGCCCCACGAGAGCGACGGCAGATCGTAGGCCGCCGCCACGCTGACCACGGCGCGGACGTCGCTCCTGGCGGAGTCCCACCCGCCGGTCTTCGCGTAGGGACCATCGCCGATCGTTGCGGCGAGTGACACCATGTGCCCGCCGGCCGACTGTCCGATGAGATAGACGCGCTCAGGGTCGACGCCGTAATCGCCGGCATGGGCGTGCACCCAGCGGATGGCGCAGCGCATGTCGGTATAGCAGGCCGGGGCGGGTGAGCCGCCGACGAGGCGGTAGTCGATCGAGAGCGCCACGAAGCCGAACTCGGCCCACTGCGTGACCTTGATGCTGCTCGCATCCGTGCGGTTGCCGGCGCGCCACCGGCCGCCATGCACGGAGATGATCGCCGGCCGCAGGCCGGGGCCATCGGGATACGCGAGATTGGCCAGCAGCGCCGAGCCCTCCACGCGCCCGTAAATGACGTCCGTGCGCGTCACGACGGGCGCCGAGGGCTGCGCCTGCAGGGTGGCGGTCCGCGTCCCCAGTGTGCCGGCGGCGGCCGCGGCGGCGCCGAGGAATGTCCGTCTGGTCAGCGTCTGCGACGTGCGTGCGATCATCTGCGTCCTCCCGTGTGCGGCCTGCGTCAGGCTGTCTGGCGGTGTGTCGTGCGCGTCATCATGTACACGAGCGAGCCGCCGGCGACAACCGCGGCACACCCGATCCATTCGTCGCGCGTGAGCCCGGTCAGCAGCCAGAGGATGACCGGCATGGCGAGGAACGGCGCCACCGCGCCGAGCGGCACGCGCGTGCCCGCGGCAGCCCCGGCCACGCCGTTCGCCCGCAGACGCCATGCCGCGAGCGCGCAGCCGAAGTAGAGCGCCAGCGCGGCCACGTTGGCCAGGATCGCGAGGCGCTCGAAGGTGCCCGTCACCGCCAGCACGAGGGCTGCCAGTGACTGCGTGGCGATGGCCACATGCGGCGTGCGGTGCACGGGATGCACGGCGGCGAGCGCGCGTGGCAGGAAGCCGTCGGCCGCCATCGCGAAGACGGCGCGTGGCACCGAGAGCGTCATGCCGCCCAGGTACCCGAACATCGACACGGCCGCACCGGCGAGCAGCAGCAGCCGGCCCCAGCTGCCGAACGCGAGGCCCGCGGCATCAGCGAGTGGTGTGGCGGCGCCGGGCAGCGCCGGGCCGAGGATCCCCTGCGCCGACACCTGCAACGCGATGTAGAGCAGCGTGATGCCGACCATGGCGAGGGCGATGGCCCTGGGAACCGTGCGGGCTGTGTCGCGCACTTCGCCGCTCGGTACGAGCGCCGTCTCCACACCGGCGAACGCGAAGATGAGGAGCAGCGACGTGCGCGCGATGTCACCGGCGGCGGGCCAGGCGGTGACCGTCATGTGTTCGGCGCGCACGAAGAACAGCCCGCCCACGGCGATGAGCACGAGCGGCACGAGCTTGGCCACGGTGGCGATCGAGTTGAGACGCGCTCCCAGCGCTACGCCGCGCACGTTCACGAGCGCCCAGAACGCGTAGACGGCGACGAGCACCGTCGTTTCCATCGCGCGCCCGCCGAGCGCCGGCACGAGTTGCCCGAGGCTGCCCGCGAACACCGTGGAGACGGCGGCCGTGGCGAAGAGGCCGAGCATCCACAACATCACACCGGCCAGGAACGCCGCATACGGGCCGAGCGCCACGCCGATGTAGGCATACGGGCCGCCGGTGAGCGACACGCGGCTCCCGGCATCGGCGATGCAGAGCACGATGAGCGCCATGGCCGCGGCGCACACGAGATAGGCGACGGGCGCCGCCGGACCAAGCGCGCCGGCGACGTTCGCCGGCAGGCGGAAGATGCCGCCGCCCACGGTGATGTTGATGATCGCGGCAGCCAGGCCGAACGTGCCCATGACGCGCACGAGGGCGCCGGTGGCGGCGGAGGACGCGTCGCGCGGACGTGACATGCGGCGCCAGCATATCAGCGGCGGTGTTATCGTGACCGCTATGCCCTATCTCACGCGTGTCGCCTGCGCCGCGCTCGATGCCGCCGATCCGCTGACGCCGCTGCGCGGCCGCTTCGACCTCGACGCCGCCGACCAGCATGGCGAGATCTATCTGGACGGCAACTCGCTCGGGCCGCTGCCGCGCGCCACTGCCGAACGCGTGCGCGAAGTGCTGCACGACGAATGGGGCCGCGACCTCATCCGCAGCTGGAACACCGCCGGCTGGATCACGCTCTCGCAGCGTATCGGCGACAAGATCGCGCGCCTCGTGGGCGCCGGCCCGGGCGAGATCGTGGTGGCCGATTCGACATCCGTGAATCTCTACAAGGTGCTGGCCGCGGCGATGTCGCTGGCGGCGGCGGATGCACCGGCGACGCGGCGCACCATCATGTCCGAGCGCACGAACTTTCCGACGGACCTCTACATCGCCGACACGGCGGCGAAGGAACGCGGCTTCTCGCTCGCGCTCGTGGACGCGGACGATCTGCCGGGCGCCATCAACGACACGACCGCGGTCGTGATGCTGACGCACGTCAACTACCGCACCGGGCGGATGCACGACATGGCGGCGGTGACGAAGGCGGCCCATGCCGCCGGCGCGCTGGTTGTGTGGGACCTGGCGCACTCGGCGGGCGCGGTGCCGGTGTCGCTCTCGGGCGACGGCACGCCCGCCAGCGCCGCGGACTTCGCCGTGGGCTGCGGCTACAAGTATCTGAACGGCGGTCCGGGCGCGCCGGCCTTCGTCTGGGTGCACCCCGCCCACACCGCGCGCATGGATGCGGAAGGCTGGCGGCAGCCGCTCGCCGGGTGGCTGGGCCACGCGGCGCCCTTCGCGTTCACGACCGACTATCTGCCCGGCGCCGGCATCACACGGTTCGTCTGCGGCACACCGCCCGTGCTGTCGCTCGCCGCGCTCGAGTGCGGTGTGGACACGGTGCTCGCCGCCGAGCACTGCGGCGGCATGGCGGCGGTGCGGCAGAAGTCGCTCGCGCTCACGGATCTCTTCCTTGCGCTCGTCGCGGCCCGCTGCGGCGGGCACGACCTCACGCCGGCCACGCCGGCCGAGCACGCGCGACGCGGCAGCCAGGCGAGCCTTGCGCACCCCACCGGTGGCTATCCGATGATGCAGGCGCTCATTGCCCGCGGCGTCATCGGCGACTTCCGCGCGCCCGACATCCTGCGCTTCGGCTTCACGCCGCTCTACACGCGCTACGTGGACGTGTGGGACGCAGTGGACCGCCTCGTGCAGGTGCTCGCGTCCGGCGAGTGGCGCGAGGCCCGCTTCGCCGTGCGCGCCGCCGTGACCTAGACGCCGCTAGCGCGTGAAGAGGCGCCGGGCGGCAGCGAAAAGCGCCGTCGCCGGATCGCCCAGCTCGAGCACCACATCGAAGTGATTGCGGCCGGCAACCTCAAACATGCCGCACGGCGTGCCGTCGCGCGCGAGGCGTGCGGCGAACTCGCGGCTCTGCCGCCTGAACTCGGTGGTTTCGACCTCGCCCCACGCCACCACCGCCGGCACGAATCGCCGCTCCGGCGCGAAGAGGTCGAGCGTCGCCGCCGTGGCCTCGTCGAGCCCGAGCGCGTCGTTGATCGACGTACCGATGAGTGGTGCCACGTCGAACACCCCCGACACCGGCACGATGCCGCGCACGGGGTACAGCGCCCGATCGGCGCAGGCCGCCGCCAGGTGCCCGCCGGCGGAACTGCCGGCGATGACAACCTGCGCCGGGTCGAAGCCCAGTGTCTCGGCGCGTGCGTGCAGCCAGGCAAGGGCGGCGCGGCATTCCGCCACGATGGCCGGCACGGTGGCCGCCGGCGCCAGCGTGTAGCCCACGACCGCGTGCGCGAATCCGGCCGCGTGCCAGGCCGGCGCGAGGAACGCCGACTCGGCGGTGGAGAGTTCCTGCCAGTAGCCGCCGTGGATGTAGACGAGCAGACCCGGTGCGATCGATCCGGTCGGCGCGGGGAAGAAGTCCAGCGTCTGGCGCGGCGCCTCGCCGTAGCGCAGGCCGCGCGTGCCGGGCACCGTCTGCCACGCCCGGGTGCTCTCGTCCACGTAGCGGGCCAGGAACGGACGCCACGAGCCGCCGGTCGCGGAGCTGGGTGTGTATTCGCGCTCGCGGACGGCCGGATCGAGCAGGCGCGGATCGGGCGGCAGGGGCATCGAGTGCGTGTGTTCGCACTATACCGCCGCTGGCACGCCGCGCTGCCCCGGCTGATGCGTTAAGGTGGAGCGCACGTGTCGTCCACGCTCTTCGATCTGCTGCCGTCCCGCCGCGACGCTTCGTCCGACGATCTCCTCGACCGCTTCCTGGAATACGTGGAAGACCGCGGGCTGGCGCTCTACCCGGCGCAGGAGGAAGCCATCCTCGCGCTGCTCGACGGGCAGAACGTCATCCTCAACACGCCCACCGGCTCCGGCAAGTCGCTCGTGGCCTCGGCGCTGCTCTTCGCCTCGCTCGCGCGCGGCGAACGCGCCGTCTACACCTGCCCGATCAAGGCGCTCGTCAACGAGAAGTGGATGGCGCTCTGCCGCGAGTTCGGGCCCGAGATGGTGGGCCTCTCGACCGGGGATGCCTCGATCAACCGTGAGGCGCCGATTCTCTGCTGCACGGCCGAAGTGCTCGCCAACATGGCGCTGCGTGCGGGGCCGGATGCGGACGTGCAGCACGTCGTGATGGACGAGTTCCACTACTACGCCGATCGCGATCGCGGTGTGGCGTGGCAGACGCCGCTCCTCACGCTGCCGCAGACGCGTTTCCTGCTGATGTCGGCCACGCTCGGCGACACGTCGTTCTTCGAGCGTGTGCTCACGAATCGCACGGGCCGCCCGAGTGTGACCGTGAAGTCGGCCGAGCGGCCGGTGCCGCTCGAGTATTCCTACGCCGAGATTCCGCTCGCGCACACGATCGAGCGGCTGGTGGAAGAAGGCCGCACGCCGGCCTACGTCGTGCACTTCACGCAGGCCGAGGCCGCTGCCAGCGCGCAGGACTTCACCAGTCTCAAGATTGCGACCAAGGAACAGAAGAACGAGATTGCCGCCCGCATCGAGGGCGTGGACTTCTCGAGCCCCTACGGGCCGTCGGTGCGCAAGTGGCTGCGGCACGGCATCGGCCTGCACCATGCCGGCCTGCTGCCGAAGTACCGCGTGCTCGTCGAGCAGCTGGCGCAGCTCGGCCTGCTGCGCGTCATCTGCGGCACCGACACCCTCGGCGCCGGCATCAACGTGCCGATCCGCACGGTGGTGCTCACGAAGCTCTGCAAGTTCGACGGGCAGAAGACGTCGCGGCTCGCCGCGCGCGACTTCCACCAGATTGCCGGGCGCGCCGGCCGCAAGGGCTTCGACGACCGCGGCTTCGTCGTGGTGCAGGCGCCCGAACACATGATCGAGAACCTGCGGCTGGCCGAAAAGGCCGCGCGCGACGGCCGCAAGGTGGTGAAGCGCAAGCCGCCCGAGTTCAACTACGTGGACTGGGACCTGAACGTCTACACGCGGCTCACGACGGCGCCGCCCGAGCCGCTCGTGTCGCGCTTCGAGGTGACGCACGGCATGCTGCTCAACGTGCTCAGCCGCCGGGGTGATGGCTGCACGGCGATGCGGCGGCTCATCCGCGACAGCCACGAGACGCCGGTGCAGAAGGCGAAACACCGGCGGCGTGCCTGGCAGCTCTTCCGGGCGCTCGTGCAGCGCGGCATCGTCGAGTTCGTGGACGACGAGGCCACCGGCTCGCACCTGCGGGTGAACATCGACCTGCAGGAAGACTTCTCGATGGACCACGCGCTGTCGCTGTATCTCATCGAGACGATTCCGCTCCTCGACGCCGACTCGCCCACCTACGCGCTCGATCTGCTCACGCTGGTGGAGTCGATTCTTGAGAACCCCGAACTCATCCTGCGCCGGCAGCTCGATCGCATCAAAGGGCGGGCGGTGGCCGAGATGAAGGCCGACGGCGTCGAGTACGACGAGCGGATGGCGCAGCTCGAGAAGCTGGAGTATCCGAAGCCGCTGCGCGACTTCGTCTACGACACCTTCAACGCCTTTGCCGACCGCCACCCGTGGGTGGGGCAGGAGGCGATCCGCCCGAAGTCGATCGCGCGCGAGATGTTCGAGACCTACAAGTCGTTCGCCGAGTACGTGATGGAGTACGACCTCGAACGCTCCGAAGGCCTGCTGCTGCGGCACCTGAACAGCGTCTACAAGGTGCTCGACCAGACCGTGCCGTCGTCCACCAAGACCGACGAGGTGAAGGACGTCGAGTGGTACCTGCGCACGCTCGTGCGCGGCGCCGACGCCAGCCTGGCCGAGGAATGGGAGCGGATGCGCGACCCGGCCTACGTGCCGCTCGCGACGCGCGGCGATGCCCTCACGCGCGGGCCGCAGCCGGTCGTGCCGTACGACCTCACGACCGACGTCCCTGCCTTCACCGCCGCCATCCGCGTGCGTGTCTTCAGCGCGCTCAAGGCGTGGGCGAAGGGCGACGGCGAGGCGATGCTCGCGAGCCTCGACGCGCCGCCGGCCCCGGCGGAAGGCGCGGAGGCCGCCCTTGCCGCCACCGCCGCCGAGGCGCGCGCGGCCTTCGAGGCGTTCAGCGCCGAACACGGCGGGCTGCGCGTGGACCCCGAGGCCAGGAACCTGCGCCACACCCACGTCACCCGACCGCCGGGCGAGTCGCGCTGGCTCGTGCAGCAGGTGCTCGTGGATGCCAACGACCTCAACGACTGGATGGCCGAGTTCGAGGTGGACGTCGAGGCCTCGCGCACGCGCCAGCAGCCGGTGCTGTGGCTGAGGCGGGTGGGCCCGGTGGCCTAGGAACGGACCACGCGGCACGGGCCGGAACCCGCGCCGCCCCGGCGGGCGTCGTACCAGTGCCATGACCACCGCCACGCCGCCGCCCACCGCCGCCGCCCTTGCCGCCAGCCTCAACCAGGTGCTGGCCGATTCCTACGCGCTCATGTCGCTCACCCATCTGGCGCACTGGAATGTGGAGGGGCCCGGCTTCTTTGCCCTGCACACCGCCTTCCAGACGCAGTACGAGGAACTCTTCCTCGCCGTGGACACGATTGCCGAGCGCATCCGCGCGCTCGATGCCTACGCCCTCGGCGGCCTCGGCACGCTCGCCCGCACGGCCGGGCTGCCCGAGATGGCCTCTCCGCTCGCGCAGGAGGCGTATGTGTCGGCCCTCATCAGCGCCAATCAGAAGGTGGTGGCGGATGCCGTCATCGCCCGCGACCTGGCCGGTGCCGCCGGGGACGCCGAGAGTCAGGACCTGATGATCGAACGCATCACGCTGCACCAGAAGACCATCTGGATGCTGAAGAGCTTCCTGAAGGGCTGATGCCGTTCGCCGCGCCCGCCTGGCCGCTACGATAGAGCCATGCGCAGTTCGCCCCCCATCGACGTCTCGACCCGCGCGGTCTCGGCCGACGACGCCGTGCGCCGTCTCGCCAGCGGCATGCGCGTCTTCGTGCATGGCGCCGCCGCCACGCCCACGCCGCTCATCGAGGCGATGGTGCGGAACACCGCGCTCGAGGACGTGACGCTCTACCACCTGCACACGATGGGCCCGGCGCCCTTCGTGGACCCGGAACACCGCGGCCGTTTCCTGTCAGTGTCGCTCTTCACGGGTCCGCCGCTGCGCGCCGCCATCGACGACGGCGCGGCCGACTTCATCCCGATCTTCCTCTCGGACATCCCGTCGCTCTTCCGCACGGGCACCATCGCGCTCGACGCGGCGCTCCTGCAGGTCTCGCCGCCCGACGCGCACGGGTTCTGTTCGCTCGGCACGTCGGTAGACGCGGCACTCGCGGCCGCGCTCTCGGCGAAGATCCTCATCGCCGAGGTGAACGAGCAGATGCCGCGCACGCTCGGCAACACGCTCGTGCCGTTCTCGCGCCTCGACGCCTGCATCCACACCAATCGCCCGCTGCACCAGCATCTGGCGCCGCCGCCAGACCCGGTGGACGACGCGATCGGCGCGCAGGTGGCCGCGCTCGTGGACGACGGCGCCACGCTGCAGATGGGCATCGGCGCCATCCCCGACGCGGTGCTGCGCCTGCTCGGCAACAAGCACGACCTGGGCGTGCATACCGAGATGTTCTCGGACGGCATCCTCCCCCTGGTCGAGAGCGGCGTCATCACGAACCGGAAGAAGAAGGTGCACCCGGGGCGCCTCGTGACGAGCTTCGTCATTGGCAGCGAGCGGCTCTACGACTTCGTGGACGACAACCCGCTCGTCGAGTTCCACCCCTGCGACCGCACGAACGACACCTCGCTCATCCGCAAGAACGACAAGGTGGTCGCCATCAACTCCGCCATCGAAGTGGATCTCTCGGGGCAGGTAGTGGCCGATTCGATCGGCTTCCGCATCTACTCGGGTATCGGCGGGCAGATGGACTTCATCCGCGCCGCCGCGCTCTCGAAGGGCGGCAAGCCCATCATCGCGCTGCCGTCGATGGCCGCCGGCGGCAAGGCGTCGCGCATCGTGATGGCCGTGCGGTCGGGCGCGGGGGTCGTGACCACGCGCGGACACGTGCACTGGGTGGTGACGGAGTACGGCGCCGTGAACCTCTTCGGCAAGTCGCTGCGTCAGCGCGCCGAGGCGCTCATTGGCATCGCGCATCCCGACGCGCGCGCGTCACTGCGCGGGGAGTTCGCGGAGCGGCGGCACGTGGTGCTGCCCGGCGCCTGAGGGCCGGAGCGGTGCGCCGGCTACTGCTTCTGCCGGCCCTTCACGTGGGCCAGCCCGCCGTCCACGCCGAGCACCTGGCCGGTGACCCATGTGCTTTCGGGGCCGAGCAGCCAGGCCACGGCGCTGGCGATGTCGTCTGGCGTGCCGATGCGGCCGAGCGGATGCATCGCGACAGACGCCTTGAGCGCCATCTCGTTCGACGTGATGGCGCGGCTGAGCGGCGAGGCCACGAGCCCCGGCGCCACCGCGTTCACGCGGATGCCTGACGTGGCGTAGGTGGCGGCGGCCGAGCGCATCAGCCCCAGCACGCCGGCCTTGGCGGCGGCAATCGCCTCGTGGTTCGGCAGGCCGATCTCGGCCGCGGCGGAGCTCACGAGCACGATGGCGCCGCCCGACTGCCGCATCGCAGCCGCGCCGGCGCGCACGACGGCGAAGGCCGTGCGAAGATTGGTGTCGAGCACGGCGGTAAGGTCCGCTTCCGACGTGAGGTGTGCGGGCTTCAGCACGATCGAGCCGGCGCAGTTGACGATGCCGTCGAGGCGGCCCGTCCAGGCGGTGGCTTCCGCCACGGCCCGATCGACGTCTGCGAAGCGCGTGGCATCCGCCGCCACGGCGCGTCCGCCCACTTCCGCCGCGAGCGCGTCGATCGTGGACGTGTCGCGCGCCGTGAGCACGAGCTGCGCGCCGGTGGCGGCAAGGCGTCGGGCGAGGGCGGTGCCGAGGGCGCTGCCCGCCGCGACGATGACGTAGGTGGGGGCACTCACGCGCTGACGTCGCCCACTTCCACCGGTTCACCCTGCTCGGGCAGGTGCGGCTTGCCGAGGGCGTCGAGCAGGTGGCCGCTGCGATCGCGCTTCGTCTCGAGGTAGAAGCGGTTGAAGTCGTTGGCGGGAATCACGTGCGGCAGGCGGCCCACCACCTTCACGCCGTGCTGCTGCAGCTCTTCGACCTTCTTCGGGTTGTTCGTGAGCAGCTGAATCGACTTCACCTTGAGCGAGTGCAGCATGTGCGCGGCAATCGAATACTCCCGCTCGTCGTCGCGGAAGCCGAGGGCAAGGTTCGCTTCCACCGTGTCGAGGCCGCGGTCCTGCAGGCCGTAGGCGCGCATCTTGTTCAGCAGGCCGATGCCGCGGCCTTCCTGCCGCAGGTAGAGCACGATGCCGCAGTCCTGCTGGGCAATGCGCGTGAGCGACACTTCGAGCTGGTCGCGGCAGTCGCAGCGCAGCGAACCCAGGGCATCACCCGTGAGGCACTCCGAGTGCACGCGGGTGGGCACGTTCTCTTTGCCCATCGGGTTGCCGTGCAGGATGGCGATGTGGTCCTTGCTGTCGCGGTTGTTCCAGAAGGCGGCCACCTGAAAGCGGCCGAACCGGCTCGGCAGATCGGCAATCGCCACGATGCGCACGCAGATCTTGTGCGGCCCGAAGCCCGGGCACTCGTGGTCGGCCTCTTCGGCCACGATGCGATCAATTTCCTCGGCGTTGATCGACACGGAAGAACTCCTCGAATGGCTCACGCCCGCGGGGGCTCGGAGCCGGTCAGGCGAGCCGCGAGCGCGACCCCTGACAGATACGCGCCTTCGACCCCGCCCGTGGCATGCAGGCCGTCTCCGGCCAGGCCGAGCGCGGCACCACCTTCGCAGTGTGCCACGAGGGGGCCCGCCAGTTCAGTGCCGATTACGACACGGGCGTAACGCCAGCGGTGGGGCTGCAGCAGGTCGGGGGTGCGGACCCAGTCGCCGTGCAGGGCGGCGGCTTCGTCCAGCAGCGCCTGCGCCCACTCCGCCTCCGGGGTATCCACGTGCCGCTGCGAGAAGCCCGGCCGGCCCTGGATCACCAGGGTGAGGCGCGGCGTGCCCGGCCGCTTGCTCGAGTCGTGCAGCACGGCGTGCACGGCGGTGCTTTCGGCCGTATAGCTGGCCTCCCACGCCGGGGGCGGCGTGCCTTCGGGGTAGCGGGCGATGACGGCGAGACAGGGTACCACGTGAATCAGGCGGAGCAGCGGCAGCAGTGGCGCAATCGCCGATTCCACCGGGGAGATCGTGTCGAGCAGGGCCAGCGTGGAGGGCGCCGGGAGGGCGAGCGCGAGGGCCTTGGTCCGCAGCCGGTCGCCGGTGGCGAGGGTCACCGTCCACACCCGCTCGGATGCGTCGAGAGACGCCGGGCCCAGCGCCAGCGTTTCCACCCGCGCGCCCAGACGCACGTCCAGCCCCTCGGCCAGGTGCTTGGCGAACACGTTCACGCCGCCGGCCAGGGCCACCCGGGTATCGAGCGGGTCGAAGGCCTGCGGCTGGCAGGGCACCCCCTCGCCGTCGCGGTGGCGCGGCCAGCGGCTGATGGCGCCGGCGTCGCGGGCGGCGGCCATGGCGGCCAGGAACGCAGGCGAGCGGCCGTGCAGGAAGGCGAGGCCGTGGTCTACCGGCTGGCCGTCCACCCGGCGGGTGGCGCAGCGTCCGCCCACGCCGTTCGCGCGTTCGAGGACGACGGGGGCGCGTCCGCGGGCAGTGAGCGCGCGTGCAAGCGACAGGCCGGCGATGCCGCCGCCCACGATGACGACGTCGTGAACCACCTTTGAGAGACGCGCGGGAGACGGGGCGGGATTCGTCCCGCGGGCGTTTCAGCGCGGCTTGCGCAGACGCACGGGCCCGCGGATGGACGCGGGATCGACCACGCGGCCCTGCTGCGTGATCTCGAGGCGTCCGGCCGCGGCAAGGCGACGAGCGGCGGCGCGCGCGGGCTCCATGAGCGGCTGCCAGTCCGCGGGAGCCACCACGCGGGCCGCTTCGGACGGGCAAATGGAGGCCTCGCGCGGACGGGCCTCGAGCAGCGTAAGGATCGCCTGTTCCAGCGCGGCAATCGGCGCTTCCGCACCGCCGCGGCGGCAGGCGTCGCTGCAGTAACGCACGGAATCCCACGTGCGCGCCCAGGCCTTGCGCCACGTCATCGTGCGACCGCAGCGCGCGCAGAGCTTCGTGGGCAGGTCTGACGGGCGTGCGGTGCGCGTTCTAGAGGGCGGCATGCGGAGTGGGTGACCCCGCGTAAGACGCTCGCCGGTGTTTCATCGTGCCGTCGCCAACCGCGTGGGCCCTCGCGGGAATCCTGCCGACTCGGGTACCCTGCCAACGTGATCAATCGACGCAACTTCCTTGGCGGCGCCGCGGGCGGAGCCGTGGCCGGCACGGCCGCCGGTTTTGTATGGGCCCGAGCGACCCAGCCCGAGCCCCCGCCGCCGCAGCCTGCTCCCGCACCCCCTCCGCCGCCACCGGCGCTGCCGGAGCACGCGCGCCTGAGCTTCTCGCAGCAGGGCGAAGACATCGTGCTCTACCACGTGCTGCACGAGCTGCTGAAGATCGAGACGCCTAGCTACATGGATGTGGGCGCGGCCTTCCCGGTGGACGGCAACAACACCTATCTGCTCTACACGACCGGCGCGCGCGGCGTGCTGGTGGAGCCGAACCCGGCGCTGGCCTCGCAGTTGCGCGATAAACGTCCGGGCGACATCGTGGTGGAAGCGGGTATCGGCGTATCGGCCGTCTCGGAGGCTGACTACTACCAGATCAAGGGCAACGCGATGCTCAACACGTTCTCGTCCGAGCAGGTCGCGGCGCTGCAGCGCGGCCAGAGCGAGAGTGTCGTCGAACGGGTGGTGAAGATGCCGCTGCTCAACATCAACCGTGTGATCGAGGAGCACCTGGGACGCGCGCCCGACCTGCTCTCGACGGACGTGGAGGGGTTGGATGAGGCCATCATCCGCACCCTCGATCTGACGCGGTTCCGCCCAGGGGCGATTTGTGCGGAGGCGGTGCCGACGATGAAGTCGGGACGGGCGTCCACGCTCACGCGGTATCTGGCGGCGAAGGGTTACATCCCGCGCGGTGGGTCGGTCTACAACACCGTGTACGTGGACGCGCGGCGAATCTCAGAGTGAAGCGTACCGGGATTCTCGGAGACCGGATTCGTTGAATCAGGCCACCTTGGCCTGCGCATAGTACTGCGCTTCGAACTCCGCCGGCGGGATGTGGCCGATCGGTCCCAGCAAGCGACGGTTGTTGAACCAGTCGACCCAGACGAGCGTGGCGAACTCGACGGCCTCCAGCGAGCGCCACGGCCCCTTGCGTTGAATCACCTCCGTCTTGAAGAGCCCGATCACCGATTCGGCAAGCGCGTTGTCGTAC
>JBIKUN010000102.1:0-16863 GCA_044347565.1 Vicinamibacterales bacterium | reverse complement strand
GCACCCGGACGCGGAAGGTCGAGCCCTCCCCCGCCACGCTGCTGACGGCGATGTCCCCACCGAACCGCCGCGCCATCGGCGGATCGGCCTGCACGATCGGCGCGAAGAGCGTCTCGAGGCGATCGTCGGGAATGCCGAGGCCGGAAATCGGCGACCGCGAATTCGATGCGCGCCAGGCCGTCGTCTTCGGCGCGGCCCGCCGTGAGGGTCACCGTGCTAGTCGTCGTGCGGGCCGCCCCGGCCGCGGCCGGCCTTCACGCCGGACCGCGCCCGCTTCGACTGCAGCCGCCGCTCCTTCGCGCCGCGGCCCGGCTTCGTGGCCCGGCGGGGCTTCGGGCGCACGAGCGCCTGGGTGACGAGCGCCACGAGCCGCGCCCGCGCCGCCTCGCGGTTCTGCGCCTGCGTGCGGTACTCGCGGCTGTCCACGACGAGCACGCCATCACCGGTCATGCGGCTGCCGGCGAGCGCCGCGAGGCGGGCTTTCACCTCCGCCGCGAGCGACGAGGCGGCGACGTCGAAGCGCAACTCCACGGCCGTCGAGACCTTGTTGACGTTCTGTCCACCAGGGCCCGAGGCGCGCACGAAACGTTCCTCGTATTCGTGCGACGGAATGACGAGCCGGGCGGTGACGGGGATCATGACCTCAGCCCTCCACGCCCAGGAACACGCGGACGGCCGCCAGCTCGGCCTCGAGCGCGCGCGGGAAGGCGCGCTCGCGCGGCGGGCGGCCGCTCACGTATCCGACCGCCGGCACGAGGCGCCCGTCCTGCACCGCGAGGTTGGCCCAGCCGACGACCTGCTCGCGCCAGAGCATCGGCATCGCGTAATAGCCCAGGCGGCGCGTCGCCACCGGCGTGTAGGCCTCGAAGCGATAGCGCCACTCCCAGAACGCCTCGAAGCGACGGCGGTCCCACACCACCGGATCGAACGGCGCAAGCAGCGCCACCCGATCGTCGGGCGGCTCTCCCGCCGGCGTTTCATCGGCCGGCCAGTACCAATCGATACCGCCGACGCGCGCCTGGGCGAGCCGCGCCTTCGCGCGCCGGAGCATGGCCGGCGCGTCGGCCCGCCACTGCGGCGTCGCCAGGCGCATGCGGTTCACGAGCCAGGCGAGCGTGGCCGACGGCAGCGGTGCGTAGACCGCCACGACGGCATCGACGATGGCGTCCTGACAGCTACGGCGTGCCGCCGCCCCTTCGACCGGCGGCGCCACGTCGCGCGGCGCATAGCGGCGGATGCCGGCGTCGCGTCCGGCCACGCGCAGGAGCCCGCGGTAGTGCAGATGATCGAGCACGTGCGTCGTCGCGCTCGACGAGCCACCCCAGTAGTTCGTGACCGCACCGTGCGCGAAGTGCGCGTCGACGTCGCGCGGGTGCACCTCGCCGCGCTCGCGCACGAAGGCCAGCACGGCCTCCGCCACCTTCTTTCCCGGCCGCGGCCAGGCCCCGAATCCGCCGCGCGGATGCAGGCGCGCGTGCAGGTCGCGCGTCAGGAATCCGTAGTTGACGAAGAAATCTTCCTCGATGCCGAGCCCGCGGTAGCGCCGCTCGAGGTCGCCGGCCCGGTAGCCCGTGACGCGGTGGCGCAGCGTCAGGTCCTGGGCGCGCGCCGGGGACCGGATCGGATCGGCCTGCACGAAGCCAAGGCCGTCGAGGGCCCGCGCGAGCGGCCGCGGCGTGAACAGGCTGCGCGCGATCGCGTAACGCCGCAGCCTGCTGAGCGAAGGCGTCATGGGGGACAGCCCCTCTAGTGCAGCACGTGGCCCGAGTACTTCGGGTGGAGGAACGAGGCCACGAGCGTCATCACGCCGCACACCATCAGGATGAGCGCCGGCGCGTCGTTCGCCCCGGTGCGCCCGATGAGCCACGTGGCGATGAGCGGCGCCGTGCCGCTGAAGAGCGTGAACGAGATGTTGAAGGCGAGCGCGACGCCACTGAAACGGATACGCGTCGGGAAGAGGTCGGTCAGCAGCACCGCGTAGGTGCCGTTGAGGAAGCCGGCCACGAGGCCGATGGCCACGAGCAGCAGCGTGGGCGAGGCGGGCTTCGCGGCGAGCGCCGTGTAGAACGGGTAGCCGAAGACGAGCAGGCCGAGCGCGCCGCCGCGCAGCAGGTTGATCGGCGCGACGAAGCGCGCCAGCCAGCCGACGACCGCGATCATCGAGGCGTGGATGACGACGCCGATGGTCGCGGCGACGACGGCGAGGCGGGCGTCGTAGCCGAGCACGCGGCCGAGATAACCCGGCATGTGCGAGAAATAGAGGCCGTTGAACCCGGCCGAGAGCGCCAGGATGGCGATGCCGGTGAGCACCGCGCCGCGGTGCGACTGCAGCACCTCGCGGAACGGCTGCCGGGCGGCGAGCGTCTTCATCTTCTCGAACTCCGGCGATTCCTCCATGGCGCGGCGCGCCAGGAAGCTCACGATACCGCCGAGGCCGCCGAGCATGAAGGCGATGCGCCAGCCGTATTCCGGCACGAGCTCCGGCGGCAGGAACGTGCGCACGCCGACGCTCACGCCGGTCGCGACCGCCACGCCGTAGGTGACACACGCGAAGACCACGCCGCAGACGAGCGCGGCCTTCTTCGGTGCCGTTTCGACCACGTAGGTGAGCGCGCCTGGCAGTTCGCCGCCGATGCAGAAGCCCTGCAGCAGCCGCAGGAACACCATGAGCGCGCTCGCCGCCACGCCCCACGTGGCGTAGTTCGGCACGAGCCCCATGGCGAGCGTCGCGCCCGACATCGCGAAGAGCGACAGCAGGAACACGTTGCGCCGGCCGTAGCGGTCGCCGAAGTGGCTGAGCACGATGCCGCCGATCGGCCGGGCGAAGTAGCCGGCCGCGAAGACGCCGTACGACGACAGCAGCTCGACGAGCGGCACGTCGCTCGGGAAGATCGCCCGCCCGAGGTCGGCGCCGAAGACACCGAAGATGACGAAGTCGTAGAACTCGAGCGTGCCCCCCAGGCTGGCGAGGAGGACGATGCGCCAGCCGGCGCGGCTGATGGTGTCGGAGGACTCAGGCTGCACGGGCGGCATTATGGCCGATGTCGCGGCCGCCGCTACTTCGGCGTGCCCGACGTGGCCGCTTCGAACTCCTCGTGCGTGCCCTTGAAGTCCTGCACGTGGCCGTGCGACACCTTCCAGACGCGCGTCGCCACCGCGTCCATCAGATCTTCGTCGTGGGTCACGAGGAACACCGTGCCCTCGTACTTCTGGAGCGCCACGCTCAGGGCGTTGATCGACTCGAGATCGAGGTGGTTGGTGGGTTCGTCGAGGATGAGCACGTTCGGCTTCTGCAGCATGATCCGGCAGAAGAGCAGGCGCGCCGTCTCGCCGCCCGAGAGCGCGGCGGTGGGCTTGTAGCCTTCTTCGCCGGCGAAGAGCATCTGGCCGAGCAGCCCGTGGATGTCCTGCTTCGAGGCATCCGGATCGAACTGATGCAGCCATTCCACGGCCGTCAGGCCGTGCTGGATGGCGCCGGTGTGGTCCTGCGCGAAGTAGCCGATCGACACCTCGTGCCCCCAGCGCACGCTGCCGCTGTCGATGTCACCCGGCGACGGCGTCATCCCCGGCGCGTCGGCCAGCAGCGCCTTGAGCAGCGTGGTCTTGCCGACGCCGTTCCTGCCGACGAGCACGATCTTCTCGCCGCGATTGACGATGGCGTCGAAGCCATCGACGACCTGCAGCCCCTCGTGCGCCTTCGAAACGCCGGCACATTCCATCGCCAGGCGGCCCGACGGCCGCGCCATCTGGAAGCGGATGTACGGGCGGGCGATGTTCGAACGGGCAAGATCGGTCGTCTGCAGGCGCTCCACTTCCTTGCGCCGCGACTGCACCTGGCTCGAGCGCGTGCCGGCCGAGAAACGCTGGATGAAGTCCTGCAGCTGCGCGATCTTCTTCTCGCGCTGCTCGTTCTGCGACTCGAGACGCGAGCGGATCTGCGTCTTCGCCAGCACCATGTCGTCGTAGCCGCCGGTGTAGGTGATGATCGTCTGGTAGTCGATGTCGGCGGTGTGCGTGCACACCGCGTTCAGGAAGTGGCGGTCGTGCGAGATGACGACGAGCGTGCCGTCGTAGCGCTGCAGGAAGTCGACGAGCCAGTGAATCGAGTCGAGGTCGAGGTGGTTGGTCGGTTCGTCGAGGAGCAGCGCTTCGGGCCGGCCGAAGAGCGCCTGGGCGAGCAGCACGCGCACCTTCTGGCCGCCCTGCAGCTCCGACATCTTCCGCTCGTGCACGTCGTCGGGAATGTCGAGGCCGTCCAGCAGCACCGCCGCGTCGCTTTCCGCGGAGTAGCCGTCGTGCTCGCCGATGGTGCCTTCGAGTTCGCCGAGCCGCATGCCGTCGGCGTCGGTCAGCGCATCCTTGGCATACAGCGCGTCGCGCTCCTGGAGCGCCGCCCAGAGCGGCGCGTTGCCCATGATCACCGTGTCGATGACGCGGAATTCGTCGAAGGCGTACTGGTCCTGCCGCAGCACGCCGAGGCGGGCCGGGCGGGTGACGGTGCCACGCTGCGGCGGCTGCTCGCCGGTCAGCAGCTTCATGAAGGTCGACTTGCCCGCGCCGTTCGGTCCGGTGAGGCCGTAGCGACGCCCCGGCTGGAACATCGTCGTTACGTCGTCGAAGAGCACCTTGTTGCCGAAGCGCATCGACACGCCGCTGACGGAAATCATCTCGAACTCTCCTGTGGAGGACCGGCCCGGCAGGGCCGTGGTCCGCGGTGACAAACGATGAATTGTAGCAGCGGCGGGCCGCGGCGTTGGCGGACGGGCCGCGGCGCCCGGGACCGCCACCGCCCGCCGCGCGCCCGCACCGCGGCCCCGGAGGCCAGGGCTTCGGCGCGGGCGTGACAAATCGAGACAACTGAAGGCATCCGCGGGCCGACTTTCGGGCGTGAAATCCGGGCAAATTCGGGACGAATCCGATGTATATTTTTCGGAATCTTCCAGCTCAGTTCGGGTCTCCCTGCCACGCGCTCCGCGCCGGGCAGTCAAGGTTCGGGAGTCGATCGCATGACGCGTCTCGTAGTGAGCGTGCTCGGCACTGCCGTGGTGGGGGTCGCGCTCGTCGCGACCGGCACCGCGCAGCAGGCCCAGCCGCCGACGTCCACCCGCCAGGTCTCGGCGCCCGCGCCGACGCCCGCCCCCCGCCGTTCCCCCGCCGCCACCCCGGCGCCTTCGCACAGCCTGTCGCCCGCGCTCTCGGCCCGCCAGCAGAGCGAGCTCGTCGGGCAGTACTGCGCCGGCTGCCACAACGACCGCGCCAGGGCGGGCGGCCTCTCGCTCGCCGGCTTCGACGCGATGAAGGCGGCCGACCAGGCGGAGACGGTCGAGAAGATGATCCGCAAGATGAGCGCCGGCCTCATGCCGCCGCCCGGCGCCCGCAAGCCCGACGCCGCCACGCTCACCGCGCTCACCGGCGCGCTTGAGTCGCGGATGGACGAACACGCGGCCAACAACCCGAACCCGGGCCGCCGCACCTTCCAGCGCCTGAACCGCCCCGAGTACGAGCGCGCGATCAAGGAACTGCTCGGTCTGGACGTCACGGCCGGCAACTGGCTGCCGCTCGACCAGAAGAGCGCCAACTTCGACAACATCGCCGACGAGCAGTCGCTCTCGCCCACGCTGCTCGAGGCGTATCTCAACGCCGCCGCCGACATCAGCCGTATGGCCGTGGGCGACAAGCAGGCGGCGCGGGTCGACACGGTCTACACGAATCCGAGCTACGTCTCGCAGCACCCCTGGGATCACGTCGAAGGCGCGCCCTACGGCACGCGCGGCGGTCTGGTCGTGAACCACGTGTTCCCGGCCGACGCCGAGTACGAGGTCGAGCTGCTCGTCATCTCGGGCGAAAACGCCCGCTACGAGGATCTCGACGTCTCGATCGACGGCGAGCGCGTGGCGCTCGTCAAGTTCGAGAACGGGCCGCAGGCGGCCGCCGACGGCCGCGGCGGCATGGCGCTGCGTACCGAGCCCATCGTGGTCCGCGCCGGGGAACGCCGGATCTCCGCGGCGTTCGTGCGCCGCAGCGACGGCCCCTACGAAGACCTCATCCGCCCGCACGACTGGTCGTACGCGGGCGGCGGATCGGGCGGCGCCGGCATCACCACGCTGCCGCACCTGCGCGACCTCGTCGTGGCCGGGCCCTACAACGCCACCGGCGTCTCCGACACGCCGAGCCGCCAGCGCATCTTCACCTGCCGGCCTACGGCCGCCTCGCAGGAACGCACCTGCGCGCGTTCGATCATCACCCGCCTCGGCACCGAGGCCTACCGCCGGCCGATGACCACGAACGAAGTCGAGAGCCTGATGCCGTTCTTCGAGAAGGGCGCGCGCGGCGGCGGGTTCGAAACCGGCGTGCGCACCGCCCTCGAAGCGCTGCTCGCGAGCCCGCACTTCGTCTTCCGTATGGAACGCGAGAAGCCCGCCACCGCCGCCCAGAGCACGGCGCGGGTGGCCGACCTCGACCTCGCGTCACGGCTGTCGTTCTTCCTGTGGGGCGCGCCGCCCGACCAGGAACTCATCGACCTGGCGAAGTCGGGCCGCCTGACGGCGCCCGGCATGCTCGAGAAGCAGGCCCAGCGTCTGCTCGCCGATCCGCGCGCCGAGGCCCTCGGCACACGGTTCGCGGCGCAGTGGCTGCGCCTGCAGGACCTCGACAAGGTGAAGCCGGATCCGAACTTCTTCCCGAACTTCGACGAGAACGTCGCGGCGGCGATGAAGCGCGAGACCGAGCTGTTCTTCAACGATCTCGTGAAGCGCGACCGCAGCTTCATGGAGTTCTACACCGCCGACTACACCTTCGTGAACGAACGCCTGGCGCGGCACTATGGCATGCCGAACATCGCCGGCTCGCAGTTCCGCCGCATCACCTACCCGGATGCGACGCGCCGCGGCATCCTCGGCCAGGGCGCCATGCTCGTGCAGACCTCGCTCGCCAACCGCACGTCCCCCGTGCTGCGCGGCAAGTGGGTGATGGAAGTGCTGCTCGGCACGCCGCCGCCGGCGCCGCCGCCGAACGTCCCGACGCTCGACGAGTCGGCCAGCGCCAAGGACGGCAAGATGCTGACGACGCGCGAGCGCATGGAAGCGCACCGCGCCAACCCGACCTGCAACGCCTGCCACCGCTTCATGGATCCGATCGGCCTGTCGCTCGACAGCTTCGATGTCACGGGCCGCTGGCGCGAACGCGAGAACGGCATGCCGCTCGACACGCGCGGCGACTACTACGACGGCTCGCAGATCAACAATCTCGACCAGCTCTCGGCGGCGCTGCTCAAGCGTCCCGAGCCGCTCGTCCGCAACTTCACCGAGAACCTCATGGCCTACGCCCTGGGTCGCCGTGTCGAGACGTTCGACCAGCCGACCGTACGGGCGATTGCGAAGAAGGCCACCGCCGACGGCTTCCGCATGTCGTCGTTCATCCTCGGCGTCGTGAAGAGCGACGCCTTCCAGAAGAAGCGCGTGGAGCCGGCCCCGACGACCACCGAGGCCGCGCAGGACGCCAGCAAGCAGCGCTAGTTCGGTCACCCCCACCAGAGACTGAGGAGATTCGCGATGTCGTTCATCACCGGAAAGCAGCTGCCCCGCCGCACCTTCCTCCGCGGCGCGGGAGCCACGGTTGCCCTGCCGTTCCTCGAAGCCATGGTCCCGGCCGGACGCGCGATGGCCAAGACGCCGGAACGCACCCGCCTCGTCTGCATCGAGGAAGTGCACGGCCTCGCCGGCTGCAACGACTGGGGCGCCAAGCAGCTGCTCTACGCGCCGGCCACGACGGGCCGCAACTTCCAGCTGACGAACGAGAACGCGCTCAAGTCGCTCGAGCCGTATCGTGACCACCTGACCATCATCAGCAACACCGATGTGCGGATGGCGGAGGCCTTCTCGCTGCCGGAAATCGGCGGCGACCACTTCCGCTCGAGCGCGGTGTTCCTCACCCAGTCACACCCGAAGCAGACGCAGGGCTCCGACATCTGGTGCGGCACGTCGATGGACCAGCTCTACGCCCAGAAGTTCGGGCAGTCCACGCCGCTGCCCTCGATGCAGTTCTGCATCGAGAACCTCGACCAGGCCGGCGGCTGCACCTATAACTATTCCTGCGCCTACACCGACTCGATCAGCTGGGCGTCGCCGAACGACCCGCTGCCGATGATCCGCGACCCGCGCGTGGCCTTCGATATGCTGTTCGGCTCGGGCAGTTCGAAGGAAGACCGCGCCGAGCGCCGGCAGTCGCGCCGCAGCATCCTCGACTGGATCGCCGGCCAGGTGACCGACGTGCGCAACGAGCTCGGCGCCGGCGACCGCAACCGCCTCGACAAGTACCTTGACCACGTGCGCGAGATCGAGCGCCGCATCCAGGCCATCGAAGCCCGCAACACGAGCGGTGAGGCGCGCGAACTGCCGGGCGCCCCGGCCGGCGTGCCCGACTCCTTCAGCGAACACATGAAGCTGCTGTTCGACCTGCAGGTGCTGGCGCTCCAGGCCGACATGACCCGCATCATCTCGTTCAAGACCGGCCGCGACTCGCAGAACCGGGTGTTCCCGGAAAGCGGTTCGGATCAGCCGTTCCACCCGGCCTCGCATCACGGCAACCGCGAAGACCGGATCATGGAATTCAACAAGATCTGCCAGTACCGCGTCAGCATGCTGCCCTACTTCCTCGAGAAGCTGAAGACGACGATGGACGGCGAGGCCAGCCTGCTCGACACGTCGGTCGTGCTGTGGGGCTCGCCGATGGCCGACGCCAACGTGCACAACCACCGCCGCTGCCCGCTCATCCTGCTCGGCAAGGGCAACGGCATGCTGACCGGCAACACGCACATCAAGGCGGCCGACGGCACGCCGATGGCCAACGCCATGCTCTCGCTGCTCAAGCACCTCGGCCTCGAGGACATGCAGAGCTTCGGCGACAGCACGGGCGAGCTGTCGCTCACGCAGTCGGCGATCACCGTCGCCTAGGTCCGGGAGCCACGCGATGCGATTCCGACTGGCACTGCCACTGCTCGCGGTGTTCGCGCTGACGATCGTCGTCGGCGCGGCGCCGTCCTCCTCGCCGATCGCCGATGCCGCGATGAAGGGCAACCGCGAGGCGGTGCGCACGCTCATCCAGCAGGGCGCCGACGTTAACGCGGCGCAGGGCGACGGCATGAGCGCGCTGCACTGGGCCGCTGACAAGGGCGACGCCGAACTGACCGCACTGCTCGTCTACGCCGGGGCCAACCCCGGCGCGGTGACGCGCATCGGCCAGTACACGCCGCTCCACCTGGCGAGCCGCGCCGGCAGCGCGGCGGCCGTGCAGGCTCTGCTCAAGGCCGGCGCGAAAGTGGACGCGAAGACGTCGGTGAGCGGCGCGACGCCGCTCCACCTCGCGGCGGCGGCCGGTGACCCGGCGGTGGTCACGGCGCTGCTCGACGCCAAGGCCGACATCAACGCAAAGGAAGCGGAGTGGGAACAGACGCCGCTCATCTTCGCGGCTTCGCTCAACCGCGTCGAGGCCATCAAGGTGCTGCTCGCGCGCGGCGCCGACGCCAACGCCACGAGCAAGTCGGTGGACCTGCAGAAGCACATCCCGCTCGACCGCGCGTCGAACCAGCGCTTCGCGAAGGTGCTCGAAGGCACGGCAGGCAAGAACGGCAAGCCGTCGCCCAACCAGCTCCAGGCGGCCGTGCAGGCCAGCCGTGAACTCTACGCCTCGGGCAAGCTGCCCGAGCCCGAGAAGCCGGCGGCGGGTGCGCCTGCGGCCGGCGGGGCCGGCGGTCAGGGCCAGGGCGGCCAGCAGCAGTTCTTCGAGGAAACGCCTGGCCTCTCGAGCAAGGGCGGTCTGACGGCGCTGCTGCACGCGGCGCGACAGGGCCACCTCGCGGCGGCGCGGGCCCTCATCGACGGCGGCGCCAACGTCAACGCGGTCAGCGGCGGCGATGGCACGAGCCCGCTGCTGATGGCGACGATCAACGGCCAGTTCGACATGGCGATGTTGCTCCTCGAGCGCGGCGCCGACCCGAACCTGGCGGCGCGCGTGAACGGCGCGACGCCGCTCTGGTCGGCCGTCAACACGCAGTGGCAGCCGCGCACGCGCTTTCCGCAGCCGCAGGAGATGGAGCTGCAGAAGGCCACCTACCTCGATGTGATGGCGAAGCTGCTCGAGAAGGGCGCCGACTCGAACGCGCGGATCAAGCAGCACCCCTGGTACATGGTCTACAGCGGCTGCGGCAACCGGAACTGCGGCCTCGCCGACACGTCGGGCTCCACGGCCTTCTGGCGCGCGGCCTACTCGACCGACGTCGACGCCATGCGGCTGCTCGTCAAGCACGGCGCCGACGCGCAGATTCCGTCGATGGCACCGCGCCAGGCGGTGCGACGTGGCCCGGAGGGCGGCGGCCCCGGATCCGACGGTTCGAACCGCACGATGACGGCGATCGAAGTGCCGAAGCTGGCGCCGATTCCCTACGGCGGCCCTGGCGCGTCGGCGCTGCACGCGGCGGCTGGTGTCGAGTACGGCGAAGGCTTCGCCGGCAACGCGCACCGTCACGCACCCGACAGCTGGCTGACGGCGGTGAAGTTCCTCGTCGAAGAGCAGGGCCTCGACGTGAACGCCCGCGACAACGACGGCTACACGCCGCTCCACCATGCGGCGGCGCGCGGTGACAACGACGTCATCCTCTATCTCGTGAGCAAGGGCGCCGATGTCACCGTCGTGGCACGCAACGGGCAGACCACGGCCGACATGGCCAATGGCCCGGTGCAGCGCGTCTCGCCCTTCCCCGCCACGGTCGCCCTGCTCGAGAAGCTGGGCTCGAAGAACAGCCACCGCTGCGTGTCCTGCTGACGCGCGGAACGGCCGGCCTCGCGGCCGGCGCACGAGATGCGGCTCACGGCCCGGCGGACACCCTCCGCCGGGCCGTGCTGCGTACGGCCCAAGCGGCCGGTGGCATGCGGGCGCCCGCGATTGACGTGGCCCGCCCGCGGCGATACATTACTCAGCAGTGATATATCAACGCCCCCGCACGGAGATCCGCCGATGACCGTGCTGGTCGTACTCGGGGGCGCGCTGCTCATCGGCGCCACGCTCGGCCTGCTCGGCGGCGGCGGCACGGTGCTCACGGTGCCACTCGTACACGCGCTGCTCGGTCTCGACACGCGCCACGCCATCGCGCTCAGTCTTCCGGTCGTCGCCGTGGCCGCCGCCACGGGCAGCGTCGTGGCCTGGCGGCGCGGGCTGCTCGCGCTCGGACCGGCGCTGCAGCTGGCCCTCGCCACGAGTGCCGGCGCCTGGGTGGGCGCCGCCATCGCGCAGCACCTGGCCACCCGCACCCAGTCATTGGTGCTCGCCACGACGCTGCTCGTGGCCGCCGTGTTCCTCTGGCTGCGCCGCCATGTCGTCCGGTCGCACACGCGGGACACGACGGCGCGCGGCCGGCTGCTGCTGCTCGTCACGGGCGTGGGCGTCGGCGTGCTCACGGGCGTCGTCGGCGTGGGCGGCGGTTTCCTCATCGTGCCGGCCCTCGTGATGTTCGGCGGCTACACCGCGCTCGACGCCGTGCCGATCTCGCTCTTCGCCATCACCTTCAGCGCGGCCACCGCCGCCGTCGGCTACCGCGCGGTGCCGGTGGCCTGGGGCACGGTGGCGGTCATGGCCGCCGCCGCGTCGTCGGGCGTGCTGGCCGGCGGCGCCATCGGCCGCCGGCTGAATCCGGCGCACCTGCAGGCCGTGTTCGCCGTCGTGCTGCTCGGCGCCTCCGTCTACATCTTCCTCGCCAGGTAATCGAGGCCCGTCATGATCGTCCACCGCGTCTTCGAACCCGCCATCGCCCAGGCCAGCTATCTCATCGGCTGTGCCGCCACAGGCGAGGCCATCGTCATCGATCCGAACCGCGACATCGCGCCCTATCTGGCCGCCGCGGCCCGGGAAGGCGTGCGCATCACGCACGTCACCGAAACCCACATCCACGCCGACTTCGCCTCCGGCGCCCGCGAGCTGGCACACGCCACCGGCGCGCAGCTGCTGCTCTCGGACGAAGGCGACGCCGCCTGGAAGTACGCGTTCGCCGCCGAGGCCCGGCTGCTGCACCACGGCGACCGCATCACGATCGGCAACATCCGCGTGGACGTCCTCCACACGCCCGGCCACACGCCGGAGTCCCTGACCTTTCTCATCACCGATGGTGCCGCCGCCGATCGGCCGATTGCCGCCGCCACGGGCGACTTCCTCTTCGTCGGCGATGTCGGCCGGCCCGATCTGCTCGAGAAGGCCGCCAAGATCATGGGCACCATGGAAGCCGGCGCGCGCACGCTCTGGCGCAGCCTGCGGGCGTTCGATACGCAGGAAGACTGGCTGCAGATCTGGCCGGGACACGGCGCGGGATCGGCCTGCGGCAAGGGCATCAGCGCGATTCCCTACAGCACGCTCGGCTACGAGCGCCGCTTCAACTGGGCGTTCGGCGTGAAGACCGAGAACGAGTTCGTCACGCGCGTGCTCGAGGGCCAGCCCGACCCGCCGGTCTACTTCGCCAGGATGAAGGCGCTCAACAAGCGCGGGCCGGACCTGCGGCGCACGTCGCTGCCACCGCGCCTCGACGGCGACCGTCTGCTGCCGCTCGTGTTGGCCGGCGCCCTCGTGGTCGATACGCGCCCCTCCGACGCCGTGGCCGCGCGCGCCCTCCCGGGCACCCTGCACATCCCCGCCGGCGGTTCGTTCGTGACGTGGGCCGGATGGCTGCTGCCGTACGACGAGGACGTGTACCTCCTCGCCCGCGACACCGATGAGGCGACCGTGGCGGAACTCGTGCGCCAGCTCGCGCTCATCGGCCTCGACCGCGTGGCCGGTGTCTTCGGTGCCGAGGCCCTGGCACGCGCCGAGGCCGCCGGCGCCACGCTGGCGCAGGTGCCGCAGGTGAGTCCGGCGGCGCTCGCCGCCAGCGTCGCCGCAGGCGACGTGCACGTGCTCGACGTACGGCACGACCCGGAGTGGGCCGCCGGCCACATCGCCGGTGCCACCCACATTCCGCTCGGCCATCTCGAAGAACGGCTCGCAGACGTCCCCACCGGCAAGCCACTCGCCGTGCACTGCCAGGGTGGCACCCGCTCGGCCATCGCGGTGTCGCTGCTGTGCCGGCTCGGCCGCAGCGACGTCTCGAACCTGCCTGGCGGTTTCGCCGCCTGGCGCGCCGCCGGTCTGCCAGTCTCCGCCGGGAACACGCCAGCATGAGCACGCGGCCGCTCTCCCCGCGTGATCTCGAGCGCGTGGCCGCGCGCTTCAAGGTGCTGGCCGAGCCAGCCCGGCTGCAGGTGCTTCAGTGCCTGCGCGGCGGCCCGCAGTGCGTGAGCGCGCTCATGGAGGCGACCGGCCTGCGCCAGGCGAACCTGTCGAAGCACCTGCAGACGCTGCACGCGCACGGGCTGGTGGGACGTGCGCGCGCCGGCCGCTTCATCCACTACGCCATCGTCGACCCGGCCGTGCTGGCGCTCTGCGATCTGATGTGCCGGCAGGTAGTGGACCACCCGGCCAGCCGCCCGCGCCCGCTGGCGCGCGCCTCGCGTGGCACCACGGCTGGGCGGCCGGCCGCTGACGCCAGTCCGGCTCGGACACCGCCGAACCGGGCCGGGAAATAGTCCCCGGATTCCTCCCCCGCCATGCGACCGCGCCGGGTGCAGCCGGGCCTGAAGAGGCGCATAATCCGCGGTATCCGCGGGCCAGACTGCCGCGGCACGAGACGTGCTTCTACGTCCGTCGTCGAGGAGGTGTCTGTGGGTCGTCTGATTCAAGTCATGAGTGCGGTTGCGGTGCTGTCGTTCCTGGCCACGCCGGTGCTGGCCCAGGATGCCGCGCAAATCGCGAAGGGCAAGGCGGTGTACGACGCGCAGAAATGTTCGTTGTGCCATTCGATCGCCGGCCGCGGCAATGCCAAGGGGCCGCTCGACAAGGTGGGCGCGACGCTGAGCGAAGCTGACATCCGCAAGTGGATCGTCTCGCCCAAGGAGATGAAGTCGGCCACCAATCGCAAGCCCGACATGCGCGCCTACCCGTCGCTGCCGGCGGCCGATCTCGACGCGCTCGTCGCCTACATGCAGTCGCTGAAGGGCTGACGCCGTGACGATCGCGCGCACGCCACTTGCGGCCTTCGGCGTCGTCCTGACGACGGCGTGCGCGCTGCTCTTCCTCGTCGCGCTCGGGGCCGAGTCGTACGGGCTCATCGAGAACCCGTACGTCGGCATCCTGATCTTCTTCGCGCTGCCGGCCGGCTTCCTGCTCGGCCTGCTGCTCGTGCTCGTCGGCAACCTGCGCGGGAAGACGCGCGGCGCGGAGACCATCAGCTGGCCGACGATCGACCTCAAGAATCGCGGCCAGCGCATCTTCATCATGGGGCTGCTGGCGGCCTCGCTCGTCAACATCGTCATCCTCTCGATGGCCGGTGTGGGCGCCGTGCACTATATGGAGACGCCGGCCTTCTGCGGTCAGGTCTGCCACACGGTGATGGAGCCGGAATACGTGGCGCACGCCGCGGGCCCGCACGCCAACGTCACCTGCGTGAGCTGCCACGTCGGCTCCGGGGCGGGCGCCCTGGTGCAGTCGAAGATCGACGGCACGCGGCGGCTCGTCGGCTTCATCACCGGCGACATCACGCGGCCCATCCCCACGCCAGTGCCGGCCATGCGCCCGGCGCGCGAGACCTGCGGCACCTGCCACTGGCCCGAGAAGATCCACGGCGACCGGCTCAAGATGGTCAAGGACTACGCCGATGACGAGACGTCGTCGGAGACGGTGACCACGCTCGAACTGAAGGTCGGCGGCGGCAGCACCACGCTCGGCATCGGCGAGGGCATCCACTGGCACATGCACGTGTCGAACCGGGTGGAGTTCATCGCCCTCGACGCCCAGCGCCAGGACATCCCCTACGTCAAGCTGACGACCGGCGACGGCACCGTGCGCGAGTTCAGGAAGCCCGGCGTGACCGACGAGATGCTGGCGAAGGGCACGCGGCGCACCATGGACTGCACCGACTGCCACAACCGGCCCAGCCACGCGTTCGCCGCGTCAGCCGAACGCGCCGTGAACGAGGCGCTGGCCCTCGGCCAGGTGCCGCGGTCGCTGCCCTTCGCGCGCCGCGAACTCGTGAAGGCGCTCAAGACCGAGGCCGTCACGAAAGACGAGGCGCTGGCGGCGATTGAGTCCAGCCTGCGCGGCTTCTACGGCAGCGCCGAGGTCACGGCCAGGCCCGCGACGGCCGACGTCGACCGCGCCGTCACGGTTGCCAGGGGCCTCTACGGCGCGAACGTGTTCCCGCAGATGAAGATCACGTGGGGCTCGTATCGCAGCGAACTCGGCCACACCGACTCGCCGGGCTGCTTCCGCTGCCACGACGAAGAGAAGGCCACGCCCGACGGCCACACGATCTCACAGGACTGCGAGTCCTGCCACCGCATGCGGTAGGCCGCCGTCTCGCGACAACGGTCGCGGCCGGGCACGAAAAAAGGGCGGTCCCCCGGGGGACCGCCCTGTGATTTTCCCACCAGCGCCCGGCGTCAGCCGGCGACGCGCCGCGATGGCGTGACTAGCACGACACGCACTTGTGATTGTTCTTCGCGCCGAGGCTCTCGAGCAGCTTGATGGTCTCGGGAAACGGCTGCACGCGCTGCACCGGGCCGTTGGCCATGTCCACCGTGGTCTGGCCGCCGCGGTTCACGAGCGTCGCGTCGGCGCCCTTCGAGACGAGGTACTTGATCATCTCGTTGTCGCCGCGCGAGGCCGCGTGGTGCAGCGCCGTGTTGCCGTCGGCGTCGCGCACGTTGGGATCGGTGCCGAGCTCCTCGATGAGATACTTCACCGCCGCCAGCATGCCCGACGGCGCGAAGCGGTGGGCGTTACCGGCGAAGCCTTCGCCGTAGCCGGCGCCCGAAGCGGCGAGCAGCGGCGCGATGTCTGGGCCGGCCGTCGGGATCGCCGGCAGGCCGGAGTGATCGCGGCTCGCATCGGCGCTGCGCACGCCGCCCTGCTGGAAGCGATCGTTCATCGCCGGCTTGGCGGTGGGCACCGTCGGATCGGCGCCGGCGGCCACGAGCAGCTTCATCGCGTCGATGTCGCTCGCGTAGGCGGCACGCCAGAAGGGCGTGGCGCCGGAGTCGTCCACGCGCAGCAGGTCGAAGTTGTACTGCGTGTACCAGATCTTCCGCTGCAGACGGGCGTTCGGGTCGGCCCCCTTCGCGAGCAGCGCCTTCATGACGTCCATGTACGACGCCTGCTGCTGCAGATAGGCACGCGGCTGCGGATAAAAGGCCTTCGGCGCCCAGTACACGTTGAGCGCGGCGTAGAGCGGCGTCATGCCGGCGTCACTCGCCAGGTTCGGGTTGGCGCCCTTCTCGAGGAAGTAGAGCGCCAGGTCGAAGTGGCCGTTGACCATGGCGATGAGCATCGGGCTCGTGAGGTCGCCGGCGGTCTGGCCATTCACGTCGGCGCCAGCCTCGACGAGCGCGCGCGCCGTCTCGACGGCGCCCTGCCGGGCCGCGAAGTGCAACGCCGTGAGCCCGCCGTGCTTGCCGATGAGTTCGTTGTACTTGAAGGGCCGGGAGACGCCGGCCACGCGGTTGCTCTGCGGCGCGGGCGTCGGCGCGACCGGACGGGCCGGTGCGGCGGCGCCTTCATTGCGCGCGGTCTGTGCCTGCGGGGTCGACGACTGCTGACGCAGCTGATCCTGCAGCACCTCCTCGGGCACCTCGACCGTGGAGAGATCGACGACGCGCGAGCGGATCTTGGCATCCGCGCCGCGCGCGAGCAGCACCTTCGCGGCGTCGGTGCGGCCGAGCGAGGCCGCGAACATGAGCGCGGTCTGGCCGTGCGCCGTTTCGGTGCGGTTCAGGTCGGCGCCGGCCGCGGCGA
>JBIKUN010000009.1:0-54671 GCA_044347565.1 Vicinamibacterales bacterium | reverse complement strand
ACCTGCCGTTCCCAGGTGCCGTGGATCCCGTCGAGGCGCGTCCAGCGAAGGGCGTCGCCGTGACGATGAGCGCGAGCCAGCAACTCGTGACTGAGTGCGACGGCCTCGCCCTGCAGCCACCGCGACACGTCCCGGCCTTCGGCGGGCGCCCCGGAGAGTGTGGTCTCGAGCCGCCGGCCGACACCGCCGGCGAGGGCGTCATCGATGATCTGGAGCTGGCGCGCCAGGTCGTCCTTCGACAGCGTGCGCAGGATCGCGCGCACGCCGTCGAGTCCTGAATGGCGGAGACAGGCGACGTCAAGGGGCCCTGTGCGGCCCGCAATCGCCGTACCGGCGACCTCGACGGTGTAGCGGGGCAGGTCGAGTGCATCGAGCGCGTGCTGTTCGTCGCCGACGATCGGCCACAGGATGGGCCGCGCCTCGTCGAGGTTGAAGACCCGGTTCAACGTGTCGGCAGCACAGCTGCGCAGTGCGCCACTGGTCTGGTAGGCGGGCGCCGCCAGCGCGTACTGCACGCTGCCGTAGTGCTGACTCGGGCGGAACAGCACCCGCGTGCTGGCCGCCGCGAACGGCGCGAGCGGGCCGTCCGGCGCCAGCAGGATGTCGCGGCGGGCGAGCAGAAAGTGATACGTATCGCGGAACCCGCTGGCCAGGTCCGCCGAAAATTCCGACGGATCCTGCAGCGAGCCGTCGAGTAGTACGCGATTGCTGGTTGCGGCCGTGACGACCCGCTCTTCGGTGTACGTGACCGCCAGCGTCCCCAGACCGGTCCAACGGCGCCGCCCGAGTGATGTCGGCGTGACGCCGTTGCCACGGAGTCCGCCGATGTCGAACACCGCGTCAGCCGGCCCAACGTGCGCCATCGTGAGGAGTCCGCTCGCAAGGCACGATTCCGGCCGGGGATTGCCATCGGCATCGACATCCGTGTCGCGCGTGGGCTGGCAGAACATTTCGGCGTCGATGACGGCAGGGCCGGCCGCGGTGGCCACCACGTTCTCCATCTGCAGATCGCGCCCCCGGAGCACGTAGGCGAGGGCCACCAGGCCACCGGCGACGCGGTAGTAGCTGGCCACGTGCTCGGTGGAGTCGAACACGGTGGTCGCCGCGTAACCGCACCAGCCGTAGCCGTCGCGCGCGACGACTGGCACGAGCGGCTGCGCCGGCTGCAGACCGGCGGCCTGCGTCCACAGAAGGAACGCGGCCCAGGCGTGCTCCAGGCTCACGTCACGCGGCTTGTAGACGAGGGTCGTGCCGGATTCGAAGGTGAGGATGGCGACACGCCGCCGGCCGTCGTGCGGATCGGACAGGCCGGGCCGCAGATCGGTGACGCGGCCGAGCGGCCCGAACGTGCGTTCGAGCGTGTCGTCGTCGGCCGCAATCCGTTCGAGCAGTTCGTGTGTGGTGTGGGTCCAGGTGTCGAGCAGCGTGGCGATCTGCCGCGCGGCGACCGGGTAGGTCGTCCAGAACTCGATCAGCCCGCCGCGCAGCAGGGCGCGGATGAACGCCTCGTAGTCAGCCGCGTCGCCAGGGCGCGACGTCGCGCGCCACGCCTGCAGGCGTTGGTGGAGGGCGAGTTCGCTCACCGTGGCGATCTCGGTCAGCAGCGCGCGCTCGAGGGCCTCCCGCACGGTGGGTGCCGCAGCCTGCCAGCGCGGCGTCGCGGCGGCCAGCCGCGCGACCGCGGCGCGGGCGGTGACCGCGAGGATCTCGATGAAGGGCGGTTCGGGCGTGACCGCGAACAGACGGCGTTCGCGCAAGGCGGCGGGAGTCCCCATGACTTCACGGGCGACCGCGGGCGCGCCGTCGAGGATGTCGCTCAGCCACTCGGTCCAGGAAGCGATGGGCACTGAGTCGCCGAGTTCCCGGGGCTCGGCCACGAGGCCGCGAAGTTCGTCGAGTGTCAGACCATCCCAGCCGAGGCGCCGCTCGAAGGCGTCGGCCTGTCCCGGGGAGAACGCCTGCATCCAGGTACGCACGAGGGCGCCGAGGCGCGCCGTGCGCTCGGCGCTCTCGGCGCCTGGATCCGGCGTGCGGCCGAGCCACGCCCGCCGCTCGACGAGACTGGCCGCGCGGAACGTGAGGGCGCGGGCTTCCTGGGGCGTGAGCAGGGACATGGCGGGGGCCGGCGCTGGCGGGCCCCGGGCCACAGGCCCGGAGCCCCCGTGAGGCGCCGTCTAGAGGTTGATCTGGACGAAGGTGTTCATGGCGCCGGGGCTGTTGTTGCACTCGGCGTTCTTGTCGAGGAAGCCGCCGGCGACCTTCTCGAGATCGGAGTCGCTCAGCTCTCCTTCGGCGGGCACGTGCGGCACGATCACGTACGTCGTGTCAGCGGTTTCGACCATCGCCTTGACGGTGACGTTGCCGAGGCTGGTCTGCAGCTGCTGCTCGATGACGGCCTTCGGGTCGCTCACGAGCGCCTGGCGGTACTTGGGGTTCTCGGCCGCGAACTTGGCGACGAGGTCCTGAATCTCTCCACGGGTCATCTTCTGCGACATGTGTGTCTCTCTTTTCCTGGGTTGAAGGAACCGGGCGGCCGGGACTTACAGGTTGATCTGGACGAAGGTGTTCATGGCGCCGGGGCTGTTGTTGCACTCGGCGTTCTTGTCGAGGAAGCCGCCAGCGACCTTCTCGAGGTCCGAGTCGCTCAGCTCGCCTTCGGCGGGCACGTGCGGAATCACGACGAAGGCGGTGTCGTTGGTTTCGACGAGCGCCTTGACCGCGACCCCGCCGAGGCTGACGTTCAGCTGCTTCTCGATGACGGCCTTCGGGTCGGCGATGAGGGCCTCGCGGTACTTGGGGTTCTCGGCGGCGAACTTGGCGACGAGGTCCTGAATCTGGCCACGGCTGACGGTCTGGGACATGGTGTTCTCCTGCGGGTGGTGTGAGTCGCGCGCCACCATGGCGCACGACGATCTACTAGGCAATCCGAGGGCCAGGTCACATGGCCCGATATTCGTGGAAATTCAAGCGTTACAGGGCCGTCGTGGAGGCAGGGCTCCAATCGTCGGCGGCCCGCTTCGTTTCAGGCGGCCGCGGCCTCGGGGGCGCGGCCGTCCTTCAGCACGACGAGGTGACGGGGCGTGTCGCACACGGTGCGCACGAGCTCGCCGGCCTTGTCGCGGTGCATGGAGACGGCGCCCTCCGGCACGTACTCCACGATGAGCGCCTTGCGGATGTCGCTCGTCAGGTTGGGGCCGGTGGCGTGGGGCGCCAGTGACGAGAACACCACGATGCTGCCGGCTTTGGCGGGCACCGTGACGACCTGCTCCGGTTCCTCGTCCGTGCACACGAAGCCGAGTGGCGTGATGCGATGCTGGAACGTGCCCGTGCGGTGGGCGCCCGGCACCACGCGCGGACAGCCGTTCTCCGGCGTGGCATCGGTGAGGGCGACCCAGCAGGTGACGTACTGCTGCGGGTCGACGTAGGTGTAACCGTTGTCCTGGTGCCACGGGAACGGTTCGCGGGTGCCAGGCTTCTTGTAGACGGCCATGTCCCAGTAGAGCCGGGCGTCGGGACCGATGAGATCGAAACAGATGTCCTGCATCAGCGGCCCGGTGGCGAACTCGCGGACCGGCGCGGAGTTCAGGGCGAGATTCGTCGTGAACGTAATCTCATCGGCACGGGCAATGAACAGGCGCCCACCCTTCGAGCGCAGAAATTCCTCGCCGGCCTTCTCGAATGGGTCGATCGCGGCGATGAGGCGGGTCCGCGTGGCTTCGTCCACGGCGTCTTCCAGCACGAAGAAACCGTCCTCGTCCCACGAGCGAGCCTGTTCGGCGGTCAGGCGGCGCCGTTCGCTGCGGGCGCCCTGCCAGGTGAACGCGGTGTTGAACTCGTGTCGCACGTAACTCATGGTCGTCCCTTCGACTCGTATGCCGGGCGGTGCGTCCCGGCGCCCGGTCTCTTTTCAATCGCGATGCCAGCGGCGGTTTCCCGGCAATCATTGGAGAAATCGCGAAATAGCCGTCGATCCCGCCACCCGACTCGGTGGCCGGCGGCGTCCTGGCTCCAATCATTGGAGCCCCGGCCCCACGCTATCCGGCCCCCAGGAGGGGCGCCCGCCGCCAGAGCCGACCCACTCCCATAGCGCCGTTGCGCGCCGAAGTCCCGCACCGGGGGCGACCGTCAGGCAGTCTCCGCTGCCTTGACTCCATACGAGGGTGCAGCAACGATAAGGGCGCTTTCGCGACAGAGACCGTTCCGGTTCTGTTGGCTTCCCCTGAATCATGCGCATCGACATTGATGGACTGTTGGCGCCGCGGGCCGAGCGCCTGCGGGCGATCTCGGTGGCGCGATGGGGCGAGGCGCGAGCCCTCGACATGGTGGGCCTGTCGCCGGTCATGCTCGAACTGCAGGCGAAACTCGAGAAGCTGGCGCGCTACCAGGAGCCGGTGCTCGTCGTCGGCGAGAGCGGGGCCGGCAAGGAGCACATCGCGCAGGCCCTGTATCTGTGGGGCAAGACGCAGGCTGCTCCGGTGCCCTACGTGTCGGTGAACTGCCCGCAGTTCCAGGACGGCAACCTGACCGTGAGCGAACTCTTCGGTCACGCGCGCGGCAGCTTCACTGGCGCCGTCGGTGATCGGCGGGGCGCCTTTGAAGAAGCGGACGGGGGACTCATCTTTCTCGACGAGATCGGCGATCTGCCGCCACCGGCCCAAGCGATGCTGCTGAGGACGCTGTCGACCGGAGAGTTCCGCGCGCTGGGCTCCGACAAGGCGCGTGTGGCCAACGCGCGGGTCGTGTCGGCTACCAACCGTCCGCTCAACCAGCTGATGCTCGAAGAGAAGTTCCGGGCCGACCTGTTCTTCCGGCTGCGCCACTTTCAGGTGGAGGTCCCGCCGCTGCGCGATCGCGGCGACGACTGGCGTCTGCTGCTCGACTACTGCCTGCGCCGACTCGCCGCGCGCTACGGGGCTCGCAAGGTGTTCTCCAGGGCGTCGCTGAAGCGGCTCGACGGATACAACTGGCCCGGGAACGTTCGGCAGCTGGTCGGTATCGTCAACTCCGGCTACGCGCTGGCCGACAGCGACAACATCGAGCCGGCGGACTTCGAGTCGCACATGCTCGGCGCGCCGGCAGCGATGCCGTCGATGGACGAGTTATACGACCGCGTGGTGTCGGGCCATGCCGACTTCTGGCGCGACGTCTATCAACCGTTCATGGACCGCGACCTCAATCGCACGCAGGTCAGGGCGCTGGTGCGCAAGGCCTTCGACGCGGCACGATGGAACTACCGACGGCTGGTGGAAGTGCTGCGTGTGCCGTCCTCCGACTACCAGCGGTTCATGGACTTCCTGCGACACCACAACCTCAAGCCGGGCACCGAGTAAGGGTGTGACCGCCCGTCTCGCGGGGGCGCGCGGGATCCGGCGGCGGACGTCGCGGCGGGTTGCGCGCACCGACCGGCCAGCATAGACTCGGCGCACGGTCGCCTGAGGCGCCGCCGTGCGTCCGGGTGATTGGGGGTGTGCCGCTATTCCGTCTGAATCCGCGCCGATCCGCGTCGTTCGCATCATCGCCCGTCTGAACATCGGCGGGCCGGCCATCCACTCGACGCTGCTGCACGAGCGGCTGAACCGCGACCGCTTCGAGTCCACGCTCGTGACCGGCACCGAGGAAGCGGGCGAGGGCAACTACCTCGAGCTGCACGGGCGCACCGCGAACGTGGAGATCATTCCCGACCTCGGCCGCGAGATCCGGCCCCTGCGCGACCTGCAGACGCTCTCGCGACTCGTGTCGCTCATGCGTCGCATCAAGCCGCATGTCGTGCACACGCACACGGCCAAGGCGGGGGCGGTGGGGCGCGCGGCGGCGATCCTGGCCGGCGTGCCGGCGATCGTCCACACGTACCACGGACACGTGCTGCGGGGGTACTTCTCGCCGGCGAAGACGGCCGTGTATCGCGGCATCGAGCGCAGTCTCGCGTGGCGCACCGACCGCCTGCTGGCGGTCACGACGCGCGTGCGCGACGAGCTCATCGCGCTCGGCGTGGGGAAGGCGTCGCAGTATCGCGCGGTGCCGCTCGGCTTCGATCTGGCACCGCTGCTCGCGGCGGAACGCCGCCGGGGTGAGCTGCGCGCGGAGCTCGGTATGGGCGCCGCGCCGCTCATCGGCATCGTGGCGCGACTCGTGCCGATCAAGGCGCACGAGGTGTTCCTGGCGGCCGCGGCGGCCGTGCGGCAGCAGGTGCCGGCCGCGCGTTTTCTCGTCGTGGGCGACGGCGAGCTGCGGCAGACGCTCGAACAGCAGACGGCGGCGCTCGGTCTCACGGACGCGGTGCGGTTCCTCGGCTGGCGCGCCGACATCGACCGGCTCTACGCCGATATCGACGTCGTGGCATTGACCTCGCGCAACGAAGGGTCGCCGGTGGCGCTCATCGAAGCGATGGCCGCGGGCGTGCCGGTCGTGTCGACCGAGGTGGGCGGCGTGGCCGACGTCGTCGAGCACGGCGTGAGCGGCCTGCTTGCGCCGATGGACGATGCCGCCGGCATCGCCACCCACATCCTGACGCTGCTCGCCGACCCGGTGATGCGTCGCACGATGGGCCAGCACGGCCGTGCCAAGGTGGCGGCCACCTATGACGCCGGACGCCTCGTGAGCGACATCGAGACGCTGTACGAAGACCTCATCCGCGAGAAACAGCTCCATTTGTAACGGGGTCTGTCACGGTCACCGTGTGCCACCGTTTCGTTGCAACCGGTGACCGTGACAGACCCCGTTACAAATGGCATAGTCTGCAACTCGGATGCGTATCGGGTCCCGGATTCTCGTCGTTGCCGCGGCGATGCTCGCCGCGTCCACCTGGCTCGCGGCCCAGCGCGCGGATGCGCCCGCGCCAGCGCAGCAGACGCGGCCTACCGCCGCTGTATCCATCGCCACGCCCGGACCTTCCGCCGACTACGTGGGCTCGGCGGCCTGCGCGTCGTGCCACGCCGACGCCTACACGCGCTGGAAGGCGTCGCTGCACATCCAGATGACGCGGCCCGTTGCGGAGGCGACACTTCTCGGCGACTTCTCGCGCGACGCGCGCCTCACCGCGCACGGCCGTTCGTACGAGTTCGGCATGCGCCAGGGGACACCCTTCGTCACGATGCGCGCCCCCGGCCGCGCGGCGGAAACTCACCGCGTGGACTACACGCTCGGCTCGAAGCGTTTCCAGGGGTATCTCTCCACGCTGCCGGACGGCCGCATGTACGTGCTGCCGGTGTTCTGGCACGTCGAGGCGAAGCGCTGGCTCGACTGGAAGGAGACCACACCCATCCCCGACGGCGCGCACGACATGAAGCAGATCTGGAACGTGAACTGCTTCAACTGCCACGCCACCAACCTCGATCGCGGCTATGTGGCCGCCAACGCCACCTACAAGACGTCGTGGACGGAACTCGGCATCGGCTGCGAAGCGTGCCACGGGCCCGGGCGATCGCACATCACGCTCATGAAGGCGTGGGAGCAGGATCCGAAATCGATTCCGATCTACAGCTCACGCGCTGACAACCGCCAACTGAGCGACACGCTCAAGATCTTCTCGCCGCGCTCCGCCGCGCCGCGCCGCACGTTCGATACCTGCGGCTACTGCCACGGCAACAAGCGCAACCTCTTCACGGACTTCGAGGCCGGCGACCGCTACGAAGACCACGCCGTGCCGTTCCTGCTGAGCGAGCCGTTGCCCGAGTTCGACGCGCAGGGCGAGTTCTGGCCCGACGGCCGCCCCAACCGTTTCAATCGCACGCAGGCGCTCACGCTCTCCGGCTGCTTCAAGGCGGGTGCCGTCACCTGCACGAGCTGCCATCTCGCGCACGGCACGGCGAAGAATCCCTTCTCGCTCAAGGTGGACGTCAGCACGGGCCGCAACGGCGACGTGCTCTGCACGCAGTGCCACCAGGGGCCCGCGGATGCCGGGGCCGCCGGCGAACCGCAGTCGCCCCTCGTGCGCATCACGAGCCGCACACCCGGCACCCTCGAAACCAGCGAACCGTGGAGCGACACCGAGATCTCGAGGCACTCGTTCCACAAGGCGGATTCTGAAGGCAGCCGCTGCATCAACTGCCACATGAGCGACGTGAACTGGCGGCTGCTGATGCGGCGGCGCGACCACACCTTCCAGTCGCCCGTGCCCGAGACCACGGCCGCCTTCGGCGTGCCGAATGCCTGCACGACCTGCCACGACGAGAAGACGCCGGAATGGGCGGCGGCGCAGATGGACGCGTGGTGGGGCGACGGCGCGCGCCGGAAGAAGAGCGCCTCACTCGCCGCCACGATGTACGCCGCCGGCACCGGTGATGCCGCCACGGTGCCCGCACTTGCCTCGCTCGCCGTGGACCGCACGCAGGGCGCGGTGATTCGCGCGAGCGCCATCGAATACATCGCGCGGCTGGCCGGCGCGCGTGTGCTCGACACGGCGCCGGCGGCGAGCCAGACCTCCACCGAGCGCGGACGTCAGGTGGCGCCGCGCGGCCCGCGTGATGGCCGCGTCGAGCCGCGGGTGTTCGGCGCGCTGCTCGGCGCCGCGTCCGACCCCGAGCCGATGGTGCGCGCGGCCGCCGTGCGCACGCTGGGTTCGCTCGATCAGCGCGACGAGCGCGTGCTCGCGGTGCTGATGGCGCGCCTCGTGGACGAGACGCGCGTCGTCCGGATGCGCGCGGCGGAGTCGCTGCTGGCGCTCGATGTCTCGACCGCGCCAGGACGCGCCGGCGAGGCGCTGGCCCGCGCCCAGCAGGACCTCGCGACGAGCCTGCGCTCGTTCCCCGAGTCGGCGCCGATGCAGGCCACACTCGCCTGGCTGCATGCCCAGCGTGGTGAAGACGCCGAGGCGGCGCGTGTGGTCGAGGCGGCGCTCGCGCTCGATCCCTCGGCCGCGCGCCCGTATGTCATCCGCGGTGTGCTCTTCGCCCGGGCCGGACGCTTCAGCGACGCGCTGGCCAGTTGGAAGGCCGCCCGCGACCGCGATCCGGCCACGCCGAACATTGACCGGATGATCGACGAGGCCACGCGCCGCCTCGCCGCCCCGCCGCGCTGAGCCCGTACATGACGAAGCCGGCGGTTCCGTGAGGAACCGCCGGCTTCGCGACCCTTAGCCCTTCTTGAGCTGTTCGATGAGCGCCTTGGCCTGCGCCGCTTCGGCCGAGGTCGGCTCGACGGCGATGACCTTTTCCATCATCTGGAGCGCGCCGGGCATGTCGGCCTTCTGCAGCCGGCCGAGCCCGAGCTTGAAGTAGGGCTTGGCCCAGTTCGCGTCGACGTCGACCGCGCGCTGGTACCACTTCATCGCTTCGTCGGTCTCGCCCTTGGCGAACTTCACTTCGCCGAGGTTGTAGAACACCTCGCGGCCGGCGCTCATGTTCTGCGCCGCTTCGCTCAGCGCGGTGTCGGCCGCCGGCAGGTCGCCCTTTTCGAGGTTGGTCATCCCGATCTCGACCTTGGCGCGTTCGTTGTTCGGTTCGAGGGCGAGGAGCTTCTGGTACGACTCGAGCGCGCCGTTGTAGTCCTTCTTCATGCGCTGGGCGCGGCCGATCTGCAGGTGCAGCATGCTGAGCGCGGGCACCTTGACGAGCATCGCCTGGTAGGCCGCGATGGCGCCGTCGAAGTCGTTGGCGTTCATCTTGGCTTCCGCGGCGGCGAGATCGCCCTGCAGTTCCTTGGTGTTCACGCCAGCCAGCGCGCCAGCCGCGCCGGGGGCGCCGGCCGCAAGCGTGAATTCCACGGGCGGGTTGGGCGCGCCGATGGTGCGCACCGGCACCTGGCCCACCGACGGCTGGAAGCCGGGCGCCGAGGCCGTGAGCTTCCAGCTCCCGGCGCGCAGACCGATGATCGAGAAGCGGCCTTTGTCGTCGGTCGTGGCGCTGAACGACGGCGGCGATGCCGAAGGGTTCTCCGCCACCACGGTGGCACCCTTCAGGGGCTGGCCCTTGTCATCGCGAACCACCCCGCCGACGCGGCCCGTCTGGGCCAGAGCGGGAAGCGCGCCGAGCAGCACGACCACCAGGGCCGCAACCGACAGCTTCAGACTTTCACGCATCGTGTCTCTCTCCTCGAAAACCGGAAAACCTTCGGAGTATATGCTAGCAGCCCGGTAGGGATCCCGCCATGTCCAGTAAGACGTTCGCCGTGCCTTTTCTGTTGGCCATCCTGGGCCTGACCGTCCCCGCGGCCGGCCAGACGCCGGCCGCCAGGGCCGCGGCTGCCAGCATCGCCACCGGCGTGGATTCGGCCCGTCTGGCCGAAATCGACCAGATCGTGGCCAAAGGCATCGCCGACGGGCGGATGCCCGGAGCCGTCGTGGTGGTGGGCCGGGGCGACACGGTGCTCTTCGAAAAGGCCTACGGCCAGCGCGCCGTGGCTCCGCTCGCCGAGCCGATGACCCTCGACACCGTCTTCGACATGGCCTCGCTCACCAAGGTCGTGGCCACGACCACCGCCGTCATGCAGCTCGTGGAGCGGGGCGTCATCCGCCTGACCGACCCGGTGGCCTCCTGGGTGCCCGGGTTCGAGAAATTCGGCAAGGGCGGCATCACCATCCGCCACCTGCTCACGCACGTCTCGGGCCTCCGGCCCGACGTGGACCTCGGCGACCCGTGGAAGGGCTACGAGGCGGCGATCGAACTCGCGAAAGACGAAGTGCCGCAGTCCGCGCCTGGCGCCAGCTTCGTCTACAGCGACATCAACTTCTTCCTGCTCGGCCACATCGTGGCGCAGGCCTCCGGCCTGCCGCTCGAGCGGTACACGGCCGAACGGGTCTTCGGGCCGCTCGGCATGACCGACACCGGCTTCCTGCCGCCCATCGAACGTGTGGGACGCATCGCGCCCACCGAACGCTGCCGCTTCCTCGACGCCTGGCCCTGCAAGGCGCCCGACGTCGAGCCGCTGCGCGGTGTGGTGCATGACCCGACGGCGCGGCGGATGGGCGGTGTCGCCGGCCACGCCGGTCTCTTCAGCACGGCGCGCGACATGACACGTTTCGCCCGCATGCTGCTCGGCGGCGGCGCGCTTGGTCCGCGCCGCGTGCTGTCGCCGCTCACGGTGGCGAAGATGATCACGCCGGCGACGCCTGTGGGGATGGCGTCCGCGCGCGGTCTCGGCTGGGACGTGGACACGAGCTTCTCGTCGAACCGCGGCGAGCTCATGCCCGTGGGGTCGTTCGGCCACACCGGCTTCACCGGCACCTCGCTCTGGGTCGACCCGCGCACGAAGCTCTTCGTCCTCTTCCTCTCGAGCCGCCTGCATCCCGACGGCAACGGCGACGTCGGGGCCGTGCGGGCGAGAATCGCGACGGTTGCCGCAAGCGCGCTGACCGCGCCCACCCTCGACACGCTGGCCGAGGCGCGGATGACGGGCACCGACTTCGGCGCCGTCGCCGAACCCGGGCGCGCCGTGCCGCCCACACCAACGACGCGCGTGCTGCCCGGCATCGACGTACTGGCGCGCGACGGTTTCGCGGTGCTCAAGGGGCGCCGCGTGGGCCTCGTCACCAATCACACGGGGCTGTCGGTGACCGGCGCGTCCACGATCGACGTGCTGCACACCGCGCCCGGCGTCACGCTGGTGTCGCTCTTCAGCCCCGAACACGGCATCCGCGGGCTGCTCGACGAAGAAGGCATCGCGTCGTCGAAGGACGAACGCACCGGGCTCACGATTCACTCGCTCTACGGCAGCACGCGCCGTCCCACGCCCGAGATGCTGCAGGGCATCGACACGCTGGTCGTCGATCTGCAGGACGTCGGCGTGCGCTTCTACACGTATCTCGCCACCATGGGTTACGTGCTCGAGGAAGCCGCGACGCAGAAGATCAAGGTGGTGGTGCTCGATCGGCCGAATCCGATTGACGGCTGGCACGTGGAAGGGCCGCTCGCCGAGGGCGGTCTGCTGAGCTTCATCGCCTACATGCCGATGCCGATCCGTCACGGCATGACGATTGGCGAGCTGGCACAGCTCTTCAACGCCGAGCGGAAGATCGGCGCCGATCTCACCGTGGTGAGGATGGAGGGCTGGCGCCGCGACCAGTGGTTCGACCAGACCGGCCTCACGTGGGTGAATCCGTCGCCGAACATGCGGAATCTGAATCAGGCCACGCTGTACCCGGGCATCGGTGCGATTGAATACGCGAACATCTCGGTCGGGCGCGGCACGGATCAGCCGTTCGAGCAGGTAGGCGCGCCGTGGATCGACGGGCCGCGGCTGGCTGCGGCGCTGAACGCGCGCGGGCTCGCCGGCATTCGCTTCTACCCGGTGCGCTTCACGCCCGCGTCGAGCGTGCATGCGACGGTCGCCTGCCAGGGCGTGTTCATGGTGGTGACGAACCGCGAGCAGCTCCAGCCCATACGCGTCGGCATGGAGCTGGCGGCCGCGCTCTACACGCTGCACGGCGACCAGTTCGACGCCAAGACGAGCGAGCGCCTGGTCGGCACATCCACCGCACTCGCGCGCGCGAAGGCCGGCGACGATCCGGCCGCGATCGTGGCGTCGTGGGCCGGCGCGGAAGCCTCCTGGCGCCGCCTCCGCGCGAAGTATCTGCTCTACCCGTAGCGCCCGGTGGACAAGCACTTGTAACCGGGCCGACATCATTTGTAACGGGGTCTGTCACCATCTCGAGTTGTAACGGGGGCTGTCACCGTCACCGTCAAGTGCCGTGACCGTGACAGACCCCGGAGACAACCGGTGACCGTGACAGACCCCGTTACAAGCGGGGCGTCTCTCAGCGGGTGGCGTGGTCGATGACGAGCGCGCCGAGGATGAGCGGCAGGTAAATGATCGTCGCGAAGAACAGCCGCCGCGCGGCGACGTGCGTGCGGGTGGCGGCGAACTCGAAGGATAACCACAGCACCATCGCGCCGAGCACGATCGCCGTGATGAGATACCGCGGACCTGCCAGGCCGAGCAGTGTGGGCAGCAGGCTCACGGGAACCGTGGCCGCGGCGTAGAGCACGGCCTGCCGCCCGGTGCTGCGTCCGCTCGGTTCGATGACCGGCAGGAGCGGCATGCCGGCCTTGGCGTAGTCGTCGCGGTGCATCCACGCAATCGCCAGGAAGTGCGGCATCTGCCAGAAGAAGACGATGCCGAACAGCGACCAGCCGGCGAGTGAGAGCGAGTTCGTGGCCGCGGCCCAGCCGATGAGCGGCGGCAGCGCGCCAGGCACGGCGCCCACGATCGTCGAGAGCGACGACTTGAGCTTCATCGGCGTGTAGACCACGACGTAGCTCAGCACGGTCAGGAACGCGACGATCGACGACAGCGGATTGGCGAGGAACCAGAGCTCCGCGAGCCCCACCGCCGTGAGCGCCATGCCGAACCAGAAGGCCGGCGTGGGCGCGAGGCGCGCCGCCGGCAGCGGCCGCGTGCGCGTGCGCCGCATCAGGCGGTCCGTGTCCTTCTCCCACACCTGATTGAGCACGGACGCGCCGCCCGCCACGAGCGTGGTGCCGACGACCGTGTGAATCAGGCGCGCGAGCGGCGAGCCCTCCTCCATGCCGAGGTAGTAGCCGGCGAGTGTCGTGAGCACGACGAGCAGGTTCAGCCGCGGCTTCGTGAGCTGCACGTAGTCGGACCACGCCTTGCGCGTGCGCGTCGCCTCGGCAGGCACGTCGTGGCCGCTCACGGCCGTGTCGGGAGTACTCACGCTGCCGGCACCGCGAAGGTCAGGTCGAGGGTGGCCGTGCCCTGCGCGGTCACGGTGACCGTGCCCGTGGTCGTACCGGCAGCCTCGTGCCACGCTTCCACGGTGTAGGCGCCGGCCGGTAGGTTCGGCAGCGAGAAGGCGCCGTTGGCGCCGGTGACCGCGAAGTACGGATGGTTCATCACGCCCACCCACGCGTTCATCCACGCGTGCACGTCGCAGCGCAGCGCCACCATCACTTCATCCGTCGAGAACGTGTGGCTGTAGCGCACGCCCTGCACGGGCTGGCCCTGATTGAAGGGCTGATTGATGGCGGCCTCCGCCCGCACGTTGTGCAGCAGCGGATCCGAGTTCAGCACCTGGAACGGCTGGCCGACGCGCACGCCGACGACGCGCGGCGTATACCAGCAGCGCTGCTGATCGATCACCACGGGTTCCGACGGCACGGGGAAACTGCGGCCTTCGAGGCCGGTCTTCACGTAGACGAACACATTCGCGAGCGCGCCGCCGTCGCCCACCACGTAGCTCTCGGTCTTCCGCTCCGCGCCGGGCACGAGTGTGGCGCACGTCTTGTCGCCATCCACGCGGATGGTCTGCGCGACGGGCGGCGTGCCCGTGAGCACCACGCGTCCGGTGACGGCGCCGGTAGTGGACGGGTCGAGCGGTGACGACGCGCCTGCGTCCGCGGATGACACCGGCGCACTGCCGCCGCCACAGGCGACGCTGGCCAGTGCCACGGCTGCCACGGCCCAGGGACCGAACGCGCGCGCGAGGATCGAGGGCACGTGCGGCATCACTGCTTCGGCGCGGGCGCGGGCGCGCTGCCGCCGGCCTCGCGAACCTTGCGGAAGACGCGGTCTTCCATCCAGTGGCCGTCCCAGAACTCGACGGGGTTCACCTGCACGCCGCCCACGAGCATCGTGAAGTGCAGATGATCGCCACCGGCAAGGCCGGTAGTGCCGGAACGCCCGAGCGTCTGGCCCTTCTCCACGGCGTCGCCTTCCTTCACGTCGATGGTCGAGAGGTGCGCGTAGAGCGACTGCACACCCAGCCCGTGGTCCACGATCACGCAGTTGCCGTAGATGCCGAGATACGCGGCATGCACCACCACGCCCTTGTTGGACGCCGTGACCGGCGCCTGCTGCGTGGAGGCGAGGTCGAAGCCGAGGTGCGTCTGCTGATCGACGTCCTTGCCCTCGAAGATGTAGGTGCGGTGATCGGCGAAGCGCGATTCCACCTGCGTGTTGCCGAGCTGCGCGAACGCTTCCTTCCACAACATCTCGGGCGCGGTCTTCGCAGCCAGCGCCGCGATGGTGGCGTTGTTCTGCTGCCGCAGGTCGCGGTTGATGGTCAGGAACGCTGCCAGCAGGTCATCCGTCTTCACGCCGAGCGCCGGCGTGTTCGACGCAATCGCCGGCACGACGCGCGACAGGAAGTTCGTGTCGATCGGAATGCGCGAGCGCTGGAACACCTTGGGGAACGCCTGGCGCTCCACGGCGGTCGTGGCTTCGTTGCCGGCCTCGTCGCGCGCGAACGCCGTCACCGGCGTGTTCGCATCCTGATCGAACGGCAGCGCGAAGAAGGCCACCTTGAGCGCCGGATCCGCGAGGCCCACCGACGCGCCGGGGAAGGCGGGGAACGACACGCCGGCCACCGTGACGCCGGCCGACACATCCGGTGGTGTCGCGCGCAGCACCACGAACTCGGAGCCGCCGAGGTTCAGGAAGTGGTGCGTCGACACCACGCCCACGCGCGGCGGTTCGAGCCGCACGGTGAGGTCCTGCGTCACCGTCGTTTCCGCCTCGCGCCAGCCGAAGAGCACCGGACGCGCCGCGGTGATGGTGAGCGTGGCCGGGCCGGCCACGAGTTCGGGCTGCGACGCCTTGCCGAGCGGCCGGATGATCCAGAGGCGGTCGGAGCTCGCCTGCTTCACGTCGCCCGAGGTGCCGGTGGCGTCGTCGAGCGAGAAGACGTGCATCGCCTTGCCGCCCTGGGTCAGCGCCGCGGTGAGCCGCGTGAGCTTGCCGGCCGGCGCGTCCACAAACAGTTCGAGCGAGCTCTTCTGGCCGATGGAGGCGCCCGGGCTTTTGATTTCGATGGCGGGACCAGCTTCACGGCCGGCCATGAACCAGGCGGCGGCGCCGCTGCCAAGGGCAATGGCGACGATCGCGACCAGGGCGCGCCGGATGAACTGCATCTCCCGATTCTAGTCGCTCAGCGCGGCCCCCGCCCGGCTTGCGGCGGCGGGCCCGGCGGTGGTTGTGGCGGGGTGGCGCCGGGTTGACAGCACCCGCGGGACTGAGTAACTTTAAGGATTCCTGATGGTGTTCTTCGTCCATCAGCGACGTGCCGGTATCGTCTAGGGGTCAGGACACGTGGTTCTCAGCCATGTAACCGGGGTTCGAATCCCCGTACCGGTACCACCCCTCCTTCTCCCGACCCGCAACCAATAGCCAGCGTCCTCTGCCGGCGTCAGCCCTTCCACCATTTCGAGCGGTTTTGCGCCTGAAATCGGTCGGCGCGATGGCACGCGCCCTGCACTGCACGGGGCAAGGTCAATCCAGACCCCTCGGGAAGGAAGGTCGACCGTGAAGAGCCTCAAGTACGCCGTCATTGCCGCACTCGTCGCCAGCACTGTCACCTTGCAGCCCGTGTCGGCTCTGGCGCAGGGACGCGATCGCCGCGATCGCTACGAAGACCGCGACCGCGATCGTGACGACCGCCGCGACGACGATCGCTGGGACGACAACCGCCGCGACTCGCGCCGCTACGACAATCGCCGCTACGAGGCTCGCCGCTACGACGACCGCCGGTGGGACGCCGCGCGTTACTACCGCAACGATCGCCGCTACCGCCCGTATCGCCTGGGCCGCAACGATCGCATCTATCGAGGCTCCGACAGCCGCTTCTACTGCCGTCGCGACGACGGTTCCACCGGGCTCATCGTGGGTGGTGTGGCCGGCGGCATCCTCGGCAGCATCATCGCCCCCGGCGACTCGAAGACGCTCGGCGCGATTCTCGGCGCCGGCGCCGGCGCGGTCATCGGCCGCGAGATCGACAAGGGCGTCGAGTGCCGCTAGGCCTCGCGGGCTACTGAGCCGCTGACCGCGGCCCTTCGAAGACGAGCGGCACGAAGCACGCCGGCACATGGAAATCCGGCGTGCGCGTGCCGGTCGCCGCGTACGAGAGGAACTGCCGCGCGCCGTCCACGCGGCCAATCCGGAACAGGTTCACCGCCCACACCTCGTCCTCGACCGGCACGCCGCCGAAGGCCACGAACGGCAGCCGCATCACCGCGCGGAACACCCGCTCCGTTTCGTCGATCGCGGCCGCTGTCTCCATCCCGCTGTTCCAGCGCCAGTCCACGTCCATGCGCGGCGTGTGGATTGCGAGATCGCACCACTGACCGGTGGGCGCCACCTCGAACTCCTTGTAGCTGTCGGGCCGCGGCTCGCGCCGGCTCCGCACGAACGCTTCGCACACGTCGCGATCCCAGAGCGCCACACGTTCAGTCGAAGGAACGATCTCATCCGGTGCATCGATGTCGAGCTCGGCGTAGCCGCACTCGAAGCCCAGCCAGAGATGCGACGCCGTCCACAGTAGCCGCGCGGTGGTGGTAAGCGCGGCGGGCGCCGGATCACCGCTCCACAGGCGGTCGAGCGTGTGGGCCGGGGCCGCGCGCCAGGCCTCATGCGCGAGGTCCGCGGTAAGCGGGGGCGGCGCGGTGCAATAGCGGGCACGAACGTCCATCGTGGTCGATGATACCGAGGCGGGCGACGCGCCGTTGCATTTCGTGATGACGTCCCAGCCCGGCCTTGGCTATGCTTGATTGCCCGCCGTCCGGCGGCGCTCCATGACTTTCGTGCTGCAACTCGCTCCGCGTGTCGTCGCCCTCGTGGCGTGGGCGCTCGCCCTCACGGTGGCGGCGGGAGCCTCCACGCCGCGACTCCGGACGCCGGGCCGCGAACGCGTCGCCCGCGCCGGCATTGTCCGCGCCGGCTCGCAGCGCCCCGACGACCCGCGCGCCTGGGTGGCCCCGGGTTCCGAGCACGACCCCGAATACACCGTGGCCGATGGTGTGGCTGACCGCCTTGCCGCCGACGCTGTCGCTCCACACGACGCCGGCCCTGCGTGGCCCCTCGTTCCGGCCCTTCCGGTCGTGGCCGCGCTGTCATCGTCGGCCGCCCCGGACCTGACGGCGCCGCGCGGGCGTCTCACTCGTGCGCTGGCTCGTGCAACTGCCGGCCGCGCCCCTCCGTCTGCCTGATCCGTTCGGTTGTCATCACCGCCGGCTGCGCCCTCGGGCGCCGCGACCCGGCGGCTGTGCGCGGCTCACCAGCTCGGCGGGAGACGCGGTACACGCCGTGTCGCCGCTGGTGCAGGCTCTTGTCAGGAGAGGTAAAGGACACGTTCCATGAAGACGCACACCTCGGAAACCCAGTCCACCATCACCCCCGCGCGCGCGCTCGAGATCCTGAAGGAAGGCAACGAGCGGTTCGTCAGCAATCTGCGCATCAACCGCAACCTGCTGCAGCAGGCCAACGAGACGCGCGATGGGCAGTGGCCCTTCGCCACGATCGTGAGCTGCATCGACAGCCGCACCTCGGCGGAACTCATCTTCGACCAGGGGCTGGGCGATATCTTCTCGGTGCGTATTGCCGGCAATGTCGTGAACACCGACGTGGTTGGCAGCCTCGAGTTCGCCTGCCACGTTGCCGGCTCGAAGCTCATCGTGGTGATGGGTCACTCGCAGTGCGGCGCCATCAAGGGCGCCTGCGACCACGTGGAGCTCGGCAACCTCACGGATCTCCTGGCGAAGATCCAGCCGGCCGTCTACGAAGAGAACCAGACGCTCGACCGCTCCACCCGCAACTCGAAGAACCCGGCGTTCGTCGAGAACGTGGCCGACCTGAACGTGCGGCGCTCCGTGCGCTCGATCATCAGCCGCAGCTACATCCTCGAACACGCGGTCGAGGCCGGTAAGGTGGCCATCATCGGCGCGAAGCACGACCTGGCGACCGGCGTCGTGACGTTCTTCGACGACACCTGGGTGCACAACGAAGCGTCGATGTACGCGCTCTCCGGCCGCGCGCCGGGCAACGGCAACGCGAAGGCGCCCAGCCGGGCCTGAGTCAGTCGCGCGTGCGGAGGATCGGCGAGCGCCCGCTCTTCAGGGCCTCGTCGAGCACGTTCCACGTCACGAGCCCGTCGTTCGAGCGCGGCTCGAGCAGGTAGAAGGCCAGCCGCGCCAGCGGCTGGCGCATCGACACGCGCCACGTACCGGCCGGCACCGTGCGTTCCACCGGCACCCACGTGCCCGTCACGGTACGTTCCTGATGGTTTTCGAACGCCTGCGCCGTCGTGGTGGAGGTGGCAACCGCGAACTCCTGGAGCGGCACGTTCACCGGTGCATTCAGCCGTTCGAGCTGAATGCCGTGCGCGCGCAGCCGCTCGATCGCCACCTTCTGCTCGGCCGGCACGAAGTAGGCGTCGGGCACACGTTCGCGGTCCGTGGACTCGAACGTGGTCTCGTCGGCCATCATCTCGGGCCTGGCGACGTTCGCGCGCTTGTGGATGACGCGGCCGGAGTAGGGATTCACGTCTTCTTCCACGTCGCCCATCAGGATCTCGACCGGTGCGCTCGCGCGCGCCACCTGCGAGCGGATCGAGAGCTCCGTGCCCACGAGCGACGCCGCGTCGGCCTCGGCCGTGGCCTTCATGAGCGCCGGCGCGTGGGTGTGCGCGTAGGCGAGCACTTCTTCCACGAAGCGGCGCGCGGTCGTGACGCGATCGGCGAACGTCAGGTACGAGTAGGTCTCGCTCAGGATGCCGAAGCGGTTCCGCATGCCCCAGTAGTTGTGCGTGTAGCGCGGCAGGTCTTCCACCGTCGTCCACACGCGGTTCGGCGCCTGGCCCGAGACGTTGCCGTAGGAGCGGAACTCCCAGCGATCCTTCGTCTTCACGTTCTTCGCGACCGTCGCCATCCAGTCGCGCAACTGGCCGATGATGGGCGCCGCCACGGCCGGATTGTTCGCCGTCTCGTAGGTGAGGTGGTAGGCGTGGCGCGAGCCGTTCGTCGTGTGCAGGTCCACCATGACGTGCGGATCGAAGTCGTTCAGCAGCCGCACCATCGACCGCGCCTCGGGCGTCTCGATCTTGATGTTGTCGCGGTTGATGTTGAGGCCCTGCGCGTTGGCGCGCGTGCCCTGGCCGCCGATGGGGCCGTGCTGGAAGCCGCGGCTCGTGAGCGTGACCTTCTCGTTGCCGTCGGCGTTGTAGATCGGGTTCACGAGCAGCACCATCGAGTTCATCCACTCGGCGTAGCCGCCCTTCGCGATGTCGCGCATGAGCGCGAGCACCACTTCCTTGCCCTCCACCTCGCCGGCGTGGATGTTGGCCTGCAGATACACACGAAGCTTGCCCGACGCCTTCACCGTGGCGGGGCGGGCATCGGCCACCCGGCCCACGACGGCGAGCGGCAGCGTGCGGCCTTCGAAGCTGTAGCCGAACGACGTGAGGTGCACGAGCGGCGAGGCCTGGTCCACCGTGGCGAGGAAGGCCTGCACGTCGTCGTAGCGGCTGGTTTCGGTGAAGCCCGATCGTTCGGCGCGGGTCTGCAGGCGGTCGAGCGGCCCGGCGGCGCGCGGCTGCGCAAGGACAACCACCCCCGAAAGGGCGAGCAGGGAGGCAACGAGCGGGCGGACCGGCAGGCGACGCGTAGACATGCCGCCGATCTTACCGGGCGGCGTGCGTCCGCACATGCGGACTTTGTCGGAATGGCCGTGGTGGCGTACTCTTTCGGGTCCCCACGTGCCCGTGAGTCTCCGAATGTCATGCCCGCGTCCCGCCCTCAGGCGCCTCGCCACGCTGCTGGCGCTCGTGCTCATGGGCGTGGCGGATCAGGCGGCGGCGCAGCCGGCGCCCACGCCCTCGCTCGTCAGGCGCACGGCCGCCGACGACGTGACCGTGCGCGCCGTGCGCGTCGAGACGCCGCTCACGATCGACGGCGAACTCGACGAGAGCATCTACAGCCGCGTCGCGCCGCTCACCGACTTCATCCAGCAGGAGCCGCGCGAAGGGCAGCCCGCCACCGAGAAGACCGAGGCGTGGATCCTCTTCGACGACAACAACATCTACATCTCGGCGCGCAACTGGAACAGCCAGCCCGAACGCGAAGTGGCCAACGAGATGCGCCGCGACAACGGCAACATCCTCGGCAACGACAACTTCACGTTCGTCATCGACACGTTCCACGACAAGCGGAACGGCTACATGTTCCAGACCAATCCGCTCGGTGCGCTGCGCGACATGACGGTGACCGACGACCAGCAGAACTCCGCCTGGAACGGCATCTGGTACGTGAAGACGGCGCACTTCGATCAGGGCTGGACGCTCGAAGTGGCCATCCCGTTCAAGACGCTCCGCTACCGCGGCAACGGCACCCAGACCTGGGGCGTGAACATGCGCCGGCTGGTGCGCTGGAAGAACGAGTTCTCGTACCTGTCGCTCGTGCCGGCCGCCCTCGGCACCCAGGGCGTGACGCGCATGGCGTCGGCGGCCACCGTGGAAGGGCTCGAAACGCCGTCGGAATCGAAGAACCTCGAGCTCAAGCCCTATGCGCTCGGCACCTCGACGGCGGTCCGGCGTGCGGGCGCGCTCGATAAAGCGCTCGGCGGCAACGGCGGGCTCGACTTCAAGTACGGGCTGACGCGCAGCCTCATCCTCGACGCCACGTACCGCACCGACTTCGCGCAGGTCGAAGAAGACCTGCAGCAGGTGAACCTCACGCGCTTCAGCCTGTTCTTTCCAGAGAAGCGCGACTTCTTCATCGAAGGGCAGGGCATCTTCGACTTCGGCGGCGTGCAGGCCGGCAACAGCCCGGGCGACGTGCCGCTCATGTTCTACAGCCGCCGCATCGGCCTGAGCCAGGGGCAGGCGGTGCCGGTCGTGGGCGGCGCGCGCCTCACCGGGCGGCAGGGGCCCTACAGCATCGGCTTCCTCGACATCCACACCGAGGAAACGCCCGAGGCGGGGGCGCCGGCGAGTGCGTTCACGGCCCTGCGGCTCAAGCGCAACATCCTGCGGCGCAGCAACGTCGGCGTCGTGGCCACGCGGCGCGGCCCGGCGGCGGTCACGACGCCCACCTTCCGCGGCTCGGGCGATGCCAGCTACACCTTCGGCGCCGACGCCACGCTGCTCTTCTTCAAGTCGATCAACCTGACCACGTACGCGGCTCGCACGCGCAATCCGGATCGGGCCGGGCAGACCGTGGAGGGCACCAGTTACCGTGGACGGTTCGACTACAACGACGATCGTTACGGCCTCTCGGCCGAGCACATGCTCATCGATCCCAACTTCAATCCGGAGATGGGCTTCACCCGCCGCACCGACGTCCGCCGCACGTTCGCCCAGGCGCGTTTCAGCCCGCGGCCGCGCCGCAGCCGCGTCGTGCGCAAGCTGACCTGGCAGACCAGCCTCGACTACGTGACGGACGCGGACGCCAGCGCCCTCCAGACGCGCGAGGCCTCGGCGCTCTTCCGCGTGGAGTTCCAGTCGAGCGATCAGGCGTCGATCGAATACACGCGTGAGTTCGAACGTCTGCCGGGCCGCTTCACGGTCTCGCCCGGCGTGTTCGTGCCGGCCGGCACCTACGGCTCGGAGACCACGCGCCTCAGCTACACGATGGGGCAGCAGCGCCGCGTCTCCGGCCGCTTCTCGGTGGCGCAGGGCACGCTTTACAACGGCACACGCACCGAAGCGACCTACAGCGGCCGCTGGGGCGTGCTGCCGCAGCTCTCGATCGAGCCGGCGCTGTCGCTCAACTGGGCCGACCTGCCATACGGCTCGTTCAACGCGCGCCTCGTGAGCTCGCGCTTTACCGTCACGCCCACGGCCCGCATGCTCGTGAGCAGCCTCGTGCAGTACAACGTGGACGCGCACACGCTCTCGTCGAGCGTCCGCCTGCGCTGGGAGTACACCGGCGGCAGCGAGCTCTTCGTCGTCTACAGCGACGGCCGCGACACACAGGCCCTGTCGGGCCAGGCCCTGCTGAACCGCACCTTCGCGGTGAAGGCGACCCGCCTCTTCCGGTTCTGACTATCTCCGGACGCGCGCGGCGTGCAGGGCGTCGAGCGCGGTCGCGAGGGCGGCGCGCAGGTCCGCGAGTTCCTGCCTGAGCGTGGCCGTCTCACTGGTCTGCGCGTCGAGGCGGCGGTGCAGTTCCTGGGTCGCCGACACGTTCAGCATGGCGATGGCCTCGTAGTCCACGACGCGGAAGTCCCTGACCTCCCGGCCGTAGACGAACAGGCGGCCGCCGTCGCCGGCGAAGTCGGTGCGGAAGCGGCCGGGCGCCACGGCCGTGACGGTGTGCACGGCGCGGTGTCCCTTGTCGGTGATGAGCCGGATGCGGTCGCCCACCGCCAGATCGGTGTCGAGCACGACCCAGCCATCGGCCATCGCGGCTGGCTTGAAGATGTCAGGCACGACGTCGGTCATCTGCGACACGGCCTGCGGGAACACCTGTTCGACCTGCTGGGCGACGACTTTCTTCTGCAGCCCGCCACCCTTCTCAAGGCGATCGATGTGCGTGTAGTTGGTGACCTCGATGCGGCTCAGCAGATCGAGGTCGCGCGCGGCGTCCGAACGGCCGACCACGGTCTTGATGCGCGCATCCGACACGGCAGCGATGCCGGCACCCACGAGCCAGCCCGAGCCGCGGATGCTCACGCTGCTGATGTTACTGTTCGTCGATGTGGCGAGGCCGGTCGAGCCCGCCGAGAACAGCGAGAACACACCGCTGTTGGTCAGGGTCGTGCTGCCGGAGATATCGAGGGGCACCTCGGGGGTGAGAGTGCCGATGCCCACGTAGCCGTTCTCGGCGATCGTGGCGCGTTCGGTGGCAGAGTTCGAGCCATTCGCCGTCGTCGCGAACACGATGGCGCTGCCGGTCCCGCTGGTGGTCCACGGCTGCGCGGTGCGGATGTCGATGAACCCTCGTGCCTGCGTGAAGAACGTGCCGTTGTAGCCGGCGCCCTCCAGCGAGGCGAGGATGACGTTGGCCGTCGGGGCGGTCGGAGCGGTCAGGGACCCGCTGAACGCCATACCGCGGATGGTCCGGTCCTGGTAGGACGTGCCGAACAGGTGCAGCTTGACCTCCGGCGACAAGCTGCCGCCGCCGAGGGAGATACGCCCATCGCCGGCCACCCGGAACTTCGAGTCGCCGCCGAGCATGAAGTTGATCGACGCGGTTGGCGAAATGTTGTTGATGCGGTACTCGCCGGTGCTGTTGTTGTAGCCCTGGAACTGGCGCAGCGCGCCGGTGTGGTCGTAGAACAACATCCCGGAGTAGGCCGTGGCGGAGTTGCCGAGGTTCTGCACGGCGTAGCCGGTCATGGTGCCGGTCGTGTTCGTGAACGTCGACTGGAACATGTCGAACGGCGTCGTGGTGCCAAGGCCGAGCCGTCCGGCGCCGGTCTGGAAGAGCGCCGAGCTGTCCAGATCCTGCGTGTTCAGGAACTTCCCGAGGTAACCCGTTGTGCCGTTGTTGACGAGCGGGACCGGCGTGCGGCTGTCTGCCGCGGTCGCGGTGCCGACGTTTTCACTGCTGGTGCCGCCGTCGCGACGCCGGGCCTCCGCGGTGAGCGCATAGTCCGCCGCTGGCCGTCCGCCCAGGCTCGCCGCGTCGGCGGCGGTCACGGCGGCGACGGCATAGGGCACCGCGGTGAGCAGCGTGCGTGGCGCCGCCGCGACGCCGGCACGTTCCACCGCGAGCCAGCGGGCGGCGTCGGCGGCGAAGAGGTCGGCAGGCAGGCCGTCAGGGCTGCCCGTGCCTAGCAACACCGAGTACTGGCCCGCGGCATCGAGCCGCAGCGTGTGCGTTTCTTCCCAGAGCAGCGTGCCGCCGGACGCCTCGTCGTAGATGGCGAATCTGACAGGTTCAGGCGTTCCCGCGGCGGTGCTGGCCGCGATCGAGCCATTCAGGCGGATGACGCGGCCGGCGGCGGGAGCCGGCGGCTGGGAGTAGGAAGGGGTCGCGGACAGCAGGGCGAGCACGGTCAAGACGGCGATCGGCTGACGCATCGGGTCACGGCTCCTTGGGAACAGGGACGACGTGGTTATCGGCCGGTCGCCGGATTCCCGCAGTTGCGACGCCCGAAAAAGGCGAAGGCCCGCGTCCGTGATGGACGCGGGCCTTCGGGGCGAGTCTGGCGTGTGGCGCCAGCAGACGCGCGAGCTAGCGCTGCTGCTGCACGGTCGTCGCGGTCAGTGCCTTCAACGCGGCCTCAAGCGCGGCGATGCGTTCATGCAGCGCCTTGATCTCGGACTTGGCGGTGCGATCGACCACGAAGCTCTCGAAGAAGACCGAGGCGAGGACGCGCTTGTGCATCTGGCCATCGGTGCCCCTCACGGTATCGGTCACGGTCTGCCAGTCGATCGGCGCCGCAAGCCTGGCGATGATGTAGCTCGTCTCGAACGTGCCCGGGTCGGTCATGGCGTGTCCCGCCACGGCCGAAGAGACCAGGTACTCGCCGGCCGCGAGGTTGCGGCCCGTATCCACGACCCACATCTCGCCGTTGCCGACGGCCTCGACCAGGTGCGGATTCACGGACTCGCTGAGGTTGGCCGCCGCCGCGTTCTGCCGCGCCAGATACGCGCCCATGATGGCGGGGTCGTTTGCTCGCTGGCTCTTGGTGATGCCGTAGAGAAGCTCCGACGTGGCGTTGTCTTCGAGGCGGCCGTTCTGGCCGGTCAGCGACACGAGCATGCCGCGTTCGATGACTTCATCGGTGCGCGCGAAGTGGGAACCGGTGAAGGCGTTGTAGCTCACCACGCCACTGGCGACATCGATCGTTCCCACCGAGGTCCCGTTGCGTCGGAAGCGAATGAGGGTGCCGTCGTCGTTGAGACGGTCGAGCATGGCCACGCCCTGAAGCAGGTTTCCGTCACCTGAAACGCTGAGGTTGCCGGCCGAGTTCGCCAGCTGTCCGACGATCAGCTTGACACTCGTGCTGCCCGAGCCAACCTCAACGTCACCGTTGTTGAGGATCGACATGCGCTGGACAACGGCGGTCGAGCCGTTTGCCGTTGTGCCGAAGTTGATCTCCGTGCCGTTGGCGCTCGGCGTCCAGGCTTCCGTCGAGATGACCTGCATGAAGCCGCGCTCGCTCGTGAAGGCGGACCCGGTGTGTCCGCCGCCCTCGAGCCGAAGCAGGTTTGCGCCGAGGCCGGTGGCCGTCGGTGCTGAGATCGTCCCCCCGTGCCGCCTGCTTCTGAACGTAACGTCGTCCTGGCCGTTGCCGTAGTTCTCGATGCGCACAGTCGGTGTCAGGGTGCCGGAGCTAAGTCCGATGTCGCCGGAGGTGGCGACCTTGAACTTCGAGTCACTCCCGACCAGGAAGTTAATCGAGCCGCTGGGCGAGATGTTGTTGATGCGGTACTCACCGGTGCCGTTGCTGTAGCCCTGGAACTGTCGCAGCGTCCCGGTGTGATCGTAGAACAGCATGCCGGAGTACGACGTGGCCGTGCTGCCAAGGTTCTGCACGGCGTAGCCGGTGAGTGAGCCGGCCGTGTTGGTGAACTGCACGTGGAACTTGTCGAACGGATTGGTCGTGCCCACACCCACGTTCGTGCCGTTGTCGAAGAGCTGCGAGTTGATGAGGTCGACGTTGTTGAAGAACTTGCCGATGAAGTTGGCCGTGCCGTTGTTCACGAGCGGCAGCGGCTCACGGTCGGCGGTGGCGGCGCCGCTCGTGCCGGCCGCGGCCGCGGCAGCGGCGCGCGCCTGCGGCGTGAGCAGGTAGTCGGTCGCCGGCCGGCCGCCGAGGCTGGTGGCGTTGGCGGCGGAGACGGCATACGGCACCGCGGCCAGGAGCACACGCGGACCAGCGGCGGTGCCGGACTGTTCAACACTCAGCCACCGCGGGGCGCCGTTCGCGAAGAGCGCCACGGGCAGACCGTCGGTGCTCGTGCCGCCGAGGAATACGGTGAAGTTCCCGGCTGCATCGACCGCGGCCGTCTGCACTTCTTCCCACAGCAGGTTGCCGCCAGTCTCCTCGTCGTACACAGCGAACCGGAGGGTCTGAGCGCCGGCGCTGGCGCCTGCCACCGACCCGTTGAAGCGGATGATGCGGTCGGCCGACGGCACGCCGGACTGAGCGAGGGCCGCGGTGGCGAACGCGAGCCCGAACAACGTCGAGAGGATCACTGAGCGCTTTGGCATGGGTCTCCTTTTGGGGAAGGCGGGCACACGATACCCGATTGCCCATGCTGCTACTAGCGTCGATTCGCACTAGGACGCGTCATGCCGCAGTGGCCGCGGCCCGACGGCGAGCTTCTCGTCAATTCTCTGGCGCGACGCGGCCCTGCGCCTCTCCGTTGACCGCGGCGCCGTTCCCTGACACGCTGTCGCTCGATGACACGCTGGCTGGTCGCGCTGGGCTTCGCGCTCTCCGCGTCCCTCATGGCGGGCCTGCTCGGCCGGATCGGCCTCGTGCAGACGCTCGAACTGAAGACCTACGACGCGCGCATGCGCGTCGTGGCCACCGGCCAGGGCACGCCGCCCGGGATCGCGATGGTGCTCATCGACGATCACTCGATCCGCCAGCTCGAGCCCGCCGTGGGGCGCTGGCCGTGGCCGCGCATGCTGCACGGCATGCTCATCGACTACCTGGCGCGCGGGCCCGCGAAGCTCGTCGTGTACGACGTGCAGTTCAGCGAGGCCGACAAGGCCACGCGCGACATCATGGGCACGCCGTGGACGGGGCAGGAGTCGGACGACGCGCTCGTGACGTCGGTGCAACAGGCCGGGAACGTCATCGTTGCGGTGCAGGCGTCGAGCGAAGGCCTCGTGGACGCCAGCCAGAACGTGCAGCCGCCGCTCGACGGCGTGGCGTCGCTCGATCGCGTCTGGCCGCTCAGCGGCTTTGCCGAACGCCGGCCGCTCCTGACCCCACCGTTTCCTGATCTCGCGCGTGCGGTGCGCGGCGTGGGGCATGCGCGCCTCGCCTACGACCTCGACGGCCCGGCTCGCCGCTACGTGCCCTTCGTGGAGGTGGCGGGGAAGGTTGTGCCGTCGCTGCCGGTGGCCGCCGCCATCGCCGTGATCGGCGTGACGCCCGACCGCGTCACCGCCACGCGTTCGGTGCTGCACCTGGGCGATCGCCGGGTGCCGTGGGTCGAACAGGCCGTGCCCGACTTCTACGGCCCGGCGCAGACCGTGTACCGGCCGCTCGTGCCCTTCCGCGGCCCCACGATGCGTGCGGATGGCACGCCCACGTTCCGGTCCTACTCCTTCCAGGATCTCGTGCTCGCCGAGCAGCAGATCCTCGACGGGCAGACGCCGCACCTCGATCCGGCTACGTTCAAGGATCAGATCGTGGTCGTCGGCGTGAGCGCCGAGGGCCTCAAGGACACGTTCACGACACCCTTCGGCGAGGGTCAGATGCCAGGCGCCGAGTTCCATGCGAACGTCATCGACGCGCTCATCAGTGGCCGCAGCATCGCACCGGCGCTGCCGTGGCAGCGCGCGGTGTCCACGCTCGGACTCACGCTGGCCGTAGCCGCCGTGGGCGCGCTGGCGGCGCCGTGGGTGACCGCGATCGCCACGCTGGCGCTCGCCGGCGGTTTCGTCTGGTATGCCACGCGCGCGCTCGGGCAGGGGCTGTGGCTGCCGCTCGTCGTGCCGCTCGTGGCGCTCGCGCTCACCTTCCTCGCCGATCTCGCGTGGATGTACTTCGTGGAGGGGCGCGAGAAACGGCGTGTGAAGCGGCTGTTCTCGCGCTACGTGTCGAAGGACGTCTACCAGCAGCTGCTGGCCAGCCCGCACGAGGCCGTGCTCGGCGGCGAGCGGCGCGAGATGTCGGTGCTCTTCTCGGACATGCGCGGCTTCACGACGCTGTCAGAAAGCGGCGAGGCCGAAGACCTCGTCCGGCAGCTCAACCAGTACTTCACGCGGATGGTGGACGTGGTGTTCGCCCATCGCGGCACGGTGGACAAGTTCGTCGGCGACATGATCATGGCGCTCTACGGCGCCCCGCTCGACGACGCCGACCATGCCGACCACGCCGTGCAGACGGCGCTCGCGATGGTGCGCGAGCTCGAGCAGCTCAATCGTCTATGGGCGATCGAGGGCCGGGCGGCGCTCGACATCGGCATCGGCATCAACACCGGCGAGATGATCGCCGGCAACATCGGCAGCGACACGATCATGAGCTACACCGTGATCGGCGACAACGTGAACCTCGGCGCCCGTCTCGAGTCGCTCAATAAGGATTTCGGCACGCGCATCCTCATCTCCGAGGCGACGCGCCGGCAGTTGAAGGGCACCTACGAACTGCGGCCGCTCGGCGACGTGACCGTCAAGGGCAAGACCAGGGCCGTGCAGGTCTTCGAAGTGCGCGCCGGCCACTGAGCCGTCTCGGCGGCATGGACGACGCCCGATCCCAGGACGGCGGAGTGCCTGCCAGGGAAGTGAGAGACTCCAGCCGTTTCTCACGCTATTAACAGGGGCGAGACCTCGCGGGAGTGCATCCGGGCGGGGCCCGGTCCGATAGAATTGGGGGCGGTCCCCGCACGGACGACGGAGAAGCGGCATGCATCGACGAGCACTGGTCACACTCACCCTGGGCGCCGCGCTGGCGGTGGCGCCCGAGGCTTCGGCGGAACAGCTCGGCAAGTTCGGCGGCGCCCTCAAGCGCGCCAATCAGCTGCGCGACATCCAGATGAATGATGCCGAAGAGGCGCAGCTCGGCGCCGAAGTCAGCCAGCGCATTCGCGCCCGCTACGGCGTCGTCCAGAATCAGGCCGTCCACCGCTACGTGACGCTCGTCGGCACCGCCCTGGCCCAGGTCAGCAGCCGGCCCGGCATCGCCTGGAAGTTCATCGTGCTCGATACCGACGCCGTGAACGCGTTTGCCGCGCCCGGCGGCTTCGTGCACATCACCAAAGGCGCGCTCGCCAACCTCAAGACCGAATCCGAACTGGCCGGCGTGCTTGGCCACGAGATCATCCACGTCAGCGAGAAGCACACCATCCGCGCCATCCAGAAGGGCAAGGCCGTCCAGATGGGCGCCGACGAGACGGTGGCCGGCAACAGCGCCCTGCTCGGCAAGCTCGCCGACAAGGCCTACGAGATCGTCGACAGCGGCTTCGGCCGCGGCGACGAACTCGAGAGCGACGAGAAGGGCATCGTGCTCGCCAACACCGTCGGCTACGCGCCCACCGGCATGAACGGCTTCCTGAACATGCTGATGGAACGTAACAAGGCCACCGATGGCGCCAGAAGTGGCCTCTTCGCCTCGCATCCCGAGACGAAGGAGCGCGTGGACAGGATGACGAAGCAGATCGCCTCGGCGAAGCTCGGGTCCACCGCGACGGTCGCCGAGCGATACACCGCGACGATCACGTACAAGCCGGTGCCCGTGACCGAGGTTGCCACTGTCGAAGCGGGCTCATCGGGGGCGGCCGGCGGCACCGCGAAGCCGGCCGAAGCGCCGAAGAAGAAGGGCATCGGCGGCCTGGCGGCGTCGCTGCGCCCCGGTGGCGGAGAAAAGAAGTCGGCCCAGGTCACCGGCTCAGGGGCGGCCCGAGGCGCCGGGAAGGAATCGGCGGCGAAGGGCGGCTCGAACCCGGCACTCGTCGCCGTGTCGGTCAGCACGGCGGATGTCGCCGCGTTCAAGAAGGCCGGCGGGCTGAAGTAGCGCGTGCAACTGCCTCTCGCCACCGGAATCGCGTTCGGCGTCGTGCTCGCGGCGCTGGCCGCGGTGCGTAACCGCTACGTGCGGGCGCGGCTCGGCTTTGCCGCGGTCGTGCTGCTCGTCGCCTTCGGCTTCGACATCGCGCTCGCGCGCAACATCGGTGACCCGGCACTCGTCGGCGGACTGGCGCGGCTGCTGCTCGTGGCGGCCGGTATCGTGGCCGGAGTCGGCCTGCTCTTCAATCCGTGGCGGCACGACCGCGTGTCGGAGCGCGTGCCAGCCATCGTGCAGGACGTCATCGTCATCGCGCTCTTCGCGGTGGCGGCCACGCTCTTCCTCGACGAGAAGTTCCTGACCACCTCCGCCGTCGGCGCCGTGGTGGTGGGCTTCGCGCTGCAGGACACCCTCGGTAATCTCTTCGCCGGCCTCGCGATCCAGGTCGAGAAGCCGTTCCGCGTCGGGCACTGGGTGCGGGTGGGCGAGTTCGAAGGCCGCGTCCAGGAAGTGACCTGGCGCGCCACGAAGCTCCTCACCAAGCAGGGTCAGTTCGTCATCGTGCCCAACAGCGCGATGTCGAAGGATCCGATCCTGAACCACTCGGAGCCGACGATCCCGACGCGCATCGAAGTGGAAGTGGGCGCGAGTTACGACGTGCCGCCGAACGTGGTGAAGCGGGCCCTGCACGAGGCACTCGACAACGCGCCGCTCGTGCTGCGTGAGCCGCCGCCGGATGTCATCGTACTCGGCTTCGGCACCTCTTCCGTGGATTACCGGCTGCGCTTCTGGATCGACGACTTCGGACTCGACCACACGGCGCACGACCAGGTGCGCACGAACATCTGGTACACGTTCAGGCGCCACGCCATCGAGATCCCCTATCCGATCCAGGTCGAGTACAGCCGCGAGGAGAAGAACTCGCGCTCGGCCGAGCGGCTCCAGGCGCTGGCCGACCGGCTGGGAGCGATCGACCTGTTCTCGGGCCTCGACGACATCGAACGGGCCCGGCTCGCCGAGGCGTGCCCCGAACACCTGTACGGCGAGCACGAGCGGATCGTCCGGCAGGGCGACGCCGGCCGGTCGATGTTCATCGTGCTCGACGGCCGCGTGCGCGTGACGATCGAGCCATCGGGGCAGGAAGTGGCCGTGACGCCGGCCGGCGGATTCTTCGGCGAGATGTCGATGCTCACCGGCGACCCGCGCACGGCCACGGTCACCGCGATGGATGACGCCGTGCTGCTCGAGATCGACGCCGATCGCTTCCGCGAGCTGGCGGTGCGGCGTCCGGGCCTCGTGGAACACGTGAGCGGCATCGTCTCGGCCCGCCGTCAGGGCCTGGCCGACGCGAAGGCCGCGGCGGAAGGCGCGCGCGCCGCCGCGCCCGCGCCGCAGTCGCTGCTCTCGCGCATCAAGGGCTTCCTGAACCTCTAGGCCGCGCGACCGCGCGGTGATGAGGACGTGCTGGCTGTCCGGCGCTGCGCCAGCGGGCGACAGGTTCAGAGCTCGAGCTGGGTGCCGGCGCCGGTCTCGAGCGCGCGGCGGTAGACGAGGTCCGCGGCCGCGACGTCCTCAACGGCCATGCCGAGCGACTTGAAGATCGTGATCTCGCCGGGTGACGTGCGGCCGGGGAGCGCGCCGCGCACCACGTCGCCGAGCTCGCCGGCGATGTGCGAGGCGTCAAAGCGGCCCTCGGCGATGCCTAGCACGACATCGCCGGACTCCACAAGGGCGGCGGCGCGTGAATCCACCACCAGGCGCCCGCTGGCGACGAGCGCCGGGTCCATCTCGCGCTGCTCCGGCCGGCACGCGCCCACCGCAATCACATGCGCACCGGACGCGACCCAGGCGGCATCGATGACCGGCGTCGGCGACGAGGTGACGAGTACCACGATGTCGGCCTCGCGCACGGCGGCCTCCGCCGACGCCGCGGCCGTGAGCGTCGCCGGCACGTGCCCGCTCATCTCGGCCACGAAGCGCTCGCGGCTGGCCGGCGTGGGACTCCACACGCGCACCTGCCGGATCGGCCGCACCGCGGCGAGCGCCTCGAGGTGACTGCGCGCCTGCACGCCGGTGCCGAGAATTGCGAGCGTGGCGGCGTCGGGCCGCGCCATGTGCCGCGCCGACACGGCCGACACGGCAGCCGTGCGCGCTTCGGTGATGTAGCGGCCGTCCATGAGCGCGATGAGCGCGCCGGTGTCAGGGTCGAGCAGGAAGATGGTCGCGAGATGCGACGGCAGGCCGCGCCGGTGGTTCTCGCCGAAGACCGTCACGATCTTCGCGCCGAGCTGCGGCGGATCGGCCACGTAGGCCGGCATCAGGCCGTAGTAGGCCTTCGTGGGCCCCACCGACAGGACGCTGCGCACCGGCTGCAGCACCTCCCCGGCCGAGAAGCGCGCGAGCGCCGTCTCCATCGACGCGATGAGGTCGCTGAGGGGCAGGAGCGCGGTGACGTGGGCTTCGGTGAGGAGGCGGAAACGCTGCGGCATGCCGCATCCTCGCACAACTCACGCGGGGCCGGACCAGCGGGCTGCATGCGCCGCCGCCACGCGGATCGTGTTCAGGTGGATGCGCACGATGTCGTCCACGTCGGGCGCGTAGCCGCCGCTCATCACGACGACCACCGGCACGCCGGCGGCCTGGCAGCGGCCGAAGACGTATTCGTCACGGGCGCGCAGACCCTCCACCGAGAGTCCCAGCCGGCCCAGGCGATCGCCCACGTACGGATCGGCGCCCGCCAGGTAGAACACGAGCTCTGGGCGGTGGCCAGCGAGCACGCCCGGCAGGTGGTGCGCCAGCAGCGTCAGGTACTCGTCGTCGCCCATGCCGTCGGTGAGTTCCACGTCGAGGTCGCTCACTTCCTTGCGGAACGGGAAGTTCTTCGCCCCGTGCATCGAGAAGGTGAAGACCGACGGATCGTCGCGGAAGATCGCCGCCGTGCCGTTGCCCTGGTGCACGTCGCAGTCGACGACTGCCAGCCGTTGGCAGCGGTGCGTGTGCTGCAGCACCCGCGCCGCCACGGCCACGTCGTTGAAGACGCAGTAACCCTCGCCGCGGTCGACGAAGGCGTGATGGGTGCCGCCGGCGAGGTTCGCCGCCACGCCCTCGCGTAGCGCCACGTGCGCGGCCGCGATCGTCGCGCCGGAGGAGCGTCGCGAGCGCTCCACCATTTCGGGCGACCACGGGAAGCCGATGCGCCGCTGCATGTCGGCGGGCAGGGTACCGGTGGCGACGGCTTGCACGTAGGGCGCCGCATGGGCGAGGCGGAGTTCGTCCCACGTCGCCGCTGGTGCTTCGATGACGTCGGCGGGCGTGACAACCCCTTCGTCGAGCACGCGGGCGCGGAGCCGCGCGTACTTGCTCATGGGGAACCGGTGCCCCTCAGGCAGCGGCAGGACGAAGTGGTCGGAGTAGAACGCCTTCACGCGGCAGGGAAGCGGAGATTCGGAATCCCTGGTCCCTGGTCCCTTGGTCCCTGCTCCCCGTTCTTCAGTGGCACACGTCGAAGCCGGTGTCGCTGAAGCCGGGCGTGACGGGCACGTACTCCCAGTCGTAGCGGCCGTTGCCGAGTACGAGCTTGAGGATGCCGTGGCCCTCGTAGCGGGAGGCGCTGTTGGGCTTGATAGCCGCGAACCGGTACAGGATGGCGCCGCCGCCGCCCGAGATGAACTGGCGGATGCCGCGATCGCGGTCGAGCTGACCGTCGGGATTCATCGGCAGGTAGCGCTCGTACACGTGGTCGTGACCGGCCAGCACCACGTCGGCGCCGGCCGCGTAGAGCAGCTCCCAGAGCGGCGCCGTGTCAACGTTGTCGCCGTTCGGTCCCGACGTGAAGCGCGGATGGTGCCAGTAGGCCAGAGTGCACCGTGCCGGCCGCTGCAGTTCACGCTGCAGCCAGATGTACTGCGCGGATCCCCGATGCGTCGGGATGTTCGAGTTGAGGGCGATGATCTGCCAATTCGCCGCGGAGAACGAATAGTAGCCTTCGCCGAAATCGCCGGCCTGTTCGCCGAAGTAGTCGTAGTAGGGACCCGCGCCTACTGTCAGATACTCGTGATTCCCAGGCACCGGGCGCGTCCGCGCTTTGTGCCGGCCCCAGGTGGGCGTGTAGCAGTTGCGGAACTCCTCGGCCGTGCCGCGCATATAGACCAGGTCGCCGAGCGCGAGGATGGTGCCCGGGAGCCGGTCGAGGAGCGCCGCCGTCTGTTGCGCCGCGGTGTTGTCGGCGCACCAGGCGATGTCGCCCGCGACGAGCATCGTCGCTTGTGACACGACGGCGCCGACGGGGCCCACTGACGTCGGCTCCGTGGGCGAACCACTGCATGCCCCGATGAGACCCAGGACCGCCCAGCCCGACCATTTCAATTTCGTGCGCACTGTGGTACGGTCCACCCGTCTCTCTAGACTAGTCTGATGGCGATCCCCCAGCAAGTTGCGAGAGGCCACCTCGTCCTTACCCCGCGTCAGCCGCTCGTGGCCGGCGGCGAGGCCGAAGACTTCGAAGCCTCGGTCAAACGGCTCCTTGGTCAGGGTTACCGGCTGCTCATCGCCGACCTGAATGCTGTGACGGCGATCGACAGCGCCGGGATCCGCGCCCTGGTGCGCGCCCACACCAGCGCCGGGCGTGTCGGCGGGTCCTTCCGCATCGCCCGCCCCACCAGCCACACGCTCGAACTTCTCAAGGTCGCACGGCTCGATAACGTCCTGAGCGTCTACGACTCGCTCCACGAAGCCAAGCAGCAGGCCTTCAAGTGGCGCGAGATCGGCCTCATCTCGGTCGGGGTATCGGCCTGTCTGCTCATCGCCGGTATCGGCATCGCGTGGCGTATCCCGCAGGCCGGCGCCGCGGGCACCGTCTTGCTCACGTCGCCGGATGCCGCCTCCGGCGCGCTCTGGGCCACCCCATGGGGGTATCCCTTCTCCGAACTCGTGCAGCTGCTCTCGGCCGGCGTCATCGCCATGTTCGTGACTCACGTGCAGAAGCTGCACCAGAAGGACCGGCCGATGAACCGGTCGATGGAGCAGGCACAGGTGCTGCTGGCCGTGGCCGGCGCGCTCATCATGATCATCATCGGCAGCTCGCTCGCGCGCGCCTTCGGCATCGCCGGTGCGGCCGGGATTATCCGCTTCCGCACGCCGGTCGAAGACCCCAAGGACGTCACGGTGCTCTTCCTGCTGATGGGCCTCGGCATGGCCTGCGGCATCGGCGCGCTGCCAATCGCCGCGCTCGGGGCGCTCTTCCTCGCCGCTGCCATCGTCGTCCTCGACAGACTCGTGGCCGTCAAGCCGCGGGTGATGCTGGTCGAGATGACGGCCTCGGGCCGCGAGTTCCCGCTCGCGCATGTGGTGAGCGTGTTCGCGCAGTACGGCGTGACCTGGGAGCCGCTCGAGTTCACGCAGGGCGACGAGGCCGAGATGACCTACCGCACCATGCTGCCGGCCCACGTGTCGATCGACGAGGTGACCGAAGCGCTTGTCGGCGGCGGTAAACACGGCCTCGGCGCCGTCTCGTGGGAGCCGCCGAAGAAGTCGTGACGCCAGACCGGATCGTCATCGAGCCGGCGGAGCGGCGCCAGGCGGTGCTGCGCATCGTCCGCGGCGCCCGCAAGCGTCTCGGCCTGACCATCTTCCGCTGCAACGACGCCGAGGTGCTCGACGAGGTGCGGGCCGCCATCGCCCGCGGCGTTGTCGTGGACGTGCTGCTCACGCGGCGCGCCAGCGGCTGGCGGCGCCGGCTCGACGAGCTGCGCACGCGGCTCGAGCGCATGGGCGCGAACGTCACGCGCCACGGTCCGCGGGCGACCAAACATCACGCCAAATACATCGTGGCCGACAGCGGGCCGCTGCTCGTCGCCTCGTTCAACCTGACACGCAAGTGCTTCCACGACACCTGTGATTTCGCCGTCGTCACGGCCGACCCCGATGCCGTGACCGACGCCTGGCGGCTCTTCGAGACCGACCTGGCGAAACGCACGCTGCCGGCGTCGGCGTCGCGTCATTCGCGGCTCGTGGTCGGACCCGAGTGGGCCGACCGGGCGGTGCGCGACCTGCTGTCGAGCGCGACCTCGCGCATCGCCATCATCGACCACAAGCTCGACGACGCGCGCGTGCTGCGGATCCTGAAGCAGAAGGCGCACGAGGGCGTGCGCGTCGAGCACATCGGCACGCGCATCGTGGCCGGCCGGGACGCCCACGGCAAGATCACGATCGTGGACGGCCGCACGGCGCTCGTCGGCAGCCTGGCGCTCTCGACCACCAGCCTCAGCCTGCGGCGCGAGCTCGCCGTGCTGGTCGAGGAGCCGGCCTGCGTGCGCCGCCTCGAGGCCTTCTTCGCCAAGGCCTACGAGGCCGGCGGCCACACGCACCAGTAGCACGCCGGCGCGCGCCGGACGTCAGTTGCAGGCGGCGGGCGGGCGCGACTGGTTGGCCACCGAGCAGCGCACGAAGGCGCTGCGCCGCGCGGCGAACGTCCGTAGTCCGGCCACGCCGGTCTCGAACTCCGCGTCGGTGTAGGGCTTGTTCGTGTCCTGCTGCGAGACGGGCTGGATGAGCGCGTAGAGCCGTTCGACCTCGCGGGCGAGCCAGCCGGTGGAGGCATCGGCGCCCTCCTGGCCCTCGGCCGCCGCATCGGCCGCGGCCGCGAGCGTGTCGAGGTAAGCCTGACGCACGTCGGGAATCGCCAGCGCGCGCCGCGCCAGCACGCTGTTGTCGATGCGCGTGAAGATGTCGTTCGCGGGCCGCCAGAACGTGAAGTCCTTGTCCCACGCGATGATGTTGAAGCGGGCGCTGCCCTGGCTGCGATACAGGAACAGATTGTTCATGCCCCAGAAGCCCAGCCAGCCGTCGTCGTCGGAGACGAAGTTGTCCATCGCGATGTAGCGCGCGAAGGCCTGCAGATCGAGGAACTCGGCCATCGCCGACGGGAACAGCTCGTCGCTCGAGTCATTGGCCGCCCGCACCATGCGCTCGATCGGGCTGTAGAGGTCGAACGTGGACTGCGAGGTGTTGGTCTGCGGCTTGAACATCGCGTAGTTCTCGAGCGTCGAGCCGCGGTACTCGAAGTTGTACTCGAAGGTCCAGTCGTACTCGTACAGCGTGCCGCCGGATTCACCGAAGGTGCGCTGCAGGAACGGCTCGGCGATGTCCTCGACCACGGCGTAGAGCCCGAGCAGCGAGCCGTTCACGTAGAGGCGCACGAACGCCTCGCGCGGCGCCGGCAGACCGAGCCGGCGGTAGAGCTGCATCGCCAGCACTTCCTTCATCATCGACGGATCCTGCGTCAGGTTGTCGAGAACGAGCGTGCGCAGGCCGAGGAAACGGCCGTCGGTCGCGTAGCGGTCGAAGCGGAGCAGCAGCCCCGGCTTGACGGCGCTGCGGCTGCCGAGCCCGCGCGACCGCAGACCGATGTTCTGCTGGCGCACGCCGCGCCAGGTGAGTTCGGCTGGATAGAAGGTGTTCTCGCGGAACGTGTCCAACAGGTTCTGCCAGTCGCGCGAGTTCACGAGCAGACGCATGTCCTGCACGCTCGAGGCGTCGAACAGATCGTCCGCGGTCTGCGCCGCCGCCGGCGCCGCCAGCGCGGCGATTGCGAGCGAGAGGACGAGGCCGATGCGAAGGATGGCACGCATGGTCGAGGGCTCCTAGAACGCGAGTTGCAGGCGCGTCACGTAACTCCAGTACGTGGCCGTGCCGTCGAGGGGCGTGCGGGTCAGGTCGTCGAAGCTCTCGCGGATGGCGTTGCCCTGCACCTTGAACCACCGGTTCGGATACCACGACAGGCCCACCGTGAGCACGGCATTCTGGTTGCGCCGCAGGTTCTCGGCGCGCGGGTTGGTGAACGCCGGCTCGCTGGCATCGGCCGAGCTGCCGAGCAGCATGCGCTCGTAGCGCGCCGCCACTTCGATGGCGCCGACGCCGCCCTGCAGCAGGGGGCGCTTCGGCGAGACGGTGTCTTCCTTGTCTTCGCCAGTGACCAGCCACGAGCCGGCGACGTACCAGCCGCGGCTGAACATGTTCGAGAGGTCCCCGTCGTCGACGCCCTGGCCGAGCCGCTCGTCCGAGGCGTTGATCCACTCGGCCTTGAAGCTGGTCGGACCCGACACGAGCGCCACGTCGACGCCGGTGCGGACGCGATCGCCGTTCACCCACACGCGTTCGAAGTAGTCGTAGCCGAAGACCGAGTTGCCCTTGAAGCTGTTGAGGCCTTCCGCAACCTTCGACCAGGCGCCGCTGGCGCCGATTTCGAGGTTGCGCAGGCCCCGCGGCAGGCTGGAGACACCGTCGAAGGGCTGCACCGTGACTCGGCCGCTCACCGTGCGGCCGAAACTGTCGGCGCCCTGGTCGTCGTCGAAGAAGCGTTCGTTGTCGGCCACCTGGCGATCGTCGCTGTTGAACACGCCGATGGCGTAGGTGAAGCGCCGGCGCGCGGCTTCGCCATGGATCATGGCGCCGATGTCGCGGCCCGGGGCGATGGCGCGGGTGCCGAGCGAGCGGAAGATGAAGTCGTGCTCGACCGAACTCGTCATGTTGTCGAGGCCGAAGGGCAGCTTGAACTTGCCGCCGCGCACCTCGAGCAGGTCGTGCGCCTTCACGTTCGCCCAGACGTCGCGCCACGGTTCGACCTCGTCGCCGAACTCGCGCTCGACTTCGAACTCGACGCGGTTGAAGAACTCGCCGCGCACGGCGAGACGGCGCCGCCGCCAGATGAATCCTTCGTCCTCGGGGTCGACGACCGGGCTGAACCACGCGCCGTCGTTCTGCAGCTTGGCGCGCAGTTCGAGCGAGAAGTTCTTTCCCGACGTGATCCGCGGCCGTGGCGACCAGCGGCCCTGCAACTGCGCGGCGGGAGCGTCGACCGTGGCGTCGGCTGGCAGCGTCAGCCGGAGCGGCGTGGCCGGGGCCGCCGGCGCCTGGGCCCGGGCGAGGGGCGCACAACACGTGCAGAACAGCGCGGCGAGCCAGAGTCGCGTCACGAGGTCAACCTCTTGTGCTCATGGTGGCGTCAGCGTCGAACGCCTGACAGAATAGCGCGGATTACGCGTGGCTCCCCGCGTCTCCGTTGCGCATCCCGGCGTCCTCTCATGATTCACCAGATTCGCACCATCGATGCCCACACCGCCGGCGAGCCGCTGCGCCTCGTCGTCGATGGCCTGCCCGCGCCCGAAGGCGCCACCATGCTCGCGAGGCGCGAGTGGGCGCGCAAACATCTCGACCACCTGCGCCGCGCCATCATGCTCGAACCGCGCGGCCACGCCGACATGTACGGCGCCCTGCTGACCGAACCGGTCACGCCAGGCGCGCACGCCGGCGTGCTCTTCATGCACAACGAGGGCTGGAGCACGATGTGCGGCCACGGCGTCATCGCCGTGGCGACGATTGCCGTCGAGCGCGGCCTGATGTGGGACGCCGCCGACGGCGCCGGCGGCACGATCGAGATGGTGCTCGACGTCCCTGCCGGCCCGGTGCGGGCGCGGGCCACGAAGGTGGAGGTCGACGGCCGCGCGCGCGTTACCGGCGTGTCGTTCGTGAACGTGCCGTCGTTCGTGCTCGCCCCCGGCGTGCCGCTCGCCATCGGCGGCCGCACGTTCACCGCCGACGTCGCGTTCGGCGGGGCCTTCTACGCCATCGTCGATGCCGAGAGCGCCGGGCTCTCGATCGACATCGCGAAGCTGCCCGAGCTCAGGCGCGCCGGCATGGCGATCGCGCGCGAGGTCGAGACGCTCGTGAAGGTCGTGCATCCCGCCGAACCCGGCCTGGCCGGCATCTACGGCACCATCTTCACCGCGCCGGCGCAGACCGACGGCGCCCACCTGCGCAACGTCACGGTGTTCGCCGATGCCGAGGTGGACCGCTCGCCCTGCGGCAGCGGCACGGCGGCGGTGATGGCGGTGCTCGACGAGATGGGCGTGCTCTCGGCCGGCGACGGCACGTTCGTGCACGAGAGCCTCATCGGCACGCTCTTCCACGGCCGCGTGGCTGGCCGCCAGCGTGTGGGTGAGTTCGCGGCCATCGTGCCAGAAATCGCCGGCAGCGCCTGGATCACCGGCGAGCACACGTTCCTCATCGACGGCGACGATCCGCTGCGCGCCGGGTTCAGGATCTGAACGCGGGAGCCGGCGGCCAGGCCGCCGGCGCAGCCGTCTACTTCGCGGCGGGAGCCGCGGCGCCGAGCGCGCCGAGCTTCGCGAAGTCGATCTTCGCGGCGAACTCCTGGAGCTGCTTCATGTCGGTCAGCCGATCGCCTTCGACCGACACGAGGAAGCGCTTGGCGACGACGATGTTGAGCTCGCCGTCCTTGCGCTGGTCGTTCCATCTCTCGAAGCCGGGGTTGCCGCCGACGGTCGTCGACTTCTCGTAGCCCTCGTCGGTTTCCTTCTCGTAGCCAGCGGTCAGGAACATCGCCCACGGTGCCACGAGGATCTGGTTGAAGGCCGAGTCGACGATCTTGACCTCGATCTCCTGGTCGCCGTTCTTGTAGCGCGTCTCGGTCTGCGAGAAGGCCACCGGCGCCGTCATGCGCTCGCCCCTGGGCTTGTCCATCGTCCAGCCCGACACGGCGGGGAAGGCCGTCTGCAGGTCGCGGAAGCTCACCGGCTCTGAGGGCTTCCCGCCGTTGGCGCCGCCCATCGCCGCGGCCATGCCCTGCATCGCCTTGGCGAAGTCCTCCATGCCCTTGGCGGCCTCACCGGCCGGCGCCGCGCCCTGCGTGGCGGCGTTCGCCGCGGCTTCACCGGCCCTGGTCATCTCCTCGCCGGCCTTCGCCATGTTCGTGGCGGCTTCCTTCAACGCGTCGGCCGCCTTTTCCTCGGGGGACTTGCCGCAGGCCGACAGGCTCGCCACGAATCCCATCACTACCGCCATCCTCAGCCCTGCATGCATGGGTCTCATCCTCCGGCGCCGGTGGTGGCGCGTCCGTCTCGGATGATAGCGCGAGACCCCGGCTCGGCCCCTCAGCGTCTGCGTGCACGGATGCGCCGATTCGGCACGGCCGTGGCGGCCGTTCAAGATTCGGTGCGCCCGGCCGATTGGTCGCACATGCAGAACCTTCGACGCTGGACCGCCCGCCTGTCGCGCGTCCTCGTGCCTGCCGGCATGTATCTGGTGCTGGCGTCGTTCTCGCCCGCCGTGGCTGCGCCCGAGCCCGCCGCTTCACCACTGGCCCGCCTCCGGGCCGGCAATGACCGTTTCGTGCGTGGCGCCGGGGGCGCGGTCCTTCCCGCTGCCGACGCCCGCCGTGCCATGGCCGGTGACGAGCACCCGTTCGCGATGGTGCTGTCGTGCGCTGACTCGCGCGTGCCGCCCGAGCTCGTCTTCGGCGCCGGTGCGGGCGACTTGTATGTCGTAAGGACGCTTGGCCAGGTGGCGGATCGCGCCGTGCTCGGCAGCCTCGAACACGCCGCCGCCGACCTGCACGTGCCGTTGCTCGTCGTGATGGGACATGAGTCATGCGCGGTCGTGAAGGCGGCGCATGAGGGCGCGCACGCGCCGAGCGCGCATCTCGAGCACCTCCTCAAGGCGATTCGCGCCGGCAGTTCGCACAGTGCCGCGGATCAGAAGGACCTGCGGACGGCGATCCTGGCCAATGTGGAGCAGGTGATCAACGACGTGCTCTCCGGCAGCCAGGCCCTGCGCACGGCCGTCACGGGTGGTCACCTGCAGGTGGTGGGTGCGTATTACGACGTCAGTACCGGCATGGTCGTCTTCTCGGAGCCGGTCGGCGCCACCGCCCCGCACAAGTAGCCATGCGCGTCAGCACCCTGCTCCTGGCACTCGCCCTCGTCGCCACCGCCCGCCACGCCACCGCGCAGTCGCACGGCGAGACAGCGCCCGCAGCCGCCGCCGGCGGCGCGCACGGCGCGGAACCGGCGGCGAAGGCCGCCCCCGCGAAGAAGGGCCCGACCGTCTCGCGGGTCGTGCCCGTGACACCTCCCGCGCCGGCCGCTGGCGCGGGTCACGCGGCACCTGCCGTTCACGCCGCGCCTGCCGCGAACGCCGGCCACGCATCGCCTGCGGCGCACGCGCCGGCGAAGGCCGGCGGTTACGTGGCCACCGGCGTGCGGCCCAAAGGAGCGGCCGGCGCGCACGGCGCGTCTGGCAAACCGAAGCCGGTCGTGTCGGGTGCGGCGGCGCTGCGCACGCCCCCGGCCGCCGACCATGGCGCACCGGCGCCCGTCGCCGCAAGGGCCGCGCCGTCGAAGGCCGACTCGCCTGCGGCACCTGCCGATCACGCCGCGCCGCCGGCGCACGCCGGGCCGGCGCATGGCGCGGCCCCGGCGGCCCGACCCGCCGCGCCGAAGCCCGCGAAACTGTCCACCGTGCACGAACGCCTGTCGGCAGCGGTTGCCGGCGTCCGCGCCGACTCGGCACACGAGGGCGGCTCAGCCGCGCAGGCCGGGGGCCACGGGAGCGCCGCGGCGCCTTCGCGCGCGCCGCGCGTCGCGCTGACGTGGCCAGGACCGCGGTGGCAGGTCGCCTGGCCAGCGCCCGGACGCATCGCGCTGCGCTGGCCCGAGTCCGCGCCCGACACCGGGGCCGCACCGGCCGTGCCCCCGCCCCCCGACTGACATGATTCGTGACACGGCCCCCCAGGTCGGTGGGCTGCCTGTCACGGGCGTCGCATGGCTAACGCCAGCGACCTCGAGGTGATTCAACTCGGCTGGCGCGGTGCCGCCCGGCACCTGCTACGTGCGCAGGCCGCTGATGACGTTGGCGGTGACCTCGTGCGCGATCGCTTCCACGGACCCGTTGGCAAGGCCCATGTGATGCGCCACGCCGCTTATCAGCAGCTCCGCCAGCCCATGCACCGTCGCCCACGCGGACAGCGCGTAGCGCGGCACCGAGCCGGCGGGAATCAGTCCGGCCGCTTCACACGCGCCGACGATCTCGAGCAGCAGGCCGAAGGTGGCAGCTTTGGCCTGCACGAACGCCGGGTCGCTGCAGGCGTCGGCGATGCCGCCGTGCATGACGCGGAAGTGTGACGGATGCGCGACGGCGTACTCGACATAGGCGATGCCGAGCGCCTGCAGGCGCTGCCGCGGTTCGGTGAGGCCGGCCAGGCGTGCCATGGCCGCGGCGTGCAGGCCCTGAAAGCCTTCCTCCGCCACCGCGACGAGCAGCGCGTCGCGATCTGCGAAGTGGCGGTATGGCGCCGTGTGGGTGACGCCGACCTTGCGGGCGGCTTCCCGCAGCGTGAAGCCGTCCGGCCCCAGTTCCTCGACCAGTTCGACGGCCGCCTTGAGCAGCGCCTCGCGCAGGTCGCCGTGGTGGTAGCTGGTCCGTCGCGGCGCCGCCCGTCGTGGCCGCGGGAACTTTCCCGGCCGCCGTGCCGTCCCATGCGATGTTGACACGAGACACATGATACTGCTACTCATGTTTACACGAGAAACATAAATGGCGTCCCTGGCTCGCAAGAATCTCTTCCACGACCGCGTGCGGTTCGCCGTCACCCTGACCGGCATCGTCTTCTCGGTCGTGCTCGCCACCGTGCAGCTGGGGCTCTTCCTCGGCTTCACCACCGCGACGGCCGACGTCATCGACCACTCCGGCGCGGATCTCTGGATCGTCTCGACCGGCGCCACCCATCTCGAGGGCGTCACCCCATTCGGTGAACAGCAGGCCTTCCGCGCGCTCGCGACGCCCGGCGTCGCCAGGGTCGAGAAGCGCGTCGTGCAGTTCGGACAGTGGAAGCGGCCCGACGGCGCGCAGGAAGGCGTGCTGCTCGTGGGCTTCGAGCCGGCCGGTGTGCTCGGCCGTCCCTGGAACGTCGTGGCTGGCGACGTCGGCGCGCTCGAGCAGGCCGACACGGTGTTCGTCGACGAACTCTACGCGGACAAGCTCGGTGTGACGCACCTCGGGCAGACCGCCGAGATCGGCGGCTACCGGGCCCGCGTCGTCGGCTTCACGCGCGGTATCCGCACGTTCACGACGGCGCCGCCGGTGTTCACCTCGTTCAAGAACGCGCAGAATTACTTCGGCCTGCGCGAAGACCAGGTGCTGGCGCTGCTCGTCGCCGTCACCCCGGGCGCGGATGTGGCCGCCGTGCGCCGCGCCCTCGCAGCCGAGCTGCGCGATGTCGACGTCCACACGACCGCCGGGTGGAGCCGCCTCCAGCAGAACTACTGGATGTTCGGCACCGGCGCCGGCATCACCGTGCTCATCGCCGCGGCCCTCGGCATCATCGTCGGCATCGTCGTCGTGGCGCAGACGATCTACGCGGCTACGGTCGACCACATCCGCGAGTTCGGCACGCTCAAGGCGATGGGCGCGACCAACGGCTTCATCTACGGCGTGATCCTCCAGCAGGCGCTCACGAGCGGCGCGCTCGGGTATGCCGCCGGCATGGCGATCGCGCTGGCTGTCGCCACCGCCAGTCAGCAAGGCACGACGGCCATTCTGGTGCCGCCGTGGCTGGCGCTCGCGCTCTTCGCGCTCACGCTCGGGATGTGCGCGCTGGCCTCGATCGTGTCGATCAACAAGGTGACCCGCCTCGATCCGGCGATGGTCTTCAAGGGGTGAGGACATGACACCACTGCTGGCCGTGGAACAGGTCACGAAGACCTACGACATGGGCGGGGCGCCCGTGCATGCACTGCGCGGCGTCGATCTGGCGCTGCACGCCGGCGAGGTGTTGCTGCTGCTCGGGCCGTCGGGCAGTGGCAAGACCACGCTGCTCTCGATCATGGGCTGCATCCTGCAGGCGACGAGCGGCCGCGTCATCGTCGGCGGCCGTGATGTGGCGCGGGCCGCCGAACGGGACCTGCCGGCGGTGCGGCTGCGGCACTTCGGCTTCGTCTTCCAGGGATTCAATCTGTTTCCGGCGCTGACCGCCGCCGAGAACGTCGAGATCGCTCTCGGGCTCAAGGGCGTCCGCGGCCGCGCCGCCCGGGCCGCGGCACTCGAAGCGCTGGCCGCCGTGGGTCTCGCCGACAAGGCCTCCGCGCTCCCGGCGAACCTGTCGGGCGGTCAGAAGCAGCGCGTGGCCATTGCCCGCGCGCTGGCCGGCGACCCGTCGATCATCCTGGCCGACGAACCCACCGCGGCGCTCGATTCGACGAGTGGCCAGCTGGTGATGGACCTCCTCCGCTCGCTTGCCTCGCAGCACGAGCGCGCGGTCGTCATCGTGACACACGACAGCCGCACGTTCCGCTACGCCGACCGCATCGTCGCCATCGAGGATGGGCGTCTTGCCAGTACCACCGAGGCCGTCGCCTGACCACCCTCTTCCGGAGCACACGTTCATGACCGCACGTACCCGTATCGTCACCGTCATCATCGGCGTGTTCGTCGTGGCCGCCAGCCTCGTGGCCGCGCGCGCCCGCAGCGCACCGGCGCAAGGCGCGGCAGCCGCGGCGACACCGTCGGCCAGCGGCCGCATCGTCGGTCCGGGCCGCATCGAACCCATCTCCGAGGAAATCCACATCGGGGTGGAAGTGGGCGGACGCATTGCCCGCGTCCACGTCGAAGAAGGCGACCGCGTCACCGCCGGGCAGGTGCTGGCCACGCTCGAGAACGGCGACTATCGCGCCGCCGTGGCGTCGGCGGCGGCCCGGCTCGATGATGCGAAGGCCGTCCTGCTGCGCGTGCGCACGGGCGCCCGCCCGGACGAGCGCCGCGAAGTGACGGCGGCCGTCGCGCAGGCCGAGGCGGTACTCGCGCAGGCGACGGTCGAGGCGACGCGGCGGGCCGGACTCGCCGCCGACGGCGTCATCGCGCGCGAGGAATCGGATCGCGCCGCCCGCGACCGCGCCGTGGCCGCGGCCCGGTTGCAGGAAGTGCAGGCGCGCCGGACGCTCGTGCACGACGGCCCGCGCGCCGAGGATCACGCGCAGGCCGCCGCCGCCGTCGCTGTGGCCGCGGCGGCGCTCCGCGAAGCCGAGGCGCGGCTCGCGAAGACCGACATCCGCTCGCCGATCGACGGCGTCGTGCTGCGCCGCGACGCGCGGACGGGCGAGAGTGTGTCGCCCGACCGTCAGGCCGTCGCGCTCTTCACCGTGGCCGATGTCTCGCGGCTGCGCGTGCGCGTCGAAGTCGACGAAACCGACGTCGGCCGTGTGGCCGCCGGCGCGCCGGGCTGGGTCTCGGCGTCGGCATTCGGCGATCGCCGCTTCCCGGGACACGTCATCCGCGTCGGCCAGTCACTCGGCCGCAAGCAGCTCTTCACCGAGGAGCCCCGTGAACGCGTCGACACCAAGGTGCTCGAGGTGCTGCTCGAACTCGAGCCGGGCGCGCGGCTGCCGATCGGGCTGCGCGTCGATGCCACGATCGAGACGCCGGTCGAGACGCGGCGGTAGCGACGCCGGCCGGCGGCGCTACCAGCCGATCGCCAGGCCGTCCTTGCGCGGATCGGAGCCGCCGAGCAGCACGCCCGTCTCCGGATCGATCATCACGCCCTGATAGCCGCCCATCTGCGCGCGCCCGTCGCGCAACGTGTGGCCGCGCGCCTCGAGCGACGCCCGCACGCCGGGGCCGATGGCGCTCTCGAGCGCGAGTTCCGTGCCCATGTGGCGCATGCGCGCCGCCTCGCCGGCGGCCTGCACGTGCAGACCGAAGTCCACGAGATTCATGACCACCTGCGCGTGCGCCTGCGCCTGGTTGTCGCCGCCCATCACGCCGAAGGCCACCCACGGCCGGCCGTCCTTGAGGATCATCGCCGGCACGAGCGTGTGCAGCGGACGTTTCGCCGGCCCGACCTGATTCGGGTGTCCGGGCGTGAGCACGAAGCCGGCGCCGCGGTTGTGCAGCGTGATGCCGGTGTCGCCGGCGACGATGCCGGCGCCGAAGCTCGCGAAGATCGACTGGATGAACGACACCACGTTGCCGTCGCCGTCGGCGCAGGCGAGATAGATCGTGTCGCCGTGGTCACGACCGGTGAAATCGACACCCGCGCCGGTCGCGCCGGGCAGCGTGCCGGCGGCATACGTGCGCGCCTGCCGCATGTCGATCTCGCGTCGGCGGCTGGCCGCGTAGTCTTTCGACAGCATGCGCGCGACGGCGTCGGCCGGCATGTGCGCGCGGTCGGCGAGCCAGGCGGCGCGGTCCGCGAACGCGATCTTCTTCGCTTCGGCGACGGCGTGCAGGTAGTCGGCGGTGTTGTGGCCGAGCGCCGGGATGTCGAGGCCTTCGAGGATGTTCAGCATCTCGAGGGCGACGATGCCCTGCGTGGAGGGCGGCATCTCGTGCACGTCCACGCCGCGATACCGTGTCCGGATCGGCTCGACCCACTCGGCCGTGTGTGACGCGAAGTCCGCCGTGGTCAGCAGGCCGTCGCGCGTGCGCATGTCGGCGGCAATCGCCTCGGCGAGCGGGCCGCGGTAGAACGCGTCGGCGCCGCCCTCGGCGATGAGCGCAAGCGACCGCGCGAGGCGCGGATTGGCGAAGAGCGCCCCCATCCGCGGCGGCGTGCCGCTCGGGAGGAACGTGGCCGCGGCTGCGGGATCGCGGGCGAGGCGCGGCGCTGCCGCCGCCCATTCATGAGCGACGAGTTCGGCCACCGGGAAGCCGTCGCGGGCATGCCGGATCGCGGGGGCGAGCGTCTGCGCCATCGTCAGCGTGCCGAAGCGGGTGAGCAGGGCCTGCCAGCCGCTGACGACGCCGGGCACGTCCACCGTGAGAGGGCCTTCCGCTGGCATCTCACCGAGGCCGCGGCGCGCGAATTCCCCGGGTGTCGCCGCCGCGGGGGCGCGGCCGCTCGCATCGAGCGCGTGCACGCGTCCTGTGCGGCCCTCGTGCACGAGAGCGAAGAGGTCGCCGCCGATGCCGTTCATCGACGGCTCGACCACGGCGAGTACGCCGGCGGCGGTGACCGCCGCGTCGATGGCGTTCCCGCCATCCTGCAGCACCTTCAGACCGGCCGCGGAGGCGAGTGACTGGCTCGTGGCGATCATGCCGTGGCGGCCGACGGCGGGCGAGCGGGTGGCGAAGACGTGGCCGGACGGGCGGTCGCCTGGACGAGCTGCACTGTGAGTCATGGATGGGCCAGCGGGGGTCATTCTAGCCGGTGTGCCGGCGGGCGCCGGGCGTGCGATCGCCGGAAGTGCTGAGCGATCAGGCGCCGCTGAACCCTGTGGCCGCGGCCGCCGTCCAAACAGGTGTCGGCCATGCGCACGTTGTGCGCGGCCGGCGTTCAGACAGGAGGTCTTGAACCATGTTCCGCGTGATGACCTGGAATTTCTCCGACACCGCCGAGCCGGTCGTGGCAGGGTTGCTGCTCGCCACGATGCTCCTCTCCCTCATGCTCCTGTAACACCCGGAGCCGGAGACGCGCGCCTGGCACGCACCACGTCGTGGTGTCGTGGCCAGGCGCTTCAACGTACGGGGGCCGTTCAGTGCGGGCCCGTGGGCGCCTCGACGGCGGCCAGGTAGCTCTTGCGGGCGCGCACGGTGACGCCGGGCCGCTTCACGCGCACGTCGAGGCGATGCGGCTTGCCGTCGAGCGTCTCGGGCGCGAAGGCCAGCAGATACTGGCTGCGCAGTTCCTGGGCCACGCGCGTGAAGGTCGAGGCCAGCATGTCGGTCTTCTGCAGCTCGAACGAGCCGCCGCCGGTTTCCTCGGCGATCTTGCGCAGACTGCGGTCCGGCTTCGAACGCACGAGGCGCATGCCGTTGAAGAACTCGACCGAGAGGCCGATGCCGTAGACCATCACCTCTTCGTCGCGGGCGCGATCGACCGTGTCGCCGAAGCGCGTCTTGCTGCCGAAGTCGTCGCCGTCGGTGAAGAGCAGCACGACCTTGCGGCCGTCCACCCCCTTGAGCGCGTCGATGCTGAACGCGAGCCCGTCCCACAGGCGCGTCGAGTTGCCGAACTGCAGTTCGTCGAGCGCGGCGATGAGCTCGTCGCGGTCGTTCGTGAAGGTGCCCGAGAGCTGCAGCTTGTCGTTGAAGGCGCCCACCTGCCCGCGGTCCACCGGCAGCAGGCGCATGAGGAACTGCTCGGCCGCCTGATTGAGCAGCTTCAGGTGTTCCGTCATGCTCGCGCTCGTGTCCAGCATGACCACGACGGTAAAGGGCTGCGGGTCGTTGGAGAACTGCGAGACGGTGACCGGCTTGCCGTTGTCGAGGATCTCGAAGTCCTCCTGGGTCAGGTCGGGCACCAGGCGTCCGCTGGTGTCGGTAGCCGTCGCGTAGACGGGCACGGTGCGCACCGAGGACCGGAAGGTCGGTTGCGCGTCGGCCAGCAGGGACATGGAACTGGCGGCGACGAGGAGGGCGGCAACCAGGCGAGTCATGCCCCAGAGGGTAGCAACGACCGTTCCAGCCGGCAACCTCGGCGATTCATTGGCGATTGTTCGGCCTGATTCCGCCGATCGTCCCTCGTTTGGGACGTCAGGGCGTGTCCAATGCGCTACGATCAAGTCACGCCGTGGCCGGACTCTCTTCCGTCGGTTTGTGCGAGACCTGCCGTCACGCAAGGGTCGTCGAGGGCGTCCGGTCGCACTTTCTGATGTGCACACGGGGGCTCACCGAACCCGTCTTTCCGAAGTACCCTGTGCTGCCGGTGCGCGTGTGCCCGGGCTTCGAGCCCGCGTCCTCGACCCCGCCCCCGACGCTGCCATGAGCCGCCTGCTGCCATGCCTGCTCGCTCTCGGTGCCGCCGCGGCCCTGCCGGCCGCGCAAACGCCGTCCGCGCCAGCCGGGGCGCCGGGGTCCGGCCTCATCGAGCGCGTCACCACCTACGTGCGCGACTACGAGCAGCGCTTCTCGGCCCTCGTGGCCGAAGAGCGCTACGTGCAACTGCTCGAGGCGCGTGCCACGCAGGGCGGCATCGGCGGCAGCCTGTCGCAGGCGAATCCTGGCGGCGGCATGTCGGCGTCGCGTGACGGCCGGGTGCGTCGTGTGCTGAAGTCCGACTATCTGATCGCCCGCCTCGACGAGGGCGGCTGGATGCCGTTTCGTGACGTCTACGAAGTGGACGGCAGCCGCGTGGCTGATCGCAACGACCGGCTGGCGGCGCTCTTCCTGAAGCCGGGGACGACGGCGGTCGAGCAGGCCACGCAGATCATGGCCGACAGCATCCGCCACAACCTGGGGACGACGGCGCGTTCGATCAGCATTCCGATTCTCGGCCTGATGCTGCTGCACCCGGATGTGCGCCCCCGCATGGAACTGGCGGTCGCGGCCGACGAGGTGCTCGACGGCCGGCCGGCGGCCGTGCTCACCGTGCACGAACGCGTGCGGCCGGCGCTCGTCAAGACGATGGGCGGCGACCTGCCGATGACCGCCCGCGTGTGGGTGGAACGGGAGACCGGTCAGGTGCTGAAGACGCACCTCGCGGTTTCAGACGAGGTGGTCGAGGCCGCCGTGACCACGAGCTACAGGCTCGAACCGAAGGTGGGCTTCCTCGTGCCGGTCCGCATGGAGGACGATTACCGCACCGGCGCCGAGCGGGTGACCGGCGTGGCCACCTATTCCCGGTTCCGGCGCTTCAGCGTCGCCACCGACGAAGCCGTGAAGAAGGCGCCGCCCGAGTAAGCTGGAGAGACGAGAGGATCCGGAGAGATGCTGACAAAGAGATTCGGAGTGGGCCTGGCGTTGTGTGTGGCCTTCGCGGGCGGCACTGCCTGTGCGGATGCGCAGTCGGCGCCGCAGGCGCAGGGCCCGGCAGCCGGCACCGGCGACCAGGACCAGGTGGTGGCCACGGTCGGCGATCGCAAGTTCACGCTGAAGGACGTGGAGGCGCGCTGGCAGGAGGAAGACCCCGCCGAACGCGCCCGCGTGTCGCAGCTGCTCTACCAGCACCGCCGCCAGAGCATCGACATGCTGGTCGGCGACTTCCTGCTCGAAGGCGCGGCGAAGAAGGCCGGCCTCACGAAGGAGAAGTACCTCGAGACCGAGCTGGAGAAGCGCCGCGGTCCGATCACCGACGCCGACATCCAGAAGGTCTTCGACGAGAACCGCGATCGCGTCGGCGGCTCGACCATCGCCGACCTCAAGGATTCGATCACGAAGTTCATCGGTGGTAACCGGGACGCGCAGAACCTCGCCATCATGGTGAGCGAGCTGAAGGCGGCCGGGCCCGCCGTGTCGATTGCCCTCGACCCGCCGCGGTACGAGGTGGCGATTGCCGCGCACGACCCGTCGCGCGGGCCGGCCAACGCGCCCATCACCATCATCGAGTTCTCGGAGTACCAGTGCCCGTTCTGCGCCCGCGTCACGCCGACGCTCAAGGCCATCGAACAGAAGTACGCGGGCAAGGTGCGCTTCGTGTTCAAGGACTTCCCGCTGCAGAACCATCTGCAGGCGCCGAAGGCCGCCGAAGCCGCGCACTGCGCCGGTGACCAGGGCAAGTACTGGGAACTGCACGACCGGCTGTTTGCCAATCAGCAGCTGCTGCAGGTGCCGGAGCTGAAGAAGCACGCCGCGGCGATCGGCCTTGACCAGGCGGCGTTCGACCAGTGCCTCGATTCCGGCAAGCACACAAAGAACGTGCAGGCCGACATCGAACAGGGCAGCCAGATGGGCGTCGGCTCGACGCCCACCCTTTACATCAACGGCCGCCTCGTGACCGGCGCCCAGCCGCTGGCGCTCTTCGAGAGCATCATCGACGAGGAACTTGCCCGCAAGGGCGGCAAGTAGCTCAGGGCATCAGCAGCACGATCTTGCCGCGGGCCCCGGGCGCCATCACGCGCCTGTGGGCCTCGGCCGCATCTGCCAGCGGCAGCTCGCTGCCCACCACCGGCCGCAGCGCGCCGGACGCCAGCGCGCCGGCCAGCGCCTCGTGACCACGCGTCACTTCCTCGGCCGTCAATCCCCACAACGCGAGCCCGGTGACCACGGCGTGTTTGGCCATGATCTTCCGCGGGTCGATCTCGATCCGGCCGCGGTTGCCGATGACCACGATGCGCCCACGCGGCGCGATCATCGTCAGGTCGTGGTCGAGGTTCACGTTGGCGAGCATCTCGAGGATCACGTCGGGCCCGCGGCCGCTCGTGAGCGCCTGGATCTTCTCCGCGTGCCCGGCATCGCGGTGGTCCACGACGTGGTGTGCCCCTGCGGCGGCGGCGAGCGCCAGGCCGTCGTCGGTGCCGGCCGTGCCGACGACCGTATAGCCGGCCGCCCGCGCCATCTGCACCGCCGCGAGGCCCACCGACCCGCTCGCGCCGTGCACGAGCACGACGTCGCCGCCGCGCGGGGTGGCCCGTTCGAGCGCCACGTGTGCGGTGAGCGCCGGTACGTTCACGGCGGCGCCTTCGGCGAACGACACGGGTCCGGGCAGCGGATGCACCTGCGACGGCGCGCACAGTACCACCTGACGATAGGCGCCGTAGGACTGATGGTCGGCCGTGCCGCCGGTGTAGACGCGGTCGCCCGCGGCGATGCCCGTGACGCCGTCGCCGACCGCCTCCACCACGCCCGCGCCATCGGCGCCGGGGGAATAGGGCAGCGGCGGCTTGATGGCGTATGTGCCGCTCAGCATGTAGGTGTCGAACGGATTGACACCCGCGGCATGCAGCCGCACCCGCACCTGCCCTGGCCCGGGGGCCGGTTCCGGCATGTCGTCGTACCGAAGCACCTCGGGGCCACCGAACTCATGCGCGCGAATCGCTTTCATGCGCGCCATTCTAACCGGCGGTGACGCGCGCGCGCAGGGGCGGCCCGACGGGCCCCGAGCCCCGGGCCCCGCTACACTAGGTTCATGGACTGGCTCGCCCGTCTCGAATCGCCGCAGAACGCGCTCGCCGTGCTCACCGCGATGATTACGCCGGCCGTGCTCATCTCGGCCTGCGGCGCGCTCATCTTCTCGACCAGTTCGCGGCTCGGCCGCGTGGTCGACCGCGTGCGCGCGCTCTCCGAGAAGTTCGAGGCGCTGGCCAAACATCCCGAAGCGGATGCCATGGCGGCCGATCGCCGTCAGCTCGTCTTCGAGCAGCTCGACCGGCAGACCTCGCGCTCGCGGCTCATCCAGCGCGCCATGGTGGCCTTCTACACGGCGCTCGGCATCTTCGTCGCGACCAGTGTCGCCATCGCCGTCATCGCCGCCATCGCCCGCAGCTTCACGTGGATTGCCGTCGTGCTCGGCGTCTTCGGCGGGATGTTCATGCTCTACGGCAGCGTGCTGCTCGTCATCGAGTCGCGCATGGCGATGGGGGCGATCGCCTCCGAGATGGACTTCGTCTGGAAGGTCAGCAAGCGTTACGCCGCCGGCGAACTCGACGAGGCGCGCGGCGGACCGGCCACGTGGCTGGGCAAGAAGATCGGCTGACGGCGCTCGTCTACGGCACGATGAGCGGCGTATCGAGGCGCACGCGCAGGATGGTGCCGGCCGGCAGCGTCACGTCCTGACCTTCGGTGGCGGCGATGACACCGCCGCCGCCCACGAGGATGCCGGTGAGCACGCCCTTGAAGCCGCCGAGGATGCCGCCGATGATGGCGCCCACGCCGGCCCCGGCGCCGATTCTTCCGGCATCCCCCTTGAGGCCTTCGCTCTCGAGCGCCTGCAGCACCGTGGCGCGTACCTTCGTCGTCTGATTGCGCACCGTCACCTGCTCGAACACCACGGTGACCGAGCCCTTGCGGTCGAGGCGGCCGGGCCGGTTCACGGCCGTGACGGAGCCGCGGAAGACCGAACCGGCCGGCACGAGCACGTGTTCCTGGTTGTCGACGTTCAGCACGGTCGTGGCCTCGACGCGGTCTTCGACCTGCGCGTTCGCCGACGAGATCGTATTCTGCAGACGCACGTCGATCTCGGTGCCGACGGGCAGCTCTCGGTCGCCGCCCGTGGGCGCCGAGGTCGAGATGCCGCGGGCCACCGACTGCGCGCGCGTGCGGATGCGATCGATGCGCGTGCGGACCTCCGCCACTTCGTTCTGCGACACCTGGCCCTCGCGCCGCAGCTTGCCGCGCAGGTAGGCGATGTCGTCACGCACCTCGCCGAGGTCGCGGTCGAGCTCGCTCGCCTGCTCGGCATCGCGGCCGCGCGCCTGCGTGATGTCGCTCGTGACGGTGGCGGCGGCATCCTGCAGCGCCTGCAGGTCCACGGAGGTGACGTCCTGCGCGGCGATGGACGTCGTGAGGGCGAGCAGGGTGGTGGCGAGCGCGAGTCCGAACATCGAAGCCTCCGTGGTGTGACCCTCCCATCATGGTCCGGACACCGCCGCATGGGAACGGGTGAGTCTGGCCGAGCAGGGCGGCGCTGGAGCCGCCGGACGTAGCCTTGCGGTATCCTGCGGGCGCCTTGTCCCGCACCGCCGGAGCCTCCCGATGCCCGTGACCCGCCGCACGTTCCTTTCGACGACCGCCTCGACGCTGTCGCTGGGCCTGGGACCGGTCCGGGCGCTCGCCCAGCCGGTGGCTCCGGCGGCGCCGCCGGTCACGAGCTTCACAGAGCTCAGGCGCGGCGTCGGCATGTTCCTCGGCAACGGCGGCACCATCGGGTATCTGGT
>JBIKUN010000223.1:0-4804 GCA_044347565.1 Vicinamibacterales bacterium | reverse complement strand
CCGAAGATGGCGCGGCCGTACTCGTCGGGCGTGGAGAAGTAGCGCTCGTGCACGAGCAGATACTCCACGCCGGCCTGCCGCAGGGCCGTCATCGATCGATTCCCCGGCAGGTTCGTGGTCTCGGCCAGCAGGCGCAGATAGTTGGGCGGATAGAACCCGCTGTTGCCGTTCACGATCTCGTGCCGGTGATACTGCGCGAAGTAGATGAAGTCGGCATCGAAGCCGGGCAGGCGATTGGCGCGCGGCAGCGGCGCGTGCGCCACGACCGACGGCGGCAGCGTGCCGAGGAACTTGTAGATGGGCGGCGCGGCCGTCGGCATCCGCCGCACCGGCACGTTCGCGAGCGTTTCGATGCCCATGAGCAGCAGCACGAGCGCCGCGAGCAGCCCGGCGCGCGGACGGGCGGCAAAGGCGCGGCCCAGCGTGGCGCAGCCGAACGCCGCCAGCAACGACAGCATCGTCAACGTGAGCATGCCGAATCTGGCCGGCACGCGGAGTCCGCGATACGGCGACAGCAGCCGCCGGAAGATGGGATAGACGAGGCCCGCCGAGCCCCGCGACGCGTCCGCGGCCACGAGACCCGTGACGGCCACCGCGGCCACCCACGGGGCGGCCGGCGTCGTCACCGCCGAGACCGCGAGCGCCGATCCCATCAGACCCGGAAAGAGCCAGCGTTCCGACTCCCCCGCGGCCTGCGTCCAGCCCCAGAGACGGTTCGTCGCCGGCGACAGCACATAGCTGTCGAAGCTGCCGCTGAAGCGATCGATCTCGCCGTCGCCACGGTCGCCGACCACCTGCCGCGCACGCTGATACGGCAGCGAATACGCGCCGGCCACGACACCCGCAAGCGCCAGGGCCGCACCGGCGTGCATCACGGTCCGCAGCGGCACGCGGCCGCGCCGGCGCAGCCATTCCACCGCCGCGAGAATCGGCCAGAGCGTGATGAGAAAGACGCCGTAGTAGATGCAGCACAGGAACTGGGCGGCCACACTCGCGCCCACACCCCAGGCGCCGCGGAGGCTGCCGTCGAAGGCGCGCGCCGTGGCCAGCACGGTGAGCGGCAGGAACGCGCTGCACAGCAACTCGAGGTGCATCACATGATCGAGCCTGAGCGGCGCGCCCACGAAGAGGATGGCCGCGGCGAGCGCCCCGAAGTGGCTGCCCGACAGGTAGCGCGCGCAGGCGTACATCGCGAGCCCCGCCGAGAGGATGCTCAGCCAGACGAGCCCGGTGTAGACGAGCAGCACCGGCACACCCGCGAGGATGAACGGCGCGCCAATCAGCGATGGCAACAGAATCGCATCGGAATAGAGCAGCACCGTGTCGGCGGGATAGAACTGGTTGCCCGAGAACCAGCCGCCGGCGCCAAGGCTCGCCAGGTTATGCGCCCAGGTGTAGAGCCGCCACGACGAGAAGAGCGGATCCTGATGCTCGGGAACGAGCCACGGGCTCGTGGCGAGCGGCCACGTCGACGCCACCCCGGTGGCCACGACGACGAGCACGGCCACGATCCAGTCGCGGCGGCTGGCGCGGGCGTGTGACAGCGGCGCGGTCACGCGCGCGTGGCCGTGCCACCCGGGGCACGGCGCGCCGCCGGGCGGGCGCGCTTCGGCCTGGCACTCTGGTCGCGCGCCGTCAGGCGGCGGAGCTTCGGTTCCTGGTCGAGCACGAGCAGCGGCTGGCGCGGGTTCTCGAGCAGGTTGTAGTACTCACCCGCCGTCGTGCGCGCGTAGATGTCGTGGCCGTCGATGAAGAGCGCCACCGGGCCGCCGTCTTCGACCGCATCGAAGAGCCGCACCTTGAACCGCGAACGCAGCGCCGAAAGCAGCGTGCGGATGCGGGCCACCGAGAGACCGCGGCGCCGAAGGTCCGCGAGCACCTTGAGTTCGATGAGCTCGATGGGGGTATAGCGGCGCTCGGTATAGCCGCCGGCCGGCGTCTTGTGCGTGGGTAGCGAGGGCGCGAAGATGCCGCGCTCGTCCCACCACTGGAGCTGCCGCGCCGTCAGGCCCGTCTCGGCGGCGACCTCGCGCGACGAGTAGTGGCCCTTGAGTTTCACGGCAACCGGTCCGCGGCGCAGGCGCGGATCCCGGCGGCCGGGGGCCGCGAAGACTGAGACGCCGCGGGCGACAGCGTAGGAGGCATGACCAGACACGAACACGTCCAGTCTACAGCCGACCCGCGCGCGACGGCGCGAGCAGGCCCAGCGCCGGATCGGATCGGTCGCCGGCAACGAGCCCGGCCACGAGCGCCGCCGTGAGCGGCGCGAGCAGCGCGCCGTTGCGGTAATGCCCGCAGGCATAGACGAGACCGGGCACCACAGCCGAAGGCCCGACGTAGGGCAGGTCGTCTGGCGAACCGGGGCGCAGCCCCTGGCGTGCCGCCGCGAAGGTGGCGCCGGCGAGCGCGGGCACGAGCGCCGTCGCACGGCCAAGCAGGCTGGCCACCCCGGCCGCGGTCGTCCGCTCATCGAAGCCAACCTCCTCGGAGGTGGCGCCGACGAAAACGGTGCCGTCCATCCACGGCACGAGATAGATGTCGGGGCCCCAGACGACGTGGCGCAGCGTGCCGGGCGGGGCGACGAGGTGCAGGAGCTGGCCGCGGACGGGCCTGACCGGCGCCGGTACAGCGCCGGCCGGAGCAAGGGACGCGGACCAGGCACCGGTAGCGAGCACCACCTGCGGCGCGCGTTCCACGCCGTTCGTGGTGGTCACGGCGATGCCGGCGCCGTCAGCGGCGATGCCCTGCACCGCGGTCTGCGCGAACTCGGCGCCGAGGACACGCGCGGCAGCGGCCGATGCGGCGGTGAGTGCCGGCACGTCCACGGCGGCGTGCATCGGGATGTGGAGGACGCCGGCCGCGTGGGCGGCGAGCGCCGGCTCGAGCCTGCGGGCGGCCGCCCCTTCCAGCCATTCCGCTTCCACGCCTTCCACGTCGGCCGTGGCCTTCGACCGCGCGAGACGGGCGATGTCTTCCTGACTCGTCGCCACTTCGGCGGTGCCGATCGCGCGAAAGGCCACGGACAGGCCGGCCGCGGCAGCGACCCGCTCGACGAAGGCCGGATAGAGCGCCAGCGACCGCCGGCCCACGTCGCGCAGCGGTCGTGAATCGTGGCCTTCGACGTACGGCGCGAGCACACCGAACGAGGCGCCGCCGCCCGGCGGACGCGGATCGCACACCCGCACGCGGCGCCCGGCCGCCGCCAGCTCGAAGGCCACCGTGCAGCCGACGACGCCGGCACCGATGACGACGACATCCACGTCGCGCACACTCACGCGACGTACTGTACGACGCCGGCGGCGCCGGCCGCCAGTCCCGCGGCGTTACCGCGCCGTCGATCCGCTGAACGACGATCGCGACGACGACGACCCGGTCGAACTCGACGAGCTCGACGAGCGGCTGCTCGACGAACTGCTGCTCGACCCGGTGCTCGAACTCGACGAACTCGACGTCGAGGACGCGCTGCTCGAGCTGCTCGAGCTGCTCGCACTGCTGGTGCTGCTCGATGAGCTCGACGACGTGGACGAACCCGACGAGCTCGAGGACGCGCTGCTCGTGCTCGATGAACTCGACGATCCCGCCGACGAACTGCTCGAGCTCGCCGACCCGCCTGCGCTCGACGAGCTCGACGCCGTGCCACCACCCGCCGTGGAGCTGCCGCCGCCCGACGACGACGTGCCGTCAGGTGATGTGGGCAGCGTGGTGCAGCCCGACGTGAGGCCCGCGGCCATCACCGCGGCCGGTGCGCCCGAGAGCAGCAGCAGGAACTGGCGCCGCTTCGTGAGCTCGCCAGCGTCAGTGGCGGGCTTCGGCGGGCTCTGAGTGTCTTTTCTCTTCTTCACGACGTCCTCCAGTCAGTCCGGGCAGCGTCAACGCACCGCCCCGGTAGTACAGCTCGATCCGCCGGATGACCTCATCGGCGGTGATCATGTCCATGCAGCGCGGCAGCGTGCCGACGACGTCCACGCAGAGCGCGTCGGGGCGATCGTTCACGTCGCCGTCGCCGAGCGGCAGCGTCCGCGACTTCCAGCACCCGCCGTTGTCACAGCAGCGCAGCGCGCCCACGGTGTGGATGAACTGGTGGTGCGGGTAGGCGGTGAAGTGTGGGGGCTCGCGGCCGCCGGCCACCACCACGCAGGGGCGGTTCTGCGGCATGCCCGGTTTCACGTCCACCGCGGCGGCCAGATGCATCAGGAAGCTCACGGCCGAGAGCGCGCCCTGCGCGTGATACATCAGCCGGATGAGTTCGCGGTGCGAGGTCTTGCCGCGCAGGTCCACGGCGCCGTCGATGGCCGGATGGTTGTGATGGTTCTCACCGACCTGCACGAAGAGCAGACGATCGCGGAAGTGGTCCACGACGTCCTGGTAGCGCTGGTGGTCCCACCACTTGATCGTGTAGTCGAACTTGCCGCCCGAGGCGAACAGCCAGAAGGGCGGGCAGTCACCCTCGAGCGCCTCGATCTGGCGGAACCAGTGCTTCTCGGACTCGTGGATGTGCAGGTCGCCCTTGAAGTCCGTCACGCGGATCTTCAGGCCGAGCTGCTCGTTCAGGTATTCCACGAAGCCGTCGAGGAAGTGCCGCGGCTCCTGGTTGCTGCGATGGATGAGCGGGTAGTGGCAGTCGAGCACCTGCACGTCGGAGTCGTCTTCCGAGAGCGGCGTCAGGTGCGGATTGTGATGCCAGAGGTCCGGACAGGACGTGCGGACGTCGGTCAGGAACTCGCCGGGGTGACAGCGGTGCAGGTCCCGCACGGCGGCGGTCAGCATCACGATGTCGCCGGGCGACTGGAAATTCTTGAGGATG
>JBIKUN010000100.1:0-17242 GCA_044347565.1 Vicinamibacterales bacterium | reverse complement strand
GGCGGCACACTCTTCTACAGCGCGTCGGTGAACACGCGCGTGAAGGCGTGCGGACACTTTGCCGGCGTCTTCGTGCCGCCCGATCCGGGTGACAGCGGCAACGCCGTCGGCGCGGCGCTCTCGGCGAGTGGCGTCCGCATCCCCGGCGCGTCGCCGTTCGTCGGGCCGTCCTACTCGGCGCAGGAAACCAAGGAAGTGCTCGACAACTGCAAGCTGCAGTACGAGTGGGTGTCGGAAGACGGCGCCATTGCCGCGGCGCTCAAGGGCCTCGAGCAGGGCCACCTCGTGGGCTGGTTCCAGGGCGCGATGGAGTGGGGCCCGCGGGCGCTCGGCGCCCGCAGCATCCTGGCCAATCCGCAGGCGCCGTACGTGCTCGAGAACCTCAACCGCTTCCTGAAGCAGCGCGAGAGCTGGCGCGGCTACGCGGTGAGCGCACTGCAGGAGGCCGTGCCGGAACACTTCGACGGTCCGGCGTCGTCGCCCTTCATGGAGTGCGACTATGTGCCGCGCGAACCGGCCACGTTCCGCAATCTGCTGCCGGCGCCCGACGCGGCGATACGCGTGCACACCGTGGCGGCCGACGCGCATCCGATGTTCCGCCGCCTGCTCGAGGCGCAGGGGCAGGCCACCGGTCTGCCGTTCCTCGTGAACACGTCGTTCAACGGCTTCCACGAGCCGATCGTCTGCAGTCCGCGTGATGCGGTGCGCGTGTTCTACGGCTCGGGGCTCGACCTGCTGGTGCTGAACCAGTTCATCATCCGCAAGTAGCCGCGCCGGGCCGTCGGCCCGGACGCGCGCGTCAGGCGCGGGCGAGCGGGGTCTTGCGGATCGGCAGCTCCCGCACGCGGATGCCCGTTGCGGCGTGGATCGCGTTCGCCACCGCGGGGGCGAGCGGCGGCACGCACGGTTCCCCGAGGCCGCCAAGCGGCGCGTCGGACCGCACGAAGGCGGTCGTCACCTTCGGCGCGTCCTTCAGGTGGATCATCGGGTAGTCGCGGAAGTTGGTTTCGACGACGCGGCCGCCCTCGATCGTGATCTCGCTCAGGAGCGCCGCCGAGAGGGCGAAGACGATGCTGCCTTCGACCTGCGCCGTGGCGCCGTCGAGATGCACGACATCGCCGCAATCTACCGCGGCGTAGACGTGCAGCACCTTCAGGACGCCGTCGGGTGACACGGCCACGTGCGCCACTTCGGCCACGATCGTGCCGAAGCTCTCGCAGACGGCGATGCCGCGGCCTTCGCCGGGCGGGAGCGGTGTGCCCCAGCCCGAGATCTCGGCCGCCTTCTCGAGCACGGCCTTGACGCGCGGCTGCTCAGTGAGCAGGGCGCGCCGGAAGCCGAACGGATCGACGCCGGCGGCATGCGCCATCTCGTCGATGAACGATTCCTTGAAGAAGCCGTGCTGCGAATTGAGCACCGAACGCCACTGACCCGGCCGGATGGGGTGCTTCGATTCCCTCTCGTCCGCGGTCTTCGCGGCAATCGCGTACGGCATTGCCACCGCCTCGCCATTGCCGCCGCCGGTGTAGAAGGAATGAGCAGCCAATGGCACGCCGCTCGTGTCGAGCGCGCCGGCATGCCGCGAGAGCGCGGCGCCGCGGTAGTAGTCGTGCTGGATGTCGTTCTCGCGCGACCAGATGGTCTTGACCGGCACGGGCGCCATCGCGCGCGCGATGCGTACGCCGAGGTCCACGTAGTCGAAGGTGAAGGGCAGGCGACGGCCGAAGCCGCCGCCGAGCAGGTAGTTCGTGAGCGTCACCTGTTCGACGTCGATCTCGAGCGCCTTGGCGGCGACGGAGCGCGCGTTGAGCGGGTCCTGCACGCCGGTCCAGACCTCCACGCGGTCGCCCTCGACCTTCGCCGTGCACACCATCGGCTCCATCGTGGCGTGGGCGAGGAAGGGCACCTTGTAGTCGGCAGTGACGACCTTCGCGGCACCGGCGGGTACCTCCGGCGCGGCGCCGATGGCGGCATCGAACGCCGCGAAGATCGAGGCCGTGGAGACACCGCCGTGGCCGGCGTCCGTGAACTCGGGAGAGAGGGCGGCCAGCGCCTTTCTGGCGCGCCAGAAGCTGTCGGCCACGACGGCCACGGCTTCCTTGAGCTGCACGACCTTCTTCACGCCGGGCATCGCTTCCGCGGGCGCCGGGTCCACCGAGACGAGCGTGCCGCCGTGCACTGGCGCCATGGTGATCGCGGCGTAGAGCATTCCGGGCACGGTCACGTCGATCGCGTACTTCGCCGTGCCGTTCACCTTCGCGGGGATGTCGAGGCGTGCGGGCGACGTGCGGCGCAGCGTGAAGCCGTCCGGCGCCTTGAGCGCCGGGGTCGTGGGCACCTTCTGTCGAGCGGCCGCACGTGCCAGCTCGCCGTAGGTGGCACTGCGGTTCGAGGCGGCGTGGGTGATGCGCGAGCCCTTCGCCACGCACGCGGACGCGTCCACGCCCCATTCGGCGGCGGCGGCCTGCACGAGCATCTCCTTCGCGGCGGCACCGGCCACGCGCATGCCGTATTCGCCGGTGCTGCGCACGGCCGTCGAGCCGCCGGTGACCTGGAAGCCGAACCACTCGGCCAGCTTGAAGGCGGAGTAGTCGACGCCGCGGCCGAGCATCGCCGGCACGTAGCCGCCGCCGGCGGCGCGCACGATGTAGCCGTTGGCGTAGGCGTCGAGCGCGGGGGCTTCCTGCACGCGCACGAGCGCCCAGTCGGCCTCGAGTTCTTCGGCCGCCATCATCGCGAGCGCGGTCGGCGTGCCCTGGCCCATCTCGCAGTGCGGGATGAGGATCGTGACCGTGTTGTCGGGCGCGATCGTGATCCACGTGGTGAGCTGGCCGTGCGCCGCCGCGTCGTCGGGCACGAGCGAATGCCGGCTCGGCGCCAGCGCGAAGCCGGCCACGCCGAGCAGGAAGCCGCCACCGGTGATCGTGCCGGCGCCGATGAAGGCGCGCCGTGTCCACTTGTTCACGACGTCGCCCCCGCCTTCACCGCGTCGTGGATGGCGGCGCGCACGCGGGTGAAGGTGCCGCAGCGGCAGATGTTCGTGATGCGCGCGTCGATCTCGTCGTCGGTCGGCGCCGGCGACTGCGCGAGCAGGCCGGCCACGGCCATGATGAGGCCCGACTGGCAGTAGCCGCACTGCGGCACCTGATGCGCCACCCAGGCCTGCTGCACCGCGTGCAGCACGCCGCCCTGCGCGAGGCCTTCGATCGTCGTGACGCTCTTGCCGTCCACCGCCGACGCCGGCAGCACGCACGAGCGCACGGCACGGCCATCGAGATGCACCGTGCAGGCGCCGCAGGCGGCGATGCCGCAGCCGAACTTCGTGCCCGTGAGCCCGAGCTGCTCGCGCAGCGCCCAGAGCAGGGGCATGTCGGGCTCGACGTCGAGCGACTGCGCCGTGCCGTTGACGGTGGTCGTGATGGCCACGGCTACTTGCCGTTCAGTTCGTCGTAGATGGCCTGCACGGCGGCGGTGAGGCGCGTCGAGTTGTAGCCGGCGTACTTGCCGATCCACGCCGTGTCGGCGGCGGCCTGTTCCACCGTCTTGCCCGCCTTGTGCGCGGCGGTCGTCCGCGCGTAGAGATCGGCGAGGAACTGCTGGAACACGGCCACGTCCTGCATGCCGGCCACCGGCTGGTGACCGCCGATGACCGTGTCCACGTTCTTCACGCCGGCCAGCATCTTCGTCAGCGTCTCGGGCCAGGCCTTGCCGCTGCCGCCGTTGCTGCGGTCGATGAACGGCGCGTCCTTCCACGGGAACATGTCGCCGGCCTGCATCGTGCGAAGCGCCGTGTAGACGACGAACGTGTCGCCGTTCGTGTGGCCGGGGCCGAAGTGGTAGAGGTCGATCTGGTCCTTGCCGCTGCCGAGGGTGAGCTTGTCGGTGTAGGTGCGCTTCGGCAGGAACTGCGCCTTGTCGCCCTTGAAGGCGTCCATGCGCGTCATGTTGGCCTTCGTGTTCTCGTGCACCACGCTCTCCATCGACGCCCCGAAGAACTCGTTGCTGCCGGTGTGATCGCCGTGCGAGTGGGTGTTGATGACGGTCACGACCGGCTTGGTGGTGACCGACTTGATACGCTCGAGCAGGGCCGGGCCCCAGTTGGCGAGCTTGGTGTCGACGACGACCACGCCGCGGTCGGTGATGAAGACGCCCGTGTTGCCGCCGCTGAACGTCTCGCGCGGCGTCGGGCTCGAGCCCGTGATGATGTAGAGGTTCTCCTTGACCTTCTCGATCTTCGTGGCGTCGAGGGCGGCCTGTGCCGGCCCGGCCGGCGCCTGCACGGCGGCGAGGGTGATGGTCAGACCACCGGTCAGGGCGATCGCGGCGAGGACAAGGCTGCGTCTCATACGTCGGATTGTAGCGGCCGGCGCGCGGATCGCAACGTCGATCACCGGGCGCCCGGGGCGGCGGGGCCGGGGCCCCGCCGTTGGCGTGGCCCCCCTGCTAGCGGCAGCTGCGGCTGTTGCACTTCGTGACGCGAAGCCGGGTGAGGTCGGCGTCGTAGTGGCTGATGATCGGCAGTCCGTCCGGTCCGATGACCAGCGACGAGAACTGACCGACGTTGCCGGCCGTGTCGACGTTGGTCGACGTCGCCGACGAGCACGTGAGGTTGCCGCACTGCGTGACCTTCAGGTCGGCCACCGTGCCGCCCGCCCAGTGGCTGATGACGGGGAAGCCGTCGGTGCCGATGCCGATGCTCGTGTACTGGCCGACGTCGCCTGGCGTGGAGGCGGCCACTGACGTGGCGGACGTGCACGTCACGTTGCTGCAGCGGGTGACACGAAGATCGAACACCGTGTTGTCCCAGTGGCTCACCACCGGAAGGCCGTCGCTGCCGATGGCGATGTCGGCGTCGAAGCCCGCATCGTTCGTCTGGTCGACCACCGTCGAGACCGCGGCCGAGCAGGTGACGTTGCTGCAATGGGTGACCCGCAGATCACCGGAGGCGCCGTCACGATGCGCGATGACGGGGAAGCCGTCGGTGCCGATCGCGATGGCGGTATTCCAGTCGAGAATGCCAGCCGCCGTGACGGTGAGCGACGTGGCAGTCGAGCAGGTAAGGTCGCCGCAGTGGGTGACCCGCAGCACTTCGGAGACGCTGTCGCGGTGGCTGATGACGGGCAGGCCGTCCGAGCCGATGGCGATCGACGTATACAGGCCCACCGTGCCGGCGGTGTCGACGTCGCGCGACGTCGCGGTGGTGCAATCGAGGTTGTCGCAGTGGCTGACCCGCAGCACGTTGGTCGTCGAGTTGCGGTGGCTGATGATTGCCAGCCCGTCAGTGCCGATGGCAATCGAGGAATACCGGCCGACGGCGCTCGCGGTGTCGATGCTCGTCGACACCGAGTCGGCGCAGGTCAGCGACCGGCACTTCGTGACCCGCAGGTCGAGGGCGGTGCTGTCCCAGTGGCTGATGATCGGCAGGCCGTCGCTGCCGAGCGCGATCGACGACTCCTGGCCGGTGTTGTTCGCGGCAGCGATGGCCGTGAGGACGGGCGGCGTGCTGAACGGCTCGCAGATGAGCGCGCCGGAGGCCAGCACACCGCGCACGTACTGCCCGGCCGGGCAGGTGCCGAAGCCGGCGGTGGTCGAGGCGATGAGGCCGGGAGCCAGCTGGGTCGAGGTGACCGACCCAGCGACGAGCACCGAACCGTTGAGCGACCCCGGCGCAATCGCTCCGCCGGTGACGGCCCCCGGTGCGATGAGGGCGCTCGTGATGCTGCCCGGGGCGATCTGCGCGCCCGTGATGCTGCCGGGCGCGATCCCGCCTGGCGGCACGGGCCGCGGGCTGCCGCTGTTGCCGGCGCCGGTCGTGAAGACGAAGCTGCCGCTGTTGCCGGCGCTGTCCGTCCACGTGCCGCCAAGGGTCGCGATGCTGATCCGCGCGTCGATGTGGATGGCGGCGGCGCCGGTTGTGGTCACCGTGCTCAGGCCGAAGCCGATCGTGCCGTCCGGGTTCGGAAAGGCACGGCCGACCACGCTGGCAATCGCGGCGGCGCCGACGCAGAGGTCGTCTGTGCCGTCGATCTGGTACTGCCCCCCCTGCTGCACGACCGTCACGGTGATGACGTTACAGAAGGGCTGGAGCTGCCAGCGGAACGTGCCGAGCGTCTGCGCGTCGAGGGGCGACGGCGCCCACAGGAACGTGAGCAGGATGGCGGCCGCGAGTGAACGTGACATACGGACTCCTTTTCGCAGGTTCGCTGCGAGATCCCGGCGTGCCATACGGGCCGGCGAACGGCGGCCAGACCCACCAGTGGTATCGGTCGAAGTATCCCCGGCAAGGCGGTCAGCAATAATGCCGCGGCAGATCGAGTAATGCACCCGCCGCGAGCAGGCGTGCCAGGTCTGCCTCATCGCCGCGGTCGAACGCTCCGGCGTCGACACGTGCGGGAAGCGTCTCCAGCATCTCCGGGTACTCCTCGACGAGCCCTGCCGGCACGACCCGCTCGAAGTACGGCGTCCCGCCGTCCAGGCGGCGCCTGTACAGCGGGTTCACGGCGGGCCCCCGGGCGGCCCGGGCCAGGTCGGCCCGCACGCTCGGGACGGCGGCCGGCAGCGGCGCCTTGCTCGCGACCGCGACCAGTGCCGGCGCCTTCTCCAGCACCTCGAGCGGCACGGGCGTCGAGAGGTCGACGGGCTGGCCGTCGAGGTAGGCGCGCAGGAGCACGGACTCCGGCAGCAGCCGGACGTCGAAGCCGTCGAAGAGGGCGAGGTAGTCGCGCGGTGTCAGCGGCGAGCCCGCGGCCGGGTTGTCCTGCAGCTTGTTGTGCATGTGCGACACGATGACGATGCCATCGTCGGTCAGCACCCGCCTGAACTCCGACACCAGCAGCGACTTGTGCTGGACGTAGTGAATCGCGTCCGACGACACGATCGTGGCCATGCTGCGGTCGGCCAGCGGCATCGGATAGTTGAGATCGTGGGCGATCGCGGCCGCGGCCTCGGGCACGAAGAACCGGCGCGTGGAGTAGGCGAACGAGGGCATCAAGTCGAGGCAGAGCAGGTGCTCAGCCGGCACGAGGCGGCTCATCACCCACAACAGGTGTCCCATGCCGCTCGGCGCATCGAGCGCGGGCCCGGGCCGCAGCCTCACCACGCCGAGCAGGGCCATCACCGCCAGCAGCGACGGCGCGCAGAAACGGTGCCGCATGTAGAGGTTGAACTGGGCGGAGTCGACCACCTGGCGGAACAGCCGCCGGGGCCGGAGCTTCAGGAACAGCGACCGCAGGCCGAGCTGGTCGGTGAGCCAGACGAGCTCGTTGTGCCGGAGGAACTGCTGGAACGTCAACGGGCTGCCGGGCGCGAACAGCCGATCATGTTTCGACTGGTGCTTGCCGAGGAGCAGGCGGCGGCTGGCCGTGACATCGCCGGCTTCGATCGCGGCGACGAGCGGCTCGCGGATGTCCACATCGCCGATCACGACGCCTTCGAGGCAGGGGTACGCACGACAACGGCATCTCGCGACGGCGTGACGCAAGTCGGAGGGTGACTTGATCTCGCTGCCGCACGACGGACACGACAAGAAGCGTCCAGAGTGCACAGCGTCCGTATCATGCACCGGACCGCTCGCTGCCGCGCCACGAAAAGCCGTCACCGCCGCCGCTCCGCCAGCCAGTGTCCCACCTTGATCCACGGCGCGAACTCGCGCCGCAGGCCGTCGATGACCGCATAACCGTCGCGCATGCTGATCGTGTGGAGGCCGGACGGGTAGGCGGATCGGGGGTCGGGTTCGAGCCGGCCAACCTCGACCTCCTCGTACCGTTCCTCGTCCAGCCGCACGATACGATTGATGACGACGGCACCACCGTAGACGCGTGAGCAGTCCTGCGCGGGTCTGTAGAGCTGGCCGTCCACCACGAAGCTCTCGCCAGCCGGGCGCGACGACCGGGCGTCGAGCTTCACCGGGTTGCGCGGATGTTGTGTCCACGGGCCCGTGATGTCATCGCTCCAGGCGACGCACAGGTTCTCGGTGTCGCTCAGACGGCGGTCGGAATAGATCATCCACCAGCGGCCGCCGTGCCGGACGAACGTGGGGTCGATCCCCCGCACGCCCTCCATGATCGCCTGACCGCTCCAGCGTCCGGACGCGGCATCCTGCCGATAGGCCGTGAGGGTCCGCTTTTCGGCCGCTTCGGGGACGCACCAGACGTCGGCGCCCTGCCGCACCACATGCGGATACGAGAGGTGCCACGGTTCGTCGATGGCGGGTTCGTTCCGCAGGAGCGTGCCATCGGGCGCCACCCGCAGCGCGTCGATGCGCCCTCTGGTCGTGCGGTGGTCGAAGAACTCCACGAGCAGATCCACGCCCCCGGCATCCCCCTGCACGACGCAGGGATCGGCCACGAATCCGTCGCGACGCGGAGCCAGCCATCGCGCGTCCAGCCCGGCCGTGCGGCGGCCTGACACCAGATCCTCCGGGCGCAGTTCGACCAGGCCGACGTTCCACTGGCGCACCAGGCTTCGTTGCGCCAGATGCCTGACCGCCCGCCAGGCGGCGCGGGCGAGGTACTGCACCATCTGCGGTTCCGACGGGAGATACACGATCGTCCGCGCCGGCGGCGGGCACGCCGCGACGGGTTCCGTGCCGGTATCCATGAGCTCCCGGCAGACGTGCGCCGCGAAGCCGCTGCTGGCGGTGAGCACGTTGTCGAGGTTCTGTGCGTATTCCGGACGCGTGGCATAGATGCCGCGACGCAGCATGTGGCCGCCATCGAGCGTGTCGGTCAGCCGCTGCAGCACGCAGCCGGAGCAGGCATCACCGTGGAACACTTCCCAGAATCCGGCGGGCCGCCCGCGGTAGGCCGACGGATCGTCGTGGTGATACGACCACACACCATGGCGGGCGCTCGCGAGGACCTCGCCGCGGATGATGTTGAAGCCGAAGCGCAGGATGAAGTCGAGCTGGTGCTCACGAATCCGCGCGATGTCCTTCGCCTGAAAGTGCTCCGAGAAGCGGCCGCGCAGTTCCACCTGACAGTTCAGGACGGGCACGCCGGCGAAGATGCCGCTCATGTCGACCGGCTGCAGCGCCGGTGTGCGCCGCTTCACCCACAGCAGGTAGTAGAGCGTCCACAGGAACCAGCCATGCCGGACCCGGTCGAGGATCTGCGACAGCGCACCGCGGAGCGGCGTCTGGTAGGTGTCGGTCGTACGGCCGTGATTGCCGATGATGAGCGCCAGTTCGACGCCCGGAATGGCCAGCAGTTCCTTGATGCAGCGGGCCTGCCACGCGTCGAGCGTGGTCGAGTCGCACATGACGCCGAAGCGGATCGTTCGCGGTCGGGACATCGAATCACCCAGCGATGGCGGCACGCCAGGCGGCGGCCTGGAGCGGTGCGATCTGTTCCCAGCGGTACTGCCGCTCGATGAGCGCGCGGCCGGCGGCGCCGAGCCGCTGCCGCCCGGACTGGTCACGCCACAGTGCTTCGGTGGCCGCGGCGAAGTCGGCGGCCGAGTCCGCGATGACGATGTCGACGCCGGGGGTCACGTCGAGGCCTTCGGCGCCAACCGCCGTCGAGACGACGGCGCGGCCCATCGACAGCGCCTCGAGGATCTTGAGGCGGCTGCCGCCGCCGACACGCAGCGGCACGACGTACACGGCCGCGTTGGCGATGTAGGGCTGCACGCGGTCGACCGCCCCGGTGACGACGACCTGGCGCGGGACGCGCGCCGGATCCTGCAGCCAGGACGGCGGTGATCGGCCGACGACGTGGAACTGGTAGTCGCCCTGCGCGACGAGGAGCGGGTGCACCTCGTCGATGAACCACTGGATCGCGTCCTGGTTGGCGCGCCAGTCCATCGAGCCGCTGAACACCAGCGACCGGGGCGGCACGTCGTCCGTATCGGACGGCATGTACAACGTCGCATCGACGCCGTTCGGCACGACGGTGACGTGCGTGCATCCCATGTCGGCGATGCGCGCGGCATCGCCGGTGCTCACCGCGGTGGCGTGGCCGAACCTGGAGAACACACGCTGCTCGAAGCGCCGCATGAGGGCCGTCTGCGCCGAGAACAGCAGATGGTGCGCGGGCCGGCGCTCGGTGGCCGCCGTCCGGCTCCAGATCTCCCACTCCACGTTGTGCGCGGCGATGCACACGGGCAGCGCGTGCGCCATCGCGTACGTCGCATAGGGCGTCCACTCGCAGTGGAGCAGGTCGAAGCGCGTCGTGGCGACGAGTCGCGCAAGATGCGCCGCGAAGGCCGGCTGGTGATGCGAGTCGACCGAATAGGGCAGGCCCTTCAGGAGGCTGCCGGCGAGCCGCAGGGGAAACGACAGGCCAGACCGGCCGGGGACCCGGCTCGACGCGACATGCACGCGGATACCACGCGATTCGAGCGCGGCCCGGGCCTCCGGCGTATCGCCATTGGCGTGCACCAGCAGGTCAATCTGGAAACTCCCACTGAGAGCCGTGAGCAGATTGAATGTCCGCAGCCGCTTGCCCGTGTTGGCCGGCCACGGCAGCTCCTCATCGACGACGAGAACGCGCTGGGTCATGAAGCAGATCGGCCATCAGACCCTGTTTCGGTCCGCGGCCGGCCGGCCCGCAGGGTGCGTCGCGTTCCAAGAGGGGCACACTGACGATATTGCACGGTCTGAACCAAAATCAGCCATCAGGCAATGTACGATAGCCCCGTTAACCTGCGGAAAGCCACACATTCCACGTGCGGCATCGATATTGCTTTCTTGGAGGTCGCTCGTTACCTGGTCGCCAATTGGGAGCTTGAATCGCATGCAGTCCACGCGCACCGTCCTTGCCCTCGTCCTCGGTCTTGCCGTGTCCCTTCCGGCAGGTGCGAGCGCAGCGTCACGGGTCTTCTATGACAACTTCGACTCGGGCGCTCCAACCGGCTGGAGCACCGCGAAGTGCCCGGCCGTCGCCCGCGCGGCCGATGGCGGGGCGCCGCGTGCCGGCACCCACATGATGCAGTGCAACTGGAATGGCACGCTCAACTGGACGGATCCGAACAAGCTGCAGGACGTGGCCCTGAACACGTGGCCCTACCAGAACGAGTACTTCGTGCGGCTCTGGTTCCGCTACGACGCCAACGTCGACCACAAGGGCGGCTCGAAGCAGATGCGCCTCGGCTTCGGCGGCGCGGATGAAGTCATCTTCGCGTGCCAGTTCGAGAACGGCAACGACGCCACGCTGTGGATCGGACCCAACAACCTGCCCTCGTTCTGGGGCAGCTCGGCCTCGCGCTGCGGCGACCGCCGCTGGCACAAGCTCGAGGTCTTCGTGAAGACCAACACCACGGGCTCCGATGGCGTGCTGCGGGTCTGGGTCGATGGCACGATGGTGCGCGAATGGCGGAATCCGTCGGGCACGCTCGGTGGCCGGCGCGAGGGGCTGAACCTGCCGTCGAACTGGAGCAGCAACCCGGGCTGGGAGCACGACGCCGTCAACAACGTCTACTTCGACGACGTCGAAATCTACTCGGACATGGGCACCGGCGCCACAGGCTCGATGGCCGATGCGTCGATCACCGTCGGCGGCGGCACGGGCGTGCAGCAGCCCCGCAATCTGCGGGTCATCGGTTCGGGTCAGTAGGCACGATCGAAGACGGGGCCGTCAGGCGGCTGCGGCGAGCGACGCCCGCAGCTTCCTGACGACCGCCGGCCACGTGAAGTCGCGCAGTACCAGTTCCCGCCCCGCCTGTCCCATCCGCTCCAGTCCGTCCGGATCACCCAGCAGACGCAGCAGCGAGTCCGCCAGAGCGCCGGCGTTGCGCGACGGCACGAGGTCGCCGTTGACGCCAGGCGTCACCATCTCCGGGAAGGCCCACGCATCGCTCAGCACGCACGGCACGCCGTAGAGCATCGCCTCGAGGGGCGCGATGCCGAACGGCTCGTAGAGTGACGGCATCACGAACAGGCTGGCTGACCGCCACAACATCTCCATCCGCGCCCGGCCCTCGGGCTGGTTCTTCGCGATGAAGCCGTGCATCGTCACGCCGTCGCGCTGGTCTGCCGGAATGTCGAGCGTGGCGGGGCCCACGATGTGCAGCTCGGCCCGCGGCAGGGCGCGCCGCACCTTGCGGAAGGCCGCGAGCACGTCCGGTCCGCCCTTGCGATGGAAGTCGACGCCCACGAAGAGCAGGCGCTGCGCCGAGAAATCGCGCGGCTGCACGTCCGGCACCCCATCGATGTTCACGCCGGCGCCGATGACGGTGACCTTCGCTGGCGGCACAGCGAAATCGTCGATGAATGACTGCCGCAGGTAGTGGCTCATCGTGAAGATGTGATCGAGGCCGTCGTAGACGCGCCGTTCGTAGTCGACGGCTCTCGCGATGCGCGCCGCCGAGATGCCGGCAGGAAAATACGGGCTCTTGCGGGCCTGGGCGATGTTGCCGTCGTGATACGAGCAGATGGGCGTCGCCGCCGGCACGAGCGGACGCAGGTGGAAGATGCCGCCGATCTGCAGGAGCCCGCCGTCGAGATCGCGTGGCTCGAGCCGGTGCGCAATCTCGCGCGACAGGGCGTCGTAGTAGCCGGTGTCGAGGTACAGCCGGTGCCGCCAGATATGCCGATCGCGGGCGGCGTTGCGCAGGATGTACGGGAGGCGCCGCAGCCGGCTGAGTTCGACGCCGAATGCCCGGTTCAGCACGCCCTGGGCATCACACTCGCGGAAGAAGTAGCGGCTGCTGCCCGACCACGATCGCGCGTCGTATGGGTCGGTGCCGATCATGCCGCTGCCGATGATGCCGGTGACTCTGTCGTGGCCGTTCATGCATGTTCCCGCATATGGCCGCGCACAACCGGCGTCCCGGAGCGTCCATGACGCGGATATCCTGTGTATCCTAGCATCAGTCCCCTGCTCGACCGTCCGGCCGATCGCACGTACATGACCCGTATTCTCAACGTGATTCGGCATCCCGTCGGCGGTATCCGGAGTTACCTCCGCTACACCTACGCCGCCCTGCCGCCCGACGAGTGGACGACCACCGTGCTGACGATCGATGTCGAAGAAGCGCACCTGATGGGCGCCGGTCTCGGCGCGGGCAGCCGCCTCGAGTTCGTGGCCGACCGCGACGCCACGCTGCGGCTCGGGCTCTCGGCCATGCGCGAACTGCAGTCGGGCCAGTACGGCCTCGTGCATTCGCAAGGCACGACTGCCGGCATCGTCGCGGCCCCCGGCGCCCGCATGCTCGGCGTGCCGCACGTCGTGACGCTGCACGAGACGTTCCGTCCCGAGCAGTTCGCCGGATGGCGCGGCGCCGTGACCCGCAGCGCGGTGCGCCTGATGATCGACCTGGCGGATGCCGTGGTCGTGCTCGGCGACGATGCGCTCGCCAACCTCGTCGAACACGTCCAGGTCGATGACCGCGCGCTGCGCAAGGTGCACATCATCCGCAACGGCGTGCCCGTCCGCTGGCTCATCGAGGAAGGCGCGCGGCAGCGGCCCGAGTTGCGCCGCCGTCTCGCTCTGCCGCCCGACGTGGCCCTGCTCGGGTTCGTCGGGCGCTTCATGCCGGAGAAGGGCTTCGACCTGCTGGTGCAGGCGGCGCATCAGCTGAGCCAGCGCGGCACCGCGCTGCCGCCGTTCCGGATCGTCGCCGTGAACGACGGCGCCTACATGCGCGAGTACCGCGATCTCATCGCGTCGCTCGGGATCGCGCCGCTCTTCTCGTTCGTCGGACTGCAGCCGTCGGCGGCGGGCACGCTGCTCGAACTCGACGCCGTCGTCATGCCATCGCGGCGGGAGGCGTGCGGGCTGGTGGCGATGGAGGCGCTGGTGCTCGGCTGCCCCCTCATCGCCTCGAACTGCTTCGGGCTGCGGGAAGTGACGGCCGGGACGCCCGCCATCGAAGCGGCGAACGGCGATGCCGGCTCCCTCGCGCTCGCCATCGAGCGCTTCCTCACCCACCGTGGCGACGTCGCGCGTCAGGCGTCGGCCTTCGTGGACCGCGCCCGCGACGCCTTCGAGGCCGCGAACACCGCTCGGCAGATGGCCGACCTCTTCCGCCAGGCCGGCGCGCCGGCCGCGTCATGATCAAGCTCCGGCACGTCCTCCTGAGCTCGGCCGCCCGCGTCGGCTTCTCGGTGCTGTACTCGGCGCAGGCGTTCTTCATGATGCCGTTCCTCGTGAAGAACCTCGGGGAGCACACCTACGGCATCTGGGTGGTGGTGGCCGGCGTCGTCGCCACGTCCTATCTGCTCGATCTCGGCCTGACGTCCGCGGTCATGCGCTTCATGGCGAAGAGCCTGGGCGAGAACGACGATCGGGCCGCCAACGAGGTCATCAACACCTGCCTCGTCATCTACACCGTCCTCGGCATCGTCATCGCGTTCGGCGCCGTGGCGCTGGCGATGGCGGCGCCCTATTTCGTGTCGGACCAGTCGGCCCTGGGATCCGTGCGGCTGGTCTTCCTGCTGCTCGGCCTGACCTACGCCACCGAGTTTCCGTTCAAGGCCTTCTCCGGCGTCATCTCGACGTACATGCGCTACGACCTGCTGATGGTCTCGCGCCTGACGTCGGTGACACTCACCAACCTCGCGTTCGTCTATCTGCTCACGCACGGCTACGGGATCGTCGCGATGGCGACGACGACCTTCGTGCTGAGCCAGGTGGCGGCCGTCGTCTTCTACCTGATCGCCCGCAACCTGTTCACCGGCATGCGCCTCGGGCGGGCCTACGTGCGCCGCGATCTCATCCCGCAGCTCTTCTCCTACAGTCTGTGGTCGTTCGCCATCCAGATCGCCACTACCGTGCGCTTCGGCGTCGACTCGTTCGTGATTGCCTCGGTCCGCTCGGCCGCGTCCGTCACCTACTATGCCGTCGCCCTGCGCCTGGTCGAAGTGTTCGCGGACCTCATCAACAAGGCCACGAACATGATGATGCCGGTCTTCGCGGTCGACTTCTTCCAGAACAACCTCGGCGAGCTGCGCCGCAAGTACTTCCTGGTCGTGCGCGTCACGGCCGTGGCGGCGCTCTACGGCGGCGGCATGATCGTGCTGCTCGGCCGCATGTTCATCCTGCGCTGGATGGGGCCGCAGTTCGAGCAGTCCTATCCCGTGCTCGTCGTGCTGATGCTGGCCATGGTGTTCGAAGTCATCGGCAACGGGTCCGACAACATGCTGTTCGCGCTGAACAAGCACCGCTATCTCGCCTTCGCCAGCGTCGCCGAAGCCGCGGTCAACTTCGTGCTGAGCGTGCTGCTCATCGGGCCGTACGGCCTCGTCGGCGTGGCCGTCGGTACGGCCGTGCCGCTCGTGCTGTCGCGCGCGGTCGTCATCCCGCAGCTGACGATGACGGCGCTGCAGTTGCCGCTCTGGAGCTACTACCGCAACTTGGCCCCGGCCGTCCTCTTCGCGGGCGGGTTCGTCGGCGCCACGGCCTGGGTCACCTCCGGGCACCTCGCACCACCCTCGTACCTGACGATCGTCGTCATCGCTGCCGCCGCCTCGCCGCTCTATCTGCTGGGCGCATTCTATGTGGTGTTCGACGCGACCGAGCGGGCGTTCGTCGCCGGCGCGCTGCCGCCGTGGATGGCGCGCCGCCTGCCGGGGATTGCGGCGGCATAGATGACCGGGTCTGCGACCGCACCACGTCCGCACTACGTGCACGTCATCCGCAACGCCGGCACCGGCGGCGTCGAGACGCACGTCCGCAGCATCATCCGCCTCATGCAGGGCGCGGGCTTCGACGTGACGCTCGTCAGCCTCGCCCACGAGGCGCCGCATCGCCAGTTCTCCGAGCTGGGCTGCGCCATCGTCACGCTCCACGACGAAGGCGGCTGGAGCTGGAAGACCATGAGGAGTGGACTGGCGCTCGTTGGCGTGCTGCGGCGCCTGCGGCCGGACGTCATCCACGTGCATGGCGCCCGCCCGATCCTGCTCGGCACGCTCGCCGCGCGGGCCGGCGCGGCCGGCCCGGTCGTCTGCTCGCTGCACGGCGCCCACGACCTGATGGCGGTGCGCGAGGACGGCAGCATCGGCGCCTTCGGCGCCTGGTTCGCGCGCGTGGTGCACGGCCTCGGGTTCCTGCTGAGCGACGCGGTCGTCATCTGCGCCGGCCGGCTCAGGCACGACGTCGAGGTCAGTCTCTCCACGGTCACGCTGGGCCACCCCGCCAGCGCGCTGCGCAAGGTCGCGCTCGTGCACCACGGCATCGATCTGTCGCCCTTCGCGTCAGCGTCACCCGACCGGCCCGAGGCCGGCGGCCGGCCGTACGTGATCGGCACGTTGTGCCGTCTCGATGAACCGAAGAAGGGCGTGGCCGTGCTGCTCAAGGCGACGGCCGAACTCGAGGCGCGCGGCATCGCCGTGACCCTGCGCATCGCCGGGCAGGGGTATTCCCGCAAGGCACTCGAGAGCCGGGCGGCGGCGCTCGGGCTGCGCGACTGCCAGTTCCTCGGCTTCGTCGACGACGCGCCGTCCTTCTATGCGACACTGGACACGTTCGTGCTGCCCTCGTTCAGCGAAGGCATGCCGCTCGTGAACATCGAAGCGATGGCCGCCGGCCTCCCGGTGGTCACGAGCGACGTCGGCGGCGCCGCCGAGGCCGTGCTCGACGGCGAGTGCGGATTCGTCGTGCCGCCCGGCGACGCCACCGCGCTGGCCTCGGCACTCGAGGTGCTCGCCCGCGATCCGAAGCGGCGCCAGACCTTCGGGCAGGCCGGTTTCGCGCGGGCGCGGCGCGACTTTTCGATCGAGGCGATGTTCCACAAGCTGCGGGACGTCTACGACGGCGTGAGCCGCCCGCGAGGAGAGAGTCGATCATGACGGCTGTGATTCTGGCCGGCGGCAAGGGCACGCGCCTGCACCCGTTCACGGTGTCCATTCCGAAGCCGCTCCTGCCCCTTGGCAGCGTCACGATTCTCGAGATCGTGATCGCCCAGCTGGCCCGCGCCGGCGTGACCCGCGTGGTCATCACGCTCGGCCACCTGCCGCACCTCTTCGCCGCCTGCCTCGGCAACGGCGAACGTTTCGGCCTCACGATCGAGTACTGCCGCGAAGACGTGCCGCTCGGCACGGCCGGATCGCTGCGCGCGGTCACGAATCCGCCGGGTGACCTGCTCGTGATGAACGGTGACCTGCTGACGACGCTCGACTACGGTGCCCTCGTCGCCGCCCATCGCCAGGGCAGCGCCGCCGCGACCATCGCGGTGCATCGCCGCAGCATGTATGTCGACTACGGCGTCATCGAAACGACCACGGACGGTGCCCTCGACCGCTACATCGAGAAGCCGAGCCTGCCGTACCTCGTCAGCATGGGCATCAACGTGCTGTCGCGCGAGG
>JBIKUN010000098.1:0-17346 GCA_044347565.1 Vicinamibacterales bacterium | reverse complement strand
CAGGATGGCAGCGGCGTGGTGAAGGACGGCACGCACGACCTCGTCGTCACGAGCGCGGCGGAACTCAACGCCGGCGACATCGTGACGGTGAACGGCACGCTCACGACCGGCAAGGACTTCGGCGCCGGGTATTCCTACGAGGCGATCGTCGAACGCGCCGACATCCGGAAGTAACGGCGGCGCCGGCGCGCGCTCAGGCGCATCAGGGCGTGAGCGTGATCGACAGTGCCTCGCCGTAGAGCATCGTGCGGTCGTTGTCTTTCGCGGCCCACGTCAGGAGCGTCTCGACACTCTTCTGCACCCGCCCCTCGAACACGGTCCGCCCGTCCGCGACGACCGTGATCGGACGGGTGAAGTCGAACACGTCCGGTGAGAGCAGCAGCGTGAAGGCGGCGACCCCGCGGGTGGTCGCGCGCACCGTGTTGCCGTCGCGCACGAGGTCCACGCGTCCTGCCGCGCGCGGCGACGGAAAGAGCGGCGTCACCTTCGGCACGAGCGTGGGCTGGTAGGTGCCCTTGAGGTCCACGGTCTGCCGCGTCGGTCCGCGTTCCACCTCGAAGTGCAGTGCCTCGCCCGCCTGGTAGATCCCGAGGAAGTCCGTGAGCTCGAGGGCCTCTGGCAGCTGCCGGCCGTTGATGGCGGCTACGAGGTCGCCCGGCTGCAGCCCGAACGTCTGGGCGTTCGAGCCCGTGAGCACGGTCGTGACGCGCATGCCGTTCGACCGCACGCCGAAGTTCGGCTCCTCGCCCGCGATGAAGTTGTTGAGGTCGGGCAGGTCCTCACCTGGCCGGGCCGGGGCCAGCCGGTCGATGACGAGCCAGTGCGCGCGGTTGCGGCTCGTCGCGCTGTCGGTCTGCCACGTCAGGCGGGCCGGATGCGGCTCGCGCGGATGCGCCGCCACGAAGCGCTCGAGGTTGTCCTTCACCGTGGGCCACCACGCCGTGTTGTGTCCGGCCTCTGGCTGCGGCTGGTACTCCATCGTCAGGCCGCCGGCCTGGAACTGCTTCAAGTACGGTTCGACGCGCGCCGCCGGATACAGCGGGTCCTGGCCGCCATTCACGACGAAGAATGGCTTGTTCGTGAGGTTGTGCGGAAAGAGCGCGCCGCGCAGGCCGAGGTCGCGGTTCCGCAGCACCATGATGAAGCCGTTGAGCGGCAGGAAGCTCGCATACGGCGTGGTGTCGCGCATCGCGACGTAGAAGGCGGCGGTGCCGCCGTCGGACACGCCCGAGACTACGACGCGGTTTTCGTCGACGTTCCAGGTGCGCTTCACCTGGTCGAGAATCGCCGGCACGTTCACGTCCTGCAGCGGCCCCCACCACGGCGCCTCGGCCCACGCCTGCGGCAGCACGTAGATCTGCTCGGCGCCCGCCAGCGCGCCAATCGAGCCATCGCCGCGCGCCGCCGGATCCGGCCGGCCCACGCCGCCGTGGAGCTGCACGCGCACCTGGTACTTCTTCGTGGCGTCGTAGCTGGCCGGCACGTCCACCGTGAAGGGGTAGGTCGTGGCCTCCATGCTGCGCGTGAGCTTCTGCACGCCGCGCGGGGCGTTCGGCTCGTAGGGCCGGCCCTGGCGCAGCCGCGCGTAGGCGGTGTCGAAGGTCACGCCCGACTGCACCACGGCGGGCGCGGCCGCGGTCGCCTCCGCCACGGTGCCGGCGGCCCAGAAGGCAGCGAACGCCGCGCCAATCGCCGGCGCTTGCGCGGCGCTGCCGGCGCCAGGCACGGCCGTGGCCAGCGCCAGCGCACCCATCGTGAGGAACAGTCCAGGGCGGGTGAGTGCACGCATCCAGCCGCACGTTATCACGGCCGAGTTGCCGCGGCGGAGGGTGTCCGGCGCGCACCCGCCGCTGGACGTGGCGCGCGAGCCTCGCGCCGGGCGCCCTCCTGCTCTCGGTCACGCCGGTCGTGTCACTCGGGGCGTGGCTCGTGATGTCCGATCCGGCGGTGGCGGCCGACGTCGCCGCGGAAGGTGACCTCTGGCCGATCGTGCGTGCGATCGTCGAGACGATCGGCGACGCCGTGCGCGACCTGCAGGCGATGCTTAAACGGCAGCCGCGACGAGGGCGTCCACGTCCGCGGCGGACGTGCGGAACGACGTCAGCAGGCGGATGAACACCTCGTGCTCGCCCACGGCGTCCGTGCCCGGACCTTCCCCCGGCCACACCAGATACCGCGCGCCCTGCGCCTGCAGGCGCTCGTGCAGTGTTCGCGGCACGATGGCGAAGACGGCATTGGCGTCGACCGGCAGCGGCAGGCGCACGCCGGGCAGGGCGCGGAAGGCCGCGGCGAGCCGGTCGGTCATCGTGTTGGCGTGGCGGGCATTGCGCATCCAGCGGCCGTCGGCCAGGTAGGCGAGCATCTGCGCGGCGAGGAACCGGTTCTTCGACACGAGCTGCCCCGTGCGCTTGCGCAGGTAGCGGAAGTCGGTGGCAAGCGCGGCGTCGAAGAACACCACGGCCTCCACGCCCATCGCGCCGTTCTTCGTCGCGCCGAAGGAGAGCACATCCACGCCTGCCTTCCACGTGAGCTCGGCCGGCGTGCAGCCCAGGCGTGCCAGCGCGTTGGCGAAGCGGGCGCCGTCCATGTGCGTGCGCAGGCGCCGCTCGCGGGCAACGGCGGCGAGGGCCGCGACCTCGGCCGGCGTGTAGACCGTGCCGAGCTCCGTGGCCTCGGAGATCGAGAGCACGCTCGGCCGCTGTTCGTGTTCGCCGCGGCCGAGGGTGGCAAAGAGCGCGGCCACGGTGGCCGGCGTGATCTTGCCGCCGGCGCCGCGCGCGCCCATCAGCCTCGCGCCGCCGCTGAAGAGTTCCGGCGCGCCGCATTCGTCCACCACGATGTGCGCCTCGTGGTGACAGATGACTGCGCCGTACGGCGGCGAGCAGGCGGCCAGCGCCAGCGAGTTCGCGGCGGTGCCAGTGACGACGAGGAAGGCCGCGACGTCCGTCTCGAACACCTCGGCGAGGCGCGCCTCGGCGGCGAGCGTCCAGTCGTCGTAGCCGTAGGCCCGCGCCGTGCCGGTGTTGGCTTCGCCGAGCGCCGCGAGGATCGCCTCGTCCACGCCGTGCACGTTGTCGCTGTTGAAATTCATGCCACGAATGTAACCGGGTCTGTCACGGTCACCGGTTGTATTCGGGTGCTGACACGGCGTGACCGTGACAGACCCCGTTACAAGTCGGTGGTGCCGGTCAGAACCGGTAGGTCTGCACGATCTTCATCGCGGCGCGGCGGTCAATCGTGCCGAACCGGCGGTCGCTGTCGAGCCAGTTGTGGGTGTAGACCACGTACACGTCGTTGCCGGGCTTGCGGATCCAGCGGAAGCGCATCTGCCAGCCGAGCGACTGGCTCTGCGTGTCGTACTGCACGTTGTTCGAGAGCGCGATCCACGGGCTGAACTGCGTGCGCGCGTCCAGGCGGTACAGCTTCGTCGTGAACGCGCCCTCGGTGAGCACGACGTCGTTGTATTCGCTCGACGCCTGGATGTAGACGCCGGCCCGTGGCCGGAGGCGCAGGTCGAAGTTGAACTCCCGCCGCGTGCCGTTGTAGAAGTCGCCGAACGAGTACTCCGCCCGCCCCGACACTCGCCGGTTCTGCGCCGAGTCGAAGATGATCTGCTGGCGGCTCCATTCATACCGGCTGCCGACGGGCAGGACCAGCCCGGGGCTGATTTCGAAGTTCACCTCGAGCTGCTCCGTGGTCTGGAACCACTGGAGCTGCAGGCGATCGCCGGCTTCGAACAGGAATTCGAGCGGCGTCAGAAAGAACTGCCGCGTGATCAGGCGGTTGTCGGGAAACGTGACAACTTCGACGTTGCCGCCGGTCTGGATCTCCCGCAGGATGCCCTTGTTGATGCGGGGCGCGTATTCGAAGTTCGAGTTCCAGCGCTTGAAGTTCCGCCGCGGCGTGAAGCCCACGGCGGCGTCGTACGCCGGGTCGAACTGCCGGAAGAACACGTTGGCCGTGATCGGCTCGTTGTTGTACGAGACGCGGCCGCCGAAGGCGTTCGAGCCGCCGTCCTGATTCTGCAGGCCCGTCGTGTGGAGGAACCAGGCACCCGTCTCGAAGTTCTTCCCCGACCCGAGCAATGACGGCGTGGCGAGCGTCACGTCGTAGCCGAGCGTGTGCTGATCCACGATGTTCGACGCCTCGTCGACGCCAGCCCGCCGCGTATAGAGGAGACCGGCGAAGGACTGCCGGCCGAAGCGCCGCCGCAGCCGCGCCACCGAGTAGTCTTCGGACGCCAGACGGCTCGTCGATCCGGGGGGCGGATCGTCCTCGCCCGTGCGGACGTGCAGCAGGCCGACGTCCTGCTTCCCGACCTGCCCGGCGAGCCTGGCGCCGAACAGCACCTGCTGCGGCTGCCCCTGGTTCAGGCCGATGCGCCGCGAGAAGAACGGCGAGGCGTCACCGGGCGGGAAGTCGAAGAAGCTCGAGCCCTCGAGGAAGAACTCGCGACGCTCGGGGAAGAAGAGCGGGAACCGCGTGAGATTGGTGCGCCGCTGGTCGACCTCGGTCTCGGCGAAGTCGGTGTTGACGGTGAAGTTCGCCCGCAGCCCGGGCGTGATGTTGTAGAACATGTCGACGCCGGCGTTGGCGTCGGCCGTCGTCGCCGGCTCGCCGCGCCCTGGCGCGTTGCCCACGCCCGCCACGCCGTACGGCTTCACTTCGAGGCCGAGGCCTTTCGAGACTTCGCCGATCCCGCTCAGGCGTCCGGCATTCGACATACGCAGCAGGCCCTCGGTGCGCTGCCAGCCCGTCCACAGGCTCTCTTCGTTCTTGCGGCGCACCGTGCGCTGGAAGTTCACGCCCCAGGTGTCGTTATCCGGGTTGAGGTTGAGCGTGCGGAACGGAATCTCGATCTCGGCCGTCCAGCCCTTGTCGGTTCGGCGCACGCGCGCAATCCAGATGCCGTCCCACGACTTGTTCATCTGGCCGCCAAAGCCGCCGCCCCCCCCGCCGGGACCACCGCCCCCGCCGCCGGGGCCCGTGACCAGCCCGTCACCCATGGCACCGGCCGGGTTGATCTCGAAGAAGTAGCCCGTGCGCCCGTCGAGGTAGGTGTCGAACCCCCAGAGGAAGCGGTCGTCACCGCTGAAGGGTTGGTCGCGCTGCATCTGGTTGGCCAGCATGCGGTCGGGCTCGGAGTCGAAGCAGACCACGCCGAGGATGATGCGCCGGCTGTCGACGATGACGCGCACCTCGGTGCGCTCGGTCGCCGGCGCGCCGGGCCGGGGATCGCGTTGCCTGAAGTCGCTGGCGGGAATCGCCCGCGCCCAGGCGGCCTCGTCGAGGGCACCGTCGATGACCATGGTGTCGCCTTCGGTGAGGCGCACGGCGTCGAGGCGCGGCGCCGCGGCGGCTGGATCGGACGATGGTGGCTGTGCGCCAGCAACGAGGGGCGCGGAGAGTGCCAACGCCGCCAAGAGCGCGCGGGCACCCAATCGATGTCTCACGAACTCACTCCAGCGGGCACCAGATGCCGGCAACAGGCGATAAAAAACCGCGCCGGGATGATACCGCGCCCGCCTGCCGCCCGGTGTCACACCCTGCAACGCACGGCCGCGCCGCCCTGATGCTGGACGGGCCTCCTGCCGAAAAGCTGAGCAACCATGGCTACCACGATCGACGTCTCGCCCCGCGCCGGCCGGCGCCTGGGTGTCGTGCTCCTGCTCGCCGTCATCGCCGCGACGGCCTCGTGCGGCTTCCGCACCATCGACACCGGGCACGTGGGTGTCACGACGCTCTTCGGCAAGCTCACCGGGGAGCAGCTGCCCGAGGGCCTGCACCTCGTGAATCCGCTCAAGCGTGTGGCGGAGATGTCCATCCGCACGCAGGAGATCAAGGAACACGCCGACGTGCCGTCGAGCGAGGGCCTCATCATCGGCCTCGAGACGTCGCTGCTCTACCGGCTGGAGCCGGATCGGGCCGGCGAGGTGTTCCAGAAGATCGGCCCGCGCTACGCGGAAATCGTCGTCATCCCGAATCTGCGTTCGGTGATGCGCGCGGTGACAGCGGCGCACACCGCGAACGCACTCTACAGTGAGGGCCGAGAGCTCGTGGCGCAGCAGATGCTCACGCAGCTCAAGAAGATCCTCGAGACGCGGGGCGTCACCGTGGAGAACGTGCTGCTGCGCGACATCCGTCTGCCCGACACGCTCCGCACGGCAATCGAGGCCAAGCAGCAGGCCGATCAGCAGTCGCAGCAGATGCAGTTCGTGCTGCAGCGTGAGCGGCAGGAAGCGGACCGGAAGCGCATCGAGGCGCAGGGCGTAGCCGACTTCCAGCGCATCGTCTCGACCGGCATCAGCGATCAGCTGCTGCAGTGGAAGGGCATCGAAGCCACCGAGAAGCTCGTGAACAGTCCCAACAGCAAGGTGGTCGTCATCGGCAACCCGAAGAACGGCCTGCCGCTCATCCTCGGTCAGTAGTGCCATTTGTAACGGGGTCTGTCACGGTCACGGCTTGTCTCCGACCCGTGAGGGTGACAGACCCCGGTTACAACTAGTGGCGGTGACAGACCCAGTTACAAGGGTCGCAGGATCTACCATGTGACGCGGACGCGGTAGCGCATTGTGGTTTCGGCGCCGGCGGCGACCGGCACCTGGAAGCGCGCGGCAAAGGCGTCCGTCTTCGTCCAGCGGTGCGACGACGACAGGATCGTCCACGTGCCGCCGAGCGGTTCGTTCACCTCCACCGTGATGGGCGTCTCCTTGCGGTTGCGGAGGGTAACTTCGTAGGCAAGTTCGTAGGTGGCGGCGCCGCGTTCCTGGAAGTCGGTCTGCCGGCGTTCGGCTACGACGTCGAACGCGGTGCCGATCTGCAGCGACAGCCGCTCGTCCTTCGGCGTGTGGTCGATGCGGTCTTCGCCCACGTATTGCACCTGTCCGTTCGGATCGGTCTGATAGATGCGCACCGTACCGGCCGGCATCGGCATGCCGAGGCCCGAGGCGGCGTTGTTCCGGAAGTCGTAGAACACCTTCACGCTGTCGCGGACCGGCGTGCCCGGCTGCTGACGGTTGCGGTAGATCCACTGCTGGCCGTCCACGACGTAGCGGCGCTCCACCGGCACGCCCGTGCCGTGCAGCAGCGCGAGCTGCTTCGTTTCGGCGTTCGCGATCGTGGTGCGCCGGCCGAGCGTGTAGAGGTGATACTCCGAGAATGTCTGCTGCGTGATCGCCTCGCGGGCGTCGGCGGCCATCGCCGCGCGCGCCGCGAAGTTCTGCCGGGCGGCGTCGGGCTCGACTTTGTGCAGATCACCGGCCACGAGCTGCAACGTGGCGCGCGTGAAGGACGTCCCGGTGTTGTTCTTGAGCGTCACCCAGCCGTCCAGGTCGCTCGCGCGGCCCTGCTGATCGATCGTGAGCACGTAATCGGCATTCCACGCGATGTTGTTCGCGAGATATGCCGCCTCCACGCGGTGCGCCGGCGCGCCGCTGTTGTCGAGCGTCCAGACGAGTGTGGGACGGCTGTAGAGCGTGTCTGGCAGATCGGGGAAGCGGTAGTGATCGGCGGCGATGCCGGTCACGATCTCGGTGCCGATGCGCCACACCGGCCCGTTGTTGAGCGCGAGCAGCGTCGCCTTCACCTCGGTCGTCCTCGACGTGCCGCTTTCCATCGTGGTGCGCACGAGCGTCAGCTCGCGGCCCACGTACTTCTGCAGCAGCTTCTGCGGATCCAGCAGGTCGTACTCGTAGTTCTGCTCGAGCACCGGCAGGCGTCCTGGCTGGGTAAGCGAGCGCAGGTGCACCGTGGCCGGATTCACGGTGGCGGCGATGTCTTCGAAGCGCAGGTGGAGCTCACCGGCCGGCAACGTGAGCGCGCGCACGTCGCGCACGAGCGCCAGGCCGCCGTTGTAGACGGTGAGCGCCACGTCCTGCTGCTGGTTCTGACCGCTGACCACGACAGGTCCGGCGGGGGCGGCAGCCACGGGCGGGCGCGGAACTTCGGCGTGCGGCGCGGCGATGTTGACGAGCGCGGCGGCAGACACGGCGAGCAGGATGGGCAGGGCGAAGGACTTGGCGGTCACGGGCGTCTCCTTTGGATCAGGGGTCTGCACTGAGAACGCGCGCCCGTCGATTTCTTGCATGACGGTGCATGACGGGGTCAGACCCCATTCGGGGTGGGGCCCGACTTGTGGCGGAAACCGCCGGGGAAACCGGCGGGGGGACTGTCCGCAATCCAGGCGGGGGGAGAGTTGTGGCAGGACCTGCGCGCCGAGCGTTACTGCGCCGGCACCCAGGTGCGGCCGCCGTCGGTGGTGGCGAACCGCGCGCCGGAGGCGGCGGTGACCACCGCGCGCATCGCGTCGGTGGCCGTGATGGCGGTGAGCCGCTCGGCTGTCGGCACGGGCTCGCGGGTGAAGGTGGCGCCGTCGGTGGCGCGCAGCACCGCGTCGGCCGCGATGGCCCAGCAGACGCCGGGCGCCGGCGATGTGACGGCCAGTACCGTGACGCCCGCCGGCAGCGGCGCGCGTTGCCACGTCGCGCCCTGATCGAGCGACCGCTCGACCGCCCCCGCCCGCAGCCGGAACGACACCGCCGGCCGCACACGGAAGACTGCGGCGTCGTTCGCCCCGAGAGTCTGGGCCGGCCCGGCCCGTCGCTCCGCGCTCGCCTCGGCCAGTGCCGGGGGGGCGGGCGGCGCCTGAGTCACCGCGAGCGTCTCCTGCACCGGCGGGGCGGCGGGCGCGGCTTCCGCCGCCGCTTCGCGCGTTGCGCCCGCGGCGGTCTTCTCGCTGGGGGCGATGTTCGCCGCAGTCGCGCGATCGGCCAGCACACCGGCCACCTCCTGACGCGCCACCATCGGGGTCGCGGACGGCGCGCGCCGGTCGACCATCGCCGCCCCGGCGACCGCGCTCGACGACGACACTGGCGGCACAAACGCCTCGGCCTGCCGGGCCTGCGTGGATTGTGCCGCCGGCGTGGCGGGTACGGCGGCGTCCGTCTCAGTCATCGCCGCAGCCCCCCGCGCCGACTCCGCCCCCTGATCGGCCGGATCGCGGCCCACCCACACCGCCACGAGCGCCACCGCGGTGAGCGAGGCCGCCGGCACGAGCCAGCGCCAGCCGGCGAACCACGCCGCGAACCCGCCGCCCGCGGACGCCTCACCCGCGCCGGCCACCACGTCCGCCGTCTCTCCCTCGTCCGGCAGTGCCCGCACGAACGCCGCCACGATCGCCTGGCAGCGCGGGCACGTGTGCACGTGCGCCTCGACCGCGCGCCGCTCCGCGCCGGCGAGTTCGCGCTCCACGTACAGGCCCATCTCTTCCGCGTCCGGGCAGCCGCTCGCCTCCACGCCGTCCGCGGCGTGCAGCGCCGCGGTCAGCAGCGCGTCGGCGCGCGGATCCCGCGCGGTATCCTTGGGCAGACTCACGGCGTCCTCTTTCCTTTGAACGATGGCGGCCCGGTCTCTTGCGGTGCCGGCACGCCAAGCGCGTCGGCGAGCGCGCCGTCCCAGGCGCTGTGGGCCACGTCGGCCCAGTCGGCGACGTCGCCAGGCGCCATCCCGTGCGGCACGAGCGCCTCGCGGATGGCGGTCTGCAACTGCCGCCGGATGCGCTCCAGCTTGCGCGACGCCGTGGCCTCGCTCTCGCCGAAGAGCCGCCCGGCCTGCGCCAGCGTGAGGCCGTGCACGTAGTAGTAGGCGAGGCGCACACGGTCGGCGCCGTCGAGCGCCGCGAGCGCGCCGGCGATCGCACCCGCAGCGAACCGCATCGCCTGCGCGCGCGCGGCATCCACCGGCGGTTGCGCCGGCAGGCGCGTCGCCACCGGACGTTCCGGATCGTCGATGGTCGTGAGCCGCTTCCGCGCCCGCACGACGTCCACGTGCCGCTGCGCGAGCACGCTGCGCAGCCACGTCGAGAGCTTCGCGCGCCCGTGGTAGTAGCGGAAGAGCGACTGCCCCCGGCCCTCGCGTCCGCCCAGGCCGAAGAGGTCGGCGTAGAGCGAATCCGCGAGTTCGCGGCCCGCGACCTCGTCGGTCATGGCGCGTGCGGCGCGGTAGAGCTCGGGACGGTAGGTGAGCACGAAGTGCTCCCATGCGGCGTCGTGGCCATCCGCGCAGGCGAGCGCCAGCGCCAGGTCACGTGCGTGCAGCGAGACCACGGCGGCATCGGCCGCGGCGCCGCCCTCCGGCGCGATCTTCGCCGCCGCGCGGCCCACGGCCTCGGCGAACCGATCTCGAGAGACACCCCAGCGCCCGGCCTCCGACTGCGCGAAGAGATGGTCGATCGCGGCAGCCGACACGGCGGGGGAGGACGACGCGGGAATCACTCCTCGAACTCGAACGCCAGGAAGAAATACTGCCCCTGCCGCAGCACCTGCAGCGCGCAGGCGGCCCGCGCCGGCAGCGTGGTGACGGCCTGCCGCAGGTCGGTAAGCGAGCTGACACGCCCGCGATTGACGGCCACGATGAGGTCGCCGGGCTGGATGCCGTACTCGACGGCTTCCTCACCGGCCCGCGCCGCCACGAGCGCGCCGGCGTCACTCGCGCCGAGACCCAGTTCACCCCGCAGCGTGTCGTCGAGGGTGATGGCGAGCACGCCCAGCCGCGCCACCAGGTGCTGTTCGCGCGTGACGAGCGTGGCAAAGCGCAGCGGATCGTCGCCGCGTTCGTCCACGGCCACCGGCAGGCGCAGCGTCTCCTTGCCGCGTACGATGTCGAGCGTAGCGACGGCGCCGGCGGCGCGCCGGTAGAGATTCACCTCGAGCTGCCGGCCGTTCTCGATGGGCTTGCCGTCGAGCGCCATGACGATGTCGCCGATGCGCAAACCGGCCTTGGCCGCCGGGCCGTCGGCGTCCACGTCCGCCACGAAGGCACCGGTGTCCTGCGGCAGCTGCAGCGCGTCGGCGAGTGGCGGCGTGATCGACTGCACGAGCACGCCGATCGTGCCGCGCCGCACGCGCCCGTGCGCCTTGAGCTGCTCGTAGACCGCGCGCACGATGTTGCTTGGCGCCGCGAAGCCGAGCCCCTCGTTGCCGCCGCCCTGCGAGAGGATGAGCGTGTTGATACCCACGACCTGACCCTCGGCATTCACGAGCGGGCCGCCGCTGCTGCCCGGATTGATGGGCGCGTCGGTCTGGATGTAGACCATCGGATCGTCGGATTCGAGCTGCCGGCCCACGGCGCTCACGACACCCATCGTCACCGTGTTGTCGAGGCCGAGCGGGCTGCCGAACGCGAACACCAGCTGCCCGGGCCGCAGCGTGTCGGAATCGCCGAGCGGCAGCGCCGCGAAGGTGGCGCCGTTCACCTTGAGCAGCGCGAGATCCGTCTCCTCGTCCACGCCGACGACCGTGGCGTCGAGTGTGCGTTCGCGCGGGCGCACGATCGAGGTGCCCTGCGGCCGCGATGCCGTCACCACCTGCACGCGACGGGCGCCCTGCACCACGTGGTAATTGGTCATCACGTAGCCGGCGGCGTCGAGGATGACACCCGAGCCAGACGAGCGCCGCCGCTCGACCGCGCCGTCACCGGCCGGTGCGTCGGGATCGAGCGCGAGGCCCGAGGCCACGACCTGCACGGTGCTCGACCCCACCTGCGCGGCGAGGGCTTCGAACGAGGCGCTGATTTCGCCGAGCGTGATGGTGCGTGGCGAACGCGCCACGGCCTGCGCGGAGGCCGCGGGCGTGACGAGGGCGCCGGCAGCGGCCACGAGGCCTACCGCGCAGGCGTGCTGCAACCGTCGACGGCGAGTGGCCATGTCAGGTCTTCGAGCTTAGCCGATCGCCGTATCTGGTAGAGTCCGAGCAATGTCTTCGACGTTGACGTTCCTCGGGGCGGCCCGCACGGTCACGGGCTCACGGTATCTGGTGGAAGCGGCCGGCAAGCGCGTGCTCGTCGACTGCGGCATGTTCCAGGGGCTCAAGGAGCTCCGCCTGCGCAACTGGGCCGAGCCGGCCGTGCCGTCGGCCTCGATCGACGACGTCGTTCTCACCCACGCGCACCTCGACCATGTGGGGATGCTGCCGCGCCTCGTGGCCCAGGGCTTCAAGGGGCGGATCTTCTGCACCCCGGGCACTCAGGACCTCTGTTCGCTCGTGCTGCCCGACGCCGGGCGTCTCCAGGAAGAGGAAGCCGAGCGCGCCAACCGCTACGGCTACTCCAAGCACAAGCCGGCCCGGCCGCTCTTCACCGAGGACGACGCCATCAAGACGCTCCGCCAGCTCCAGCCCGTTGGGTATGAACGACCCATACCCGTGGCCGGAGGTTCCCTCGAGGTGGAGTTTCTACCCACGGGGCATCTGCTGGGGGCAGCGTACGTGCGGATGCGGCGGCCCGGCGGCGAAGGCGGCACCGTGCTCTTCGGCGGCGACCTCGGCCGCTACAACCGGCCTATCCTGCCCGACCCGTCGAACGGCGTGCAGACGGACGTGCTGCTCGTGGAATCGACCTATGGCGACCGTCTCCACCCGCAGGAAGACGAAGGCGAACACCTGCGCGCGCTCATCACCGAGACGGCGGAGCGCGGCGGCAAACTGATCATTCCGTCGTTCGCCATCGGCCGCGTGGAGGAAGTGCTCTACGCCATCAAGCAGCTCGAAGACGCCCGGAAAATCAAGGCCTTGCCGGTGTACGTGGACAGCCCCATGGCCCTGCAGGCGCTGCAGTTCTACCAGCGCCACGCCCACGAACTCGACGACGACGTCCAGAAGCGGCGCGGCCAGGTCAGCGCCTTCTGCACGGCCCGCTTCACCCCGGTGGCCACCCCGCAGGACTCACGCGAGGTGGTCGAGAGCAAGGGGCCGGCCATCGTGATTTCGTCGAGCGGCATGGCCACGGGGGGGCGAGTTCTGCACCACCTGGCCAAGGCGCTGCCCGATCCGAAGAACACGGTCCTCTTCGTCGGATTCCAGGCGGCGGGGACGCGCGGCCGTCATCTCATCGAAGGCGCCACCGAAGTGAAGATCCACGGGCAGTTCATACCCGTGCAGGCCCGCATCGAGAAGTTGAACGGGATGTCGGCGCATGCAGACGCGAGCGAAATCGTGCGCTGGCTGAAGACGTTCCCGACCCCCCCCGGTACGACTTACCTGGTGCACGGGGAGCCATCGGCCCAGGACACGCTTAAAAACCGCATCACGGCGGAGTTGGCGTGGAACGTGCGTGTGCCGCGGCACGGGGATCGTGTACCCGTGCCCCTGTAGCCTCCGAACGCGACTCGAACGATGCCGTCCAACGACCGCCCGGTGCAGACCGTCAGCAGCACGCCCACCCGGCCCTACCTGCTCGAGCGGGTAGACGACGCCGCCGTCGTGCAGCTTTATGCCGACGGTTTCGCGGGGTTGCCGCTCGACCAGAAGACGCTCATCTGGCACCTGTACGAGGCGGCGCTCGCCGGGCGCGACATCTACACCGACCAGCGCTATGCGCACAGTCTGGCCATGCGCGACTTCCTCGAAGCCCTGGTGCTGCACGAGGGCGCCCTGCCGGCCGACATCGCGACGGAAATCTGGCGCTACACGAAGCTCTTCTGGATCAATTCCGGCCCGTTCAACAACCTGACGGCGCGGAAGTTCGTGCTCAGGCTCGGTATTGAAGAGCTGGCCCACTCCGCGACGCTCGCGGCCGCGGCGGGTGCACACTTCCGCACGGCTCCGGGTGAATCGCCCGCGGACCTGGCGCGCCACCTGGCCCCGGCCCTGCTCGACCCGGCCGTGGACGCGATGGTCACGAGCAAAACGCCGGGTGCCGGCGGCGACATCCTGCGCGACAGCGCCAACAACCTCTACGACGGCGTCTCGATGGCCGACCTCGACGGCTTCGTCGAGCGTTACCCGCTCAACTCGCGTCTCGTGAAGCGCGATGGCCGGCTCGTGGAAGAGGTCTACCGGGTGGGCGGCCGCTACGACGCGGAACTGCGCCGCATCATCGGCCACCTCGAAGCGGCGCTGCCGTTTGCCACGCCGAGCTTCGCGGCGGCCCTGCGTGCGCTCATCCAGTGGTATCGCACGGGTGAAGACAGTGACCGCACCGCCTTCGACATCGCCTGGGTGCAATCCACCGACTCGCCTGTGGACACAATGAGCGGTTTCATCGAGGTCTACATGGACGCCCGCGGCATCAAGGGTGCCTGGGAGTCGATGGTCTACTACGTGAACCACGAGAAGACGGCGCGCATCCGCGCCCTGGCCGAGAACGCCCAGTGGTTCGAAGACTGCATGCCGATTGCGTCTGCGTACCGCAAGCCGGTCGTGCTCGGCGTGACGGCCACGGCCATCGAAGTCGTGATCGAAACCGGTGATGCCGGCCCGATTACGCCCATCGGCGTGAACCTGCCGAACGACCAGCGCGTGCGCGAAGTGCACGGCAGCAAGTCGGTCACGCTCTCGAACGTGACCGAAGCCTACGAATTCAGCACGACCGACGAATACCGCCGCGAGTTCGTGTGGAACGACGACGAGTTCGACCGCGCCAAACGCTGGGGGGCAGTGGCCGGTGAACTGGCCACCGAAATCCACGAGGTGCTGGGCCACGGGTCTGGCCGCATGGCCGCTGACATCAGCGCGCAGCCTCAGGAGCTGCTCAAGGAGCAGTATTCGGCGCTCGAAGAGACGCGCGCCGATCTCGTGGCGCTCTACTTCTGCGCCGATCCGAAGCTGGTCGAGCTCGGCATCGTGCCGGCCGAGGCGCATGCCGACATCGTGCGCACGGAATACGAAGCCTTCGCCCGCACCGCGCTCGTGCAGCTGCGCCGCGTGCGCGAGGGCACGCAGCTCGAAGAAGACCACATGCGCAACCGCCAGGCCATCGTGCACTGGCTGCTGGCCAACACGCGCGCGCTGTCGGTGCGCATCCGCGACGCCAAGACCTACTACGTGGTCGAGAGCGTCACCCGGTTCCGCCAGGGCGTGGCCGAGATGCTGCGCGACGTGCAGCGCATCAAGTCCGAGGGCGACTACGAAGCCGCGCGCGTGCTGTTCGAGACCTACGGCGTGCACTTCGACGCCGGGCTGCGCGACGAAATCGTGCGCCGCGTCGACGAGCTGAAACTGCCGTCCTACACCGGCTTCGTCATGCCCACGCTGACGCCGGTCTACGACGCGAACGGCGGCATCGCCGACGTGCAGATCTCATATCTCTGCGACTTCGCGAAGCAGATGCTCGGCTATTCGGCCTGCCGTCGCGGCGCGCCGGAATAGGCGTATGCCCATCACGCTCCCGCCCGAGGCCGCAAAACAGCTCGTGGCGTCGATCAAGCGTTTCATGCCGTGCGATAGTGAGAGCGCCAGCGCAGCGGAGGCATCGATGACCCGATTCACGATCGTGGCGGCGTTCCTCGTGGGGATGGTGGCGTCCGCAGACGCCCAGCGCGCGCCGCGGCGCGAGTTCTCGCGCGTCACGCAGCGAGGCGAGGCCCTTGCCGACTATCACGACGGCGTGACGCAGGTGGTGGCCGCCTACTACCACTCGCAGCGCAACCACGACACGCCGTGGCTGCTCATCGAGGTGGGCATGTCCAGTGCGCAGCCGTTCGTATTGCGTCGCGACCGCGTGCGGCTGGTGTCGCCATCCGGCCGGGCCGTCCCACTCGCCGAGCAGATTCGCTGGGGCGCGGATTCCGCGCGCGCCCGCGGGCTGCTGCAGCAGGCGCAAGTCACGCGCCATCAGGTGCGGACCTACTTCCTGGGCACTCGCGATGCCGCGCGCCTGCGGTTCTTCGGCCGGCCCGAGAAGGGCCAGACCGTAGTCGATCTCGCACAGAGTCTGCCCGAGGAAGTGTTGCTCGGCGACCTGCTGTTCGAGTCGCCCACTGGCGCCTGGGAGCGCGGTACCTACGCGCTCGAGATCGAACACGACGGCGGCACGGCCGCCCTGCCCATCCACCTGCGGTAAAGTCGCCGCATGTGCGACCTCGGGCATCCCCACGACCACGCGTTCGGGTATCTCGTGGACACGCCGGAGATCCGCGCGCTCATCGACGAGACGCGGCGCCTCACGCGTGAGATCGCTGACACACCGGCGCGGGTGGAGGCAATGAAGCCCGCGTTCGCGCGGCTGCTCGCCGCCGACGGCTGGCTGCCAGAGGCCTTCGGCGCACCCGACTATTCGAGCGGCATGGGCAGCGGGATCGGCCAGTACGCGCTCTACCGCGCCGAGGATGGGTCGCTCACGCTGTTCTCGCTCGTGATTCCCGCGGGCGCCGAGACGCCCGTGCACGACCATCTGGCCTGGGGACTCATCGGCGTGTATCGCGGCCGCCAGCACGAGACCGTGTATCGGCGGCTGGACGACGGGCTCGACGAGTCACGCGCTGACCTCGTCGTGTCGCGCGAGCAGACCGCCGAGTCCGGCGACTTCTACGCGCTGCTGCCGCCGCGTGACGACATCCACCTCGTGAAGACGGTGTCGGATGTGCCGTCGGTGTCGATTCATCTGCTCGCGAACGACACGGCCTGCGTATGGCGGCACAGGTTCCACCCGGCCACCGGCGAGGTGAAGGCGTTCCGGTCCGGCTACAGCAACGCGCCGTGCCCGCCGGAGGCCACGACAAGCACCGCCTAGTTGGGCCACACTTGTTGGCGTATGCCGACCCTGCCTTCCCTCGACAGGTGGCGCATGACGGCCGTCGTGGCCCTCGTCGCCCTGCTGACCGCGCCTGGATTTGCCCAGGAGTCGCTGTCGACACGCCTGCTGCTCGCCGAAGACGCGCGGGTGCTGAGCCTCGAGACGCACGCGCTGCTCACCGAGGGGCTCAAGAGTGCTGACGCGAAGGTTCGCGCGCAGGCCGTGCGGGCGGCGGGACGTTTCGAGACGCCGTCGCTGCTGAACGACATCATGCCGCTCCTGACGGACCCGGACGCTGAAGTGCGGCGCTGGGCGTCGATTGCCACGGCCGGTTCCGCGCGGCTCTTCACGATGCCGGCCATCGACGAACTCATCCGCGTGATGGGTACGGCGAAGCCGGCGGACTGGGGCCTCTACGCCGCGGCATTGGGCCGGATCGCGATGGCGACGCCGGATCAGTTCCGCCGCGTGGAGCAGACGCTCGCCGCCGTGCTGTCGGCACCGCCCCTCGGCGCGCGCCTGGTGCCCGGTCGCACGCGCGTTGCTGTCGCCCGTGACGCCGCGCAGGTGGAAGGCGCGGCGCGCGGCCTCGAATCGCTCACACGCATCAGCGGCAAGGTGGCGCCGCTTGGCGACGACGCGAAAGCGCGGTTGTATGTCGTGGTCGAGACGCCGGACGCCCGCGGCGAGACCACGTTCGCGCGGGCGCGCCGCCTGGCGCTGCAGGCGCTGCGCAACGCACGCATGGTGGATGGCGGCCTGGCGCGCACCGCCTCACGCGACGCCGACGACGAAGTGCGACGCCTGGCCGTGGTGGCCGCCGGCGCGCCGGTGACCGCG
>JBIKUN010000222.1:0-4920 GCA_044347565.1 Vicinamibacterales bacterium | reverse complement strand
GGCGGCACCGGCACCACGCCGCCGCCACCCCCGCCGCTGCCCGAGAGCACCGACGCGGTGATGTCATTCGACGCCGCGCCCACCCCGCAGGCCGACCGTCCGGCCACGCGCAGGACGTAGGTGCCGCCCGGCGCATTCGCCGCGAACGTCGTGCCGGCGCCGAGGTTGAGGACCGCGAGGTCTGACCGCCCCAGCGCCGAGCCCGCGAAGAGCACGTAGCTCGTGGGCGCCGTGGTGCCGCCCGGAGCGCTCCACGACAGCGAGAGCAGGCTGCCGCTGATGGACGGCGCCTGCAGCACCGGCGCATAGGGCAGGCCCACGCAGCCACCCGCCACCCCCATCGTCACGCCGAGATCCTGCGACGGGACGCCCATCCCGGCGGCGTTCGAGCCGCGCACGCGCAGCCAGTAGGTGCCGTCAGGCACCCCCGGTGCCACGAACGAGAGCCCAGGGCCCACCGGCACCACGACCAGGTTCGCGAGCCCCGGCGCCGATCCCACTTCGAGCACGTAGTTCGTCACGGGGTCACCCGTCGCAGGCGCCGCCCAGTCGACCGAGAGCGTGCGCCCGCTGAACGAGGCCGTCAGACCCGTGGGCGCGCCCGGTCGCGGATCCGGCGGCACGATGCTCACCGATACCTCGGGTGAGGCGAGGCTCGTGCCGTAGGTGTTCACGGCCCTGACGCGCGCGAAGTATGTGCCGCCCACCGTGATTGGCACGCTCAGCGAGGTGCCTGTCGTGGTCTGCACCGCCAGCGTCGTTGCGCCCGGCGCGTTACCGACATGCACGGTAAAGCTCGTGGGCGCGCTGCCGGTCGTGGCTGGCATCCACGTGAGGGTCAGGGTCGAGCCGGTGACGCTGAGCGAGAGGCTGGTGGGCGGATCGGGCGCGGCCGGTGTGGCCGTGACGCTCACCTGCACGGCGCGGCTGACGCCGCTCGTGAGGTCCGCGCCGAGCAGGGCGACACCGCCCGTGCCGGTGACACCCGCCTTCGGCAGCACGGTCACCGAGAACGTGCGGCTCGTCGCGGTCGAGGACAGCGGCGTCACCGTGAGCCCTGTGTTCGCGATGAGCGCGGACGCCGTAGTCGTGGCGGTGAGTGTGAGCGTCGAGCCGGTCGTGTCGGGGTCGTCCACGGTCACCTCGAACGTGGTGGGCGTGTCTATCACGGTCGAGATTGCTGACGGAATGCCGGCGGCGAAGCTGGGGGGGTCGTCCACTGCGTTCACCGTGAGCACGAACGACGTCTGCGCCGACGTGATGCCGTCGTTCACGACCACCGTAATGGTGCTGGTGCCCGACTGGTTGGCCGCAGGCGTCGCCGTGAGCGTGCGGTTCGAGCCGCTGCCGGACAGTGCGAGATTCACGGTCGGCACGAGCGTCGTGTTCGACGACGAGGCCGTGACGACGAGCGTATCGAGCGGCGTGTCGGCGTCGCTCACCGTGAAGGCGATGTCGCGCGGTGTGTCTTCCGGGGTGGACTGCGCGCCGATCGACGCAATCGCCGGCGGCTGCGGGATGGTGACCGAGAGCGCGAAGGTCGTGACCGCCGTGGCGGCGCCGTCGGACGCGGTCAGCGTGACCACCGACGAACCCGACTGGCCCGGCGCCGGTGTCATCGCCACGTCGAAGATGCGCGTGGTCGACGTCGTATCGGTCACCGTCACGGCGACGTTCGCGTTCGGCAGCAGAACCGTGTTCACCGAGCTCGTCGAGAGCACGAGCGCGGTGCCCGCCGTGTCGATGTCCGAAATCGTGACCGTGGCGTGCGCCGTGAGCCCGCTGGCGATGGTGCCCGACGCGGGCGTCCGCGTGACGGTGGGCGCGTCGTTCACCGCGTTCACGGTGAGCGTGAAGGTGCGCGTGGCCGTCTGGGCGCCGTCGCTCACCGTCACGCTGATGGTGGCGGTGCCGTTGCGGTTCGCCGCCGGCGTCACGACCAGCGTGCGGTTGGCGCCGGAGCCGCCGATGGTGAGCGCGGCACCGGTGTTCGGCACGAGTGTGGTGTTCGACGACGTGGCCGTGACCACGAGCGCGTTGACGTCGGTGTCGGTGTCGCCCACGGTGACGGCGATCGACGGCGTGACGGCGTCTTCATTGATCGTGACGTTCGAGAGCGCGGCCATCGTCGGCGCGGCGGCGCTGCCCACGGCCTGGCGCCAGTTGGCGATCGTCAGGGCGGCGTTGTTGATCGAGCGGCCGTTGTCGTGCTGCGCCACCGTGCCGGTGGGCGCGCCGCTGAAGTTCACGTTCGGATTCGAGAAGTGCAGCACACGCGGGCAGCCGCTCGTGCAGTTGTACGCCATCACCGTGCGGAACAGGTTCGACGGGTTCTTGTAGCCGAACGAATACGCGTAGAGCGAGGGCTGGCCGGCGCCGTCTTCCGGCGCATGCGCCGACCCCATGTTGTGGCCGAGTTCGTGCGCGAAGGTGTAGTTCGGGCTGATGCAGGGATAGGCGGTGACGCTGAAGGCCGACGACGCGAAACCCGCCGACAGCGACGTCATCACGTACGCCACGCCGCACGCCCCGCCGGCGGCGTCGCCCACGATGAGCACCATCATGTCGGCGCCGAGCGCGTTGCGGCGCGCATGCACTTCGTCCATGATTCCGTCGCCCACGGCGCGGAAGGCGTTGAGGTCGGTGCTGAGATTGCCGCTTTCGGTGTAGGTCGTCGCCTCGGCGCCCACGAGGCGCAGGCGCGGCGTGATGCCGCTGTTGGCGTAGGCGGTGTTCGTCTCCGAGATGCCGAGTGCGATGCGGTTCTGCACCGCGATGTCGGAGCCGGCCGCGCTGCGCGCGCTGGCCGTGTAGAAGACGGCGACGTCGATCGTGCTGCCGTCGTCACCGGCGATAGGCGTCGGGACATCCCCGGCGGCCGGCGCCTGGAGATCCGGCGGCGGCAGCAGGGGGTCGATCTCACCGCCGGTGGCCGCGGTGTCCACGAGCCGCACGAGGTGCCCGGGACCGCTGGCGGCCGGTTCGATGGAGTAGGCGCCGTCCATGAGGCGCACCGAGCCCTGGAGCATGCCGCCGTTCAGCACGAGCGTGACGCTGCTCAGCGGCTCACCGGGAATGTGGCCCGACCATGTCTCGGCGCCGGTGCGATGGCGTTCGCGGCGGTCGAGTTCGGCGCGCACGACGCGGCCCGACGTGAGTTCGATGTCGATGACGGTCGCGGCCAGGACTGCCGCATTCACGCTCACCGCCCGCGACTGGAGCGTGTCGAGGCGCTGCGTCACCTGCAGCGGCACCCGCGCCCCCGAGGCGGCCGCCCCGAACAGCGAGGGCACCACCGGCCCCTGTGCGCGACCGCCGGCGGTCAGGGCGAGAGCCGTGAGAAAGAAGCCGGCCAGCCAGCGGCGGCGTGACGACGTTGTGATTTGAACGCGCACGAAGCAGCGCTCCTGCAAAATCCAGTCCCCCTGCGCGAGGCAGGCGCCGAGTGGAGGCGGCCGGGTTGAGCGGAGGTTACGGCGCCACGAGAGCGACGCGCGAGGCCGGTCCGGCGACGCCACGCACGTTCACGCCACGGACCTCAATGGCACGATCGGACACGCCCACCTGCCACAGGAGCGTGGGCGATTCATGCGGCTGCCAGGGGCCAGGCAGCCCAGCGTCGTCGATAACGCGGAACTCCGCGCCGGCAATCTGCGCCATGCTGTGGGCCAGGTCGAGCGCCACGGTGCTGCCGGTGGTGACGCGTGGCGTCACCCAGAGCTGGTTGAGCGGCGCGTCGACCGCCGCCCGATCGCTCGTCGATCGGGCCGTCAACTGCTCTTTCGGAAACGGCGACTCAATGGGACTCGACTCCCACAATACGGTGCGGCTGTCGGAGAACTCGATCATGTCACCCCACCGGTCAAACGAGGGTTCGTCGGGGGCCGACACGTGATTCGCCTTCAGGTGGTAGCGCAAGTAGTAGTACAGCTCCCGGGTCCCGAGCGGCCAGTCGTCGGGCGACGGGTGCCCGGTGCGGAAGGCGCCCTTCACGACCTCGACCGACGTGGCGGTACCAGAGACAAGCGCATCGTGTACCTCGAGGGCGCTCAGCGGCAGGCCATTCCGCTCGAAGTGCAGGTTGAAGTCGGCGTCGAGCAGGACCCACTTGTTGAACTGGTTTGACCAGAACTCGAGCGGGTAGTGGTTGTATGGATTCTCCGTGGTGCCGACTTCCACATAGCGGGCCGGAAACCCGAGTGACGCCAGCGACTGCAGGAGCACCTGCGAGTACTGCGCGCAGAAGCCGCCGGTGAGCCCGCCGCGAATCGCGTCGAGCACGATGAGTGCATCCCAGGGCGGATACGGCTCGGGAGTCGTGTGCGGGAACTGCGCCGCGACCCATTCCTTGAGCTTCAGCACAGCCTCGAACTCGTCGGCCGCGCCCGCCACCACCGCCTCGAGGCCCTCGCGGGCGGCGAGCTGCAGGATACGCGGGGTGTTGTAGTGTTCGTAGCGCACCGGCAGGCCGGCGTGGCCCGGCGGCAGCGACGGGCCCTGCTGGACCTGTGCCACGAGACCCGGCACCGTGACGGTGATGGTCGGCGTGGCGCCGCTCTCGCCGGCGGCGTTGGCCGCGCGGAGCCGCATCGTGTAGGTGCCGTCGGGGACACCGTCCACCCGGAACGCGCCGGTCGCCCCAATCGAGAAGTTGCCGGAGACCGGGCCCGAGACTTCGAGCAGCACGTGGTCGAGCGAGCCTCCGTCAACAGGCTGACGCCAGTGGAGCACCACGCCATGGCCCACGGCGATCCCACGGAAGTCTTCGGGCTCGGTCGGCGGGGCGGCCAGGCCCACGACCACCCGGATTTCGTTCGAGGCGGCGCTTCGCACGCCGTCTTCGATCGCGTAGGTCCGGATGAAGTACACGCCGGGCGGCAGGGCGACCAGCGTGGTGGTCGCGCCGTTGCCAAGCGCGAG
>JBIKUN010000097.1:0-17589 GCA_044347565.1 Vicinamibacterales bacterium | reverse complement strand
ACCTGGAGCATCCGCGCCACGTCTTCCACGGTGCGCCCCATCGGGCCGGCCACCGAGATTGTGTCCCACACCCAGTCCACCGGATGCTGCGGCACGAGGCCGGGCGAGGGCCGCAGCCCGACGATGCCGCAGAACGCCGCCGGAATACGCAGCGATCCGCCGAGGTCGGTGCCATCGGCGAGCGCGACCATGCCGGTCGCGAGTGCCGCCGCGCCGCCGCCGGTTGAACCGCCGGAGGTCAACGCCGGATTCCACGGATTGCGCGTGGCGCCGAACACCGTGTTCCAGGTGTTGGCACCAGCCGCGAACTCCGGCGTGTTGGTCTTGCCGATGATGACCGCGCCGGCCCGACGCAGGCGCTCCACCACGACCGCGTCCACATCCGGCACGTGGTCCGCGTAGATGGGCGAGCCGTAGGTCGTGCGCAGGCCGGCCACCGGCGTGATGTCCTTGATGCCCACGGGCACGCCGGCAAGGGGCCCCACTGTATCGCCGGCGGCGAGCCGCTGGTCGATGGCGCGGGCATCGTCGAGCGCATGCGGGTTCAGCGTCACGATCGCGTTCAGCGCGCCGTTGTGTCGGGCGACGCGGGCGAGCGCGTGTTCGGTGACCTCGACGGCGCTGCGGGCCCGCGAGGCCACGTCGCGCGCCAGAGCCGATGCGCTCGGCAGGTCGCGCGGCACGAGCGCGCCACTCTCAGCAGCAAGGTCCATCATGATGTTCGTGCGGTGCATGATACCTTCGCCGCCGGCATGCCCCGCGGGTGGCGCCTTCGGGCCTCCCGGCACCGTACCTTCCGCGGCCCGCAGGCCGCTATGATGGACACGTGCACATCGTGCTCCTCATCTTCGGCCTGCTCGTGACGGTGCTCGGTATCGGGTTGCTGGCCATCCCGGCCGTGCCGGCCATCGGCATCATCTTCTCGGGCGTGGCCCTCGTGGCGTGGGCCGACGGCTTCGCGCGCATCGGCGGGGTGTGGCTGGCGGTGCTGCTCGTGCTGACCGTGGTGGGCTCGCTCGCCGACAACGTCGCGACGCTCTTCGGCGCGCGCAAGGCGGGGGCGTCCGCGTGGGGTGTGGCCGGGGCCGCCGTCGGCATGCTGGCCGGCATTCCGTTCGGGCTGCCGGGCATCATCCTCGGGCCGGCCGTCGGCGCCTTCGCCCTCGAGTTCGCCAGAAATCCAGACGCGCGGAGGGCCGGCATGGCCGGCCTTGGCGGCATCGCCGGTTTCGTGCTCGGCATCGTGGCCAAGTCGTTCTTCGGCCTGCTCATCGTGGGCCTGGCCGTGCTCGCGTACTTCTTCTAGCCGATTCCGCTAGTACTCGTGATGCCCACTCCGCGCCGCTGTTCGGGATGCGGGGCCGCCCTCGGCGACCCGACTGACGACGATCTCACGATCGTCTGCAGGTTCTGCGGTCTGCGCCACGACATCAACGACCTGGCCGGCGATGCGACACCGGTCGTCGTCCAGGTCAGAGCGCCGGGCACCGGAGGCGCGGGGCGAGCCATTGCGACCATCGTGCTGCTCGTCGTGTCGCTGACCGTTGCGGGAGGGCTCTACCTGGCGTCTCGCGCAACGCGCGAGGTCACGACGCGTGTGCGCGAGACCACCGACGCCGTGCGCCAGCGTGTGGCCGACCGCAACCGTCCGCTCGCGCTCACCGAGCTCGACACGCTCACCGAGTTCGCGTGGAAACCGGTGGGCACGGCGCCGCCCCCGGGCGGATTCTCGAGCTTCGATCCGGTGGCCGCGCTGCCGTGGGCGATGTCGATCGCGCATGCCTGGGCGCCGGACGCGGTGCTGACGCGCATCGACGTGGGCCGCGTGTCGTCCACCGGAGTCGTGGATCTGTCAGGCGACACGCCGAGCGGCTACCGCTTCCACTCGCCGGCGCGGCTGCTGCGCTGGAAGCAGGAAACCGATGGCGGCACGAAGAGCACGACGGCGAGCGGCATGATGTTGCAGGTGCAGGGCACGGCCGTGCGCGTGTTGATGGAGACGAACGCACGCGAGGAGCCCGCCACGCCGGCACCGGCAAGCCTGCGGCTGGCGGACCTGCTGACGAAGGCCCGCACGGCGCGTGGCTTCAGCGACCGCCCGTTCTACGCGGGCTACATGATCTTTCTGCCGCGTGAAGGCTGGGCGTGGTACTTCCGCGCCCCGTCGGGCGACAGCTTCCCGCGCGTGCGCGCGAAAGACGGCCGCGTCTATCCGTTTTAGGGCGTCCCCAGGCCAGAGCCCCGTTCCCCGATCCCTGGTTTTTCAAGTATCCAGGTGGTCATGCAGCGCTGGTCCTGCACGATCGTCGTCCTGAGCGGATCGAGCTGGCGGCCGCCGAGCCGCCACGTCGTCGCCACCAGCCGTGGTTCGTCCACCAGATAGCGTTCAGAGCCGTCCGGCATCTGGTGACGGCCGTCACCGAGCGGCTGCATACGGTCGGCCATGCCGATCGACGAGGCGAGGCGCGCGAAGAAGAGGCCGCCGGGCCTGAGCACGCGCCACATCTCCGTCACCATCGCCTCGAAGTGGGCGGCGTCGCGGGCGAAGTGCAGCACGGCGTTGCTGATGACGACGTCGAACGTCGCGCTGGCAAACGACGACTGCTCCACGGCCTCGACGCGGAAGTGGTCGGCCGGCAGCGGCGGCGCAAGCAGGCGGGCCAGCGCGCGCACCGTCTCGATCGCCGCGGGATCGCGGTCGGTGGCGTAGACGTCGTAGCCTTCGCGCAGCAGGTAGACGAGGTTGCGCCCGCTGCCGCAGCCCATGTCCACGACGCGCATGCCGGGTGCGATTCTGCCGCGCAGCAGTTGATCGAACAGATAGATGTCGATGTGCCCGAAGCGATCGAAGAGCAGGTCGCTGCTCATCGCCGGCGTGTCTTCCAGGGCACGACCGACGACACGCGGCCCACGGCCGCGATGAACGCGGCGTCGCGCTCGCAGAACCACCAGCCATCGCGATAGGTGAGGGGATGGTCGAAGTGGTGCGGGCACCGCGGCCAGTGCGGCTCGCCGGTGACGTGTACGGCGCGCTGTGTTGCCGTCACCTGCGCGGTCAGCGTCTCGGCGGGCGCAGCGGCGCCGGCCGATGGGGGCCGGGGCGCCACGTCCGCCCACGCGAAGCCCGAGGTCCGCTCGACGTCGCGCTTCAGGCCCCGCAGCGCCTTGCCGACGTCCTTCGCCGTGGGCGGCTGGTGGTTGGCGCACTCGATCGCGAGGTCCCGGCCGACGCGCGGCTCGAGGCACGGCGTCAGTTCGACATCAGCGTTGCTGCCGCGGCCCGTCACCGTGTGCACGGCGCTCACGGCGCTGGCGCCGATGCCGTCGAAGAGGATGGCGTCCACATCCGGCACCTGCCAGATGGCCCACGCGGCCTGTCCGCGCCGCTGGGCCGCGAGCACGCATCGGAGTGCCGCGCTCACATCACGATGGCTCACCGGCGAGTGACTGTTCACAGCGCGAAGCGTGTAGATGCCGCAGTTTCGGCCGGCCGGGCCTGTGAGCTTCTCGATCTCGCCGGTCACGATGGTGGCCACGTGCTGCTGCCGTTCGTCGAGCGCCGTCTGCGCGAGCGACGGCGGCGTCAGCAGCATGCCGGCGGCCGCCACGACGGCCGCCGGCCACCCGCGGGTGCCCATCCGCGCCTACTTCCCGGGGTTGTAGGTGCGCTCGGTGTGGCCTTCGAGCTGCTTCGGGTAGAAGTAGACCTCGCGCAGGTTGCCGGTGGCGTACCGGTCGGCCTGATCGTTGAAGTGCTTCGACGTGATGTCGCTGCTCAGGCCGCCCGCCGTGATGGCGCGGGCGCGCACGCCGTCCTTGCCGAACTCGACGGCGGCGACGAAGCTGTTGCCGCTCGAGCCGTAGATGCGCTTGCTGCCGTTGTAGGACCGCGCACCGAACGACGCGAGTGAGCCCCAGCGCGCCGAGGCGAAGCCCACCGGAGTACTCGGCTTGTCGTCGGCGTAGGGATGCTCGATCTCGGGCGAGATGCGCTGGAAGCGGTTGATCTCGCCCCACGGCGTCTGCCACTTGCCGAAGTCGGCGGTCAGCTTGTCCACGGCCGCGGCGAGGGCCTCGAGCCGCTGCTGCGGCGTGGCCTTCGCGCGCATCTGCTGATACACGCTGATGCCGGCCTTGCGGGCGGCGTCGCTGCTCTTCGACCACAGCTCCTCGCCCCAGAAGATGGCGAGCGACTGCGGCACCGAATCCACTGCCCAGCGGCGATCCCACTTCTTGAGCGCGGCGATGGGTTCGGCGAGCTTCGCCTTCAGCGGATTCGACGCCGGCGCCTGGTCCCACGCCTTGAGCAGCAGTGGGATCTGCACGTCGAACTCGGGCTGCGCGGTGTCGAAGCCGGCGGCGATGAGGGCGTCGGTCGAGAAGTCCTTCTTGCCGTCGAGCACGCGGATGGCGTGGGCACCGCGCGGGTTCTCACCGGCCGTGTCGAAGTAGGCGGGGAAGTCGCTCTTCTTCTTGCTGTACGTGCCGGCGGCCATGAAGGGCCAGTCGTTGGTGTTGTAGACCCAGCCGTTCGGCGGATTCTCGACACTCGGGCTGTCGTCTACTGCATGCACACCCTGCCAGTCGTTGGCGGGCACGCTGCCGTCTACCGGTGCTTCCCAGTTGAGCCTTGGATTGCGCTTCGGCACGAAGTTCGAGTGGAAGTAGGCGATGTTGCCGTCGGCGTCGGCGTAGAGTGTGTCGTTCGACGAATTGGTGTGGAGCTCCATCACCTGCTTGTATTCGGCGATGTTCTTCGTCTTGGTGCGACCGTACGACTGCTGCAGCGCCTTGAGGGGCTGTTCCATCAGGCTCACCGCCACCCACTTGCCGTCCTGCTCGCGCACGATCGGTCCGTGGTGGGTGCGCCAGGTGGTGAACTCCTTCGTCGCCATGCCGTTGGCCGTCTTGTACGGGATGGTGATCTTCTTCATGGTGGCTTCCCGCTCTTCGGCGCCGTACTTGTAGAAGACCTTGCCGTCCTTCTGCACGATGGTCTCGAGGAACTCGTCGATGTTGTCGACGCCGCTCGACGTGTGCATCCAGCCGGCCTTCTCGTTGAAGCCCTGGTAGATGAAGAACTGGCCCCAGGTGAGCGCGCCGTAGGCGTTCAGGCCCTCGCTGCTCGTCACCTGCGCTTCCTCGCGGAACGAGAACGAGGTATGCGGGTTGATCCAGAGCAGCGCCTTGCCGGCGGTGGTGTTGGCGGGCGCCACGGCGAAGCCGTTCGAGCCGGTGGGTTCGGGCGGCACGGCCATGTAGCGCGGGTCGGCTTCAACGCGGGCCAGCGCCGCCGGGTTCCTGCCGTAGAAGGCTTCGAGGCGCGCAATCGACACACTCTCGATGTCGCCGCCGATGCTGCCTTCGCTGAAGCTGAGCGCCATCCACGGCTCGAACTTCGTGATGACGCGGGGCTTCACGTTGGGGTGCGTCGCCAGGTAGTAATTGAGGCCGTCGGCCCACCCGGTCATGAGCGCCTTCAGCCAGTCGGGTGCCTTCTCATATTCGGCCTTGAGCGTCACCGGATCGATGAAGAGTTTCATGCGGAGGTCGCGGTAGATCTCCTTCTCACCCTCGGCCTCGGCGAGCCGCCCCATCGCGTTGATGAAGTTCGTCTCCACGCGGTTGAAGTCGTCTTCCGCCTGCGCGTACATGAGACCGAAGACAGCGTCGGCGTCGGTCGGGCCCGTGATGTGCGGAATACCCCAGTCGTCGCGCACGATGGTCACACCGGTGGCGCGTGCCTGCCAGGCAGCCATCTCGGGCGAGACAGCGGGCGTGGCCGGCGGCGCGGCTGTGCACGAGACGAGGGCGACAAGGGCGACGAGGACAAGCGAGCGCTTCATGGTTCGGGATTGTGGCACAGAACGCCGCGGCACCGATGCCATGCGGTTATGCGATACGGGCGTCCACATGCGCGTTCAGGGCGGAGCCGGCGGCCACGTATTCGAGCATCCCGCCGTCGCGTTGCCGCATGTAGCCCCAGTCGTGCTCGGTGACGAACTCGGCCTCGGTGCCGGGCGTGAGGTCAGCCGCGGGGCCCGCCACCGGCGCCTCGAGGCTGAAGCGCGTTCCACGATGACGCCAGCCGTACGCCGCGCGCCCGCCCCTGGCGGGGTCGAGCGTTACCTGGTGCGGTGAAGGGGAGCGGGCACGCCCAGGAGGCGGATGTCCGTGAACAGGAAGCCGACCAGACTGACTTGCGGGTCGCCGTGCCAGCTGTCGATTTCGGTGCCGGACGGCACGAGCGGCTCGAGCCACTCGCGCCGGCAGGGGGAGTTGAGGAGCACCAGGCTTTCCCACCGGGCGGTGAGAAAGGGCCGGCGCCGTCGCGGCGCCGCTGGTGCGGTCATGGCGCCGTTTACTGCCCCATCGGGGTGTAGTTGAGCCAGCCGCGGGTCGCGTAGTCCATCAGCGTTTCCGCGAACAGAATAGCGACGAAGAACAGGCTGAGCACGACCGTGAGCTTGGTAAGCCGGCTGCTGTACTTCACGTGCATGAAGAACAGGATGACGAGCGTGGCCTTGATGCCGGCGATGGCGAGCGCGACAATCGGGTTGAGCGCTCCGAGATTGACGAACGCGGCACCGACGGTGATGGCCGAAAGCACCATCAGGGCAGCGAAGATCGAGAGGTAGGTGCTCAGCGGCGAAACGTGGACGGAAGACATGGTGTTCCTGTCGTGCTCAGTGCCGCTCGATCAGGTAGAGCAGCGGGAAGAGGAAGATCCACACGATGTCGACGAAGTGCCAGTAGAGACCAGTCATCTCGACCGGCGCATGGTACTCGCTGTCGAAGCGGCCCTTGTGGGCCATCCACGCGATGATGAACAGGATGACGATGCCCACGATCATGTGGATCGCGTGCAGCCCGGTCATCACGAAGTAGAGGCTGAAGAAGATCTGCGTCGTGCGCTGGACCTGGTCGCGGCCCATCGTCAGGCCGCCGGCCGGTTCCTTGAGCGGCTCGCCGATCGACTCCGAGTGGTGGTAGAAGTCGAAGCTTGCCCCCGGCACATGGTGATGTTCGAACTTGAGGGCGTACTCGTAGACCTTGATGCCAAGGAACGCCGAGCCCAGGATGATCGTGGCGATGAGCCAGTTCACCGTGGCCTTGCGCTGGTTGGTCTGCGCCGCGCGCACCGACAGCGCCATCGTCAGCGAGCTGCCGATGAGCACCACGGTGTTGATGAGGCCGGGTACGATTTCAATCGACTTGCTCGCCAGAGCGAACGCGTCGTAGTACCACATCCGGTAGAGCGTGTAGGCGATGAACAGCCCGCCGAAGAAGAGCACTTCGGTGAGCAGGAAGACCCACATGCCGAGCACCCCAGCTTCGCGCTGCTGGGCCATGGTGCTGAAGTGGTGCTGCAGCGCGGGATGATGGGCGTGATCGTGGCCGTGCATTGACGAGGCCCCTTCGGCGTGAGCGTAGCCGTTAGACAAGCTTGGCCTCCCGTACGACCTTTGGCGTGTACTCGTACGCTTCAGGGATGTCCGTAGGCACTTCGAGGAAGTTCTCGGTCAGAGGCGGCGACTGCGTGCGCCACTCGAGACCCGAGGCTCCCCACGGGTTGTTGCCCGCCACTTCGCCGTACTTGAGCGAGTGCAGGAAGTACAGCACCGGCAGGAGGTAGCCGAGGCCGAGCACGGCCGCGCCGCCCGACGACAGCACGTTCAGCACCTGGAACTCGTCCGGATACATGTGGTAGCGGCGCGGCATGCCCATGTAGCCGAGGACGAACTGCGGGAAGAACGTCAGGTTGAAGCCGACGAAGACCAGGATGGCGCTGATGCGCGACCAGAAGTCCGAGTACATGCGGCCGACCATCTTCGGCCACCAGAAGTGGATGCCACCTTGGTAGCCCATGATGGCGCCACCGACCATGATGTAGTGGAAATGCGCCACCACGAAGTAGGTGTCGTGCAGGTGGACGTCGGTGCCGAGGGTGGCGAGGAAGAGACCGGTCAGACCACCAACGAGGAAGAGGCCGAAGAAGCCGTAGACGTAGAGCATCGGCGCTTCGAAGCTCAGCGAGCCGCGGTGCAGCGTCGCCGACCAGTTGAAGACCTTCACGGCTGAGGGAATGGCCACCGAGAAGCTCAGGAACGAGAACACCATCGCGGCATAGACCGTGATGCCGGACACGAACATGTGGTGCGCCCACACGATGAAGCCGAACACGGCGATGGCGAGCGATGAGAACGCCACGAAGCTGTAGCCGAAGATGCGCTTGCGCGAGAAGGTCGAGACGATCTCGCTGATGACGCCGAGGGCCGGCAGGATCATGATGTAGACGGCCGGGTGCGAGTAGAACCAGAAGAGGTGCTGGAAGAGCACCGGGTCGCCGCCGCGCTGCGGGTCGAAGATGCCGAAGCCGAAGGCGCGTTCGGCGAACAGCATCACGATGGTGATGGCGACGACTGGCGTGCCGAGCACCTGGATGAGGCTGGTGGCGTAGTGCGCCCACACGAAGAGCGGGAGCTTGAACCAATGCAGGCCGGGCGCCCGCATGCGGTGAATCGTGACGATGAAGTTCAGGCCCGTCAGAATCGATGAGAAGCCGGAGATGAAGACACCGAGCGCGGTCGGCACGACGTTGGTGCTGGACGACGCGGCGCTGTAGGGGGTGTAGAACGTCCAGCCTGTATCGACGCCGCCGGCCACGATGGCGAAGAGGGTGAAGAGGCCGCCGACGACGTAGATGTACCAGCTGAGCAGGTTGATGCGCGGAAACGCCAGGTCTTTCGCGCCGATCATCGGCGGAATGAGGAAGTTGCCGAGCACCGCCGGCACCGACGGGATCAGGAAGAAGAACACCATGATCACGCCGTGCAGCGTGAAGAACTTATTGTAGGTGTCAGGCTGGAACAGATCGCCCTGTGGCGTCGTCAGCTCGAGGCGGATACCTGCGGCGAACAGGCCACCGAGGAAGAAGAACGCCGAGATCGAAATCAGGTAGAGGATCGCGATCCGTTTGTGGTCCTTCGTCAGCAGCCACGACTTGAGACCGTGGCCGTTCGACAGGTAGTTGTGCGCTGGGTAGACGGGCGTTTCCATGGCTTACCTTCGCGCGCCCTGCGCCGGCGCGGCTGGCGTGCTGGTTGAGGAGGCCGCCGCCGGCACGGGCGCCGGCGCATTGGCGGCCGCCGGTGGCGACAGCGACTTGATGTGTTCGATGAGCGCCGCAAGGCCTTCTTCGCTGACCAGGCCCTGGAAGGTCGGCATCAGCGGCGCGAAGCCCTTCACGATCTTCGCCTGGGAGTTCAGGATCGACTCGCGCAGGTAGGCTTCATCGACGATGGCCGTCTGGCCGCCGGCGAGCTCCACCGTCGTGCCGACGATGTCCTTGAGCGACGGGCCGCGGCCCTGGCCGCTGTCGAGATGGCAGGTGTTGCAGGCGAGGTCGTTGAACAGCTTGGCGCCTCGTTCGGCCATCGTGCCTTCGCTGCTGCCGCCGGCCAGCCAGTCCTGGTATTGCTGCGGCTCCATCACGATGACGGTGCCGATCATGCCCGAGTGCTTCGTGCCGCAGTACTCGGCGCAGAAGATGTGGTAGCGGCCGGGCTTCGTCGCCTCGAACCACAGCGGCTGGTAGCGGCCGGGGATGGCGTCGATCTTCGTGCGGAACGACGGGAAGTAAAGGTCGTGCAGCACGTCTTCCGAGGTGACGAGCACCTTGATCGGACGGCCCACAGGCACGTGCAGCTCGTTGATCTCTCGCTGGCCGCCGGTGTGCTGGAACTTCCACATCCACTGCTTGCCGACGGCGTAGATCTGCATGGCCTCGGCGGGGGGCCGGCGGATTTCGTAGAACAGTTTCGCGCCCCAGGCGAACATCACCATCGAGATGATGGTCGGAATGATCGACCACAGCAGTTCGAGGGGCAGCGACCCTTCGATGTGCGCGCCGATTTCCTCCGGATGTTTGCGGCGGTACCGGAAGGCGAAGAACACGACAGCCGCCGAAACGGCCACCGTGAAGAACGCCGAGACGGCAACGATGAAGAGATAGAGCGCGTCGACCTCCGGAGCGAAGGACGATGCGGCCTCTGGAAACAGCGGAATACCACCCATAAGGACCTAGTGCCCAGCCTGGACGCGGTTGTCGCGCCTGAGCGAAATCGCCACGAACCCGAGGAGTGCCACCATGGTGACGGCGCCGCCCATCCTGACGGCGTTCATGGCCACGAGGCTGTAGGACCCCGCGGCGGGTTCGTAGTGATAGCAGTAGAGCAACACCTGATCGACCACCGATCCGATCTTGCCCGCCGACGACTCCATCAGCGCGAACTTCAGATCGCGTGGTGGATACTCGATCCCGAAGAGATAACGTGACAGTTTCCCTCCGGGCGTAGTGACGATGATGCCGCTCGCGTGCGCGAACTGCTGCGTGGCGGCATCCCAGGCGAACTGGAAGCCGGCCGTGTCGGTGACGCGCTTGATCGTGGCTTCGTCACCGGTGAGGAAGTGCCAGCCGCGCTCGCTGCCGGGGCGCTGGTAGCGATCGAGGTAGGTGGCTTTCTTGGCGGCGGCCTGCGTCGGCGTTTCGCGCGCGTCGAAGCTGATGGCGACGACGTCGAAGTCGGTGCCCACCGTCTGGTCGAGCACGCCGACGCCGCTCACCAGTCCGTTCAGGATCTGGTTACAGAGCATCGGGCACTCGTAGTACACGAACGCCAGCACGACGGGCCGTTCGCCGAAGTAGTCGCCAAGACGCACCGCCTTACCGGTGTCGTCCGTGAAGGGAGCGTCGAGCGGCAGTTGCGCGTCGAGCCGCTGGTTGAACGTGACCTGCTGCAGCGCCGTCGGCATGGCGTTCGCCGGCGGCCCGGCCGCCGGCCGGAGGCCGGGCGCGTCGGCCTGGGCGAGTACCGACACGCCCGCCATCACGGCAAGAGCCGCGGTCGCGAGCACGTATCGGAGGACGGAGCGCATGATCGGGCGTTACCGGGGAGCCGAGGTGCGGCCGGCCGACGAGTCCTGGACGACCATGGTCGGCGCTGCCGAGCCGTCCTGTCGGGCCGGAAGTCCGCGCTCGAGCGTGAGCGCCATGGCGCGATCGATCGGAATGTGGACGACGCCGTTGGCCTTGTCCACCCAGCCGTAGCTCGTGAGCTGCGCGCGCTGTTCCGCCTTGAGCTGCATGACGTCCTTGAAGGGCTGCGTCTGCAGTCGGGGCGCCGGCGGGACCTGCGACACGCCCTGCGCGAGCGGGAAGCGGCGCGCCGCGGCATCCGCCGCGTCGCCGCGGCGTTCGAGGAACGTGTAGGTGCCGTAGACGATGCCGGCGCCAATCACCATGGACACAGCGAGCCAGAGGCCGAACCGGTAGCCGATACCGGGATCGATGTCCGTGTGCTCGTACTCCGCCCCTGGGGGCGTTGGTCCGTATTCGAGATCCGCGTCGTTCGACATGTGTGTTCTTCCCGGGCCCCGGGCCCCGAGCCCCGCCTTCTAGTGCGTGTGGTGCGTGAGCGCCTTCGCCAGTCCCTCATCCTGCAGGGGGAGCAGCGGGCGGCCCTTGAGCTGCATCGCGAACAGCATCACGAAGATGCCGCCGAGCGCGATGGGCAGCGCGACGTCGATGAGGCCGAGCGAGAGGCCGTCGTTGTGGAACTCCGGCGCCACGTGCCAGTAGTAGTCAACCACGCGGATGCCGACGATCCAGAGCGCGATCTTGCTCACGCGGCTCCAGTCGCGCTTGATGTCACGGGCGAGCAGCATCACGTAGGGCAGGATGAAGTGGAAAATCACGAGCGTCCAGCCGATCCACTGCCAGCCGTGCTGCGAACGCACCCAGTAGTGCGGGATCTCTTCCTGCGTGTTCGCCGAGTAGATGATGATGAACTGCGAGAAGGACAGGTACGCCCACAGCATGATGAAGGCGAACAGGAACTTGCCGAGGTCGTGGAAGTGCGAGGGGTTCACCACGTGGTTCATCGGGCCTTCCTTCGACAGGCGAGCCAGGATGAAGATGGCGAACGCCAGCGCCGAGAGGCCCCAGCCCACCACGTAGAGCAGCCCCCACATGGTCGAGAACCAGTGCGGGTTGACCGACATCGTCCAGTCGACCACCGCGAAGGTCACGGTCAGACCGAACACCAGCAGGCCGCCGGCCGAAAGCGCCGTCATCTTGCCGGCGAGGGCCGGGTCGCCGGTGCGGTCCTGCTCGGCCGACCACGCGCTCAGGCGCAGCGCCATGAAGCACCAGACGGCGAAGTAGAAGACGTAGCGGCCGATGAAGAACGGCACGTTCAGATAGGCGGCCTTGTCGAGGATGACCGGGTCGGTCGTCTCGTGCGTCCAGTGATACAGGTGGCCCATGCCGGCCAGGATCGGCAGGCCGAGGATGGCCATCACGGGCAGGGTGCGCGTGGCCGCTTCGAGGATGCGCCGGATGACGACGCCCCAGGCGCCGCCGCTCAGGTGGTGCACCATCAACAGCGCGAGGCTGCCGAGGCCGACGCCGGTCCAGTAGACCCAGGCCACCAGATACGCTTCGTAGAAGCGATCGATGCCCGCCATCGTGAAGCCGACGCCGGTGAGCACGGCGCCGATGACAGCGGCGATCAGGCCCTTCGACTGGAGGCCCGAGAGGCTCTCGGGCGGAGTGTAGGTTTCCGAAGCCATGTCTAGTGTTCCGCCTTCTTCGCCGGTTCCGCGGCGGTCATCGCGGGTGCATCGAGGCGGCCGCGATCCGCGGCCGGGACGTCGTCGACGGTCGCGTTCTGGCTGAGTTGCAGTGCGCGCACGTAGGCGGCGATGAGCCAGCGGTCGCGCGGCGGGACCTGGTCGGCGTAGCCCTGCATCGCGCCGAAGCCGTTGCTGATCACGTCGTAGAAGTAGCCGGGCGCGGCGAGGCGCAGCCGGTCCTGGTGGTAGGTGGCCGCCTGGCGCAGACCGCGCTGCACCACCATGCCCTTGCCGTCACCGGTCTGGCCGTGGCACGGCGTGCAGTAGGCGGTGTAGCGTTCCTGGCCGCGCTGCATGTCGGCGGCAGTCACCGCGAACGGAAACTCGCGCACGAAGAAGCCATTCACCTTGCCGGTGTAGAAGTGTTCGTCGTCGCGCAGCTGGCCGCGGGCGACGGTGCCCGTCGGCAGGTTTCGCGACGCGCGGCCATCTGGATAGTTCTTGTTGGCCTCGTACACCTCGTAGCGCGGGGCGTCGTGCATGTCCTGGCGGCAGCCGGCCGCGAGGGCCGCGGACGCCACGACGAGCGCACACGTGAGGAGACGTCCATTACTCCGCAACGTCGTAGACTCCCTTTGCGCCAAGGCTCTGCAGGAACGAGCTCGTCTGATCCTTGGCGAAGTGCGCGTCTTCGGCCTCGATGACGAGGAAGAACTTGTCGGACGACGCCAGCGAGAAGCGGTCCACATTGAACACCGGGTGGTAGGGCTGCGGCAGCCCGTTCAGGGCGATCATCCCGATGGCCGCGGTCAGCGCGGAAAACAGAATCGTCAGCTCGTACGACGGGATGATGAAGGCCGGCCACGTGGCCGGCGGCCGGCCGCCGATGTTCATCGGGTACTCGATGACCGACGTCCAGTACTGCAGCGTGAAGCCGGTCATCATGCCGCAGAAGGCCATGAAGAGCACCAGCTTCGGCAGGTTCGTCCGCTTCTTGTGGATGATGTCGTTCAGTTCCTCAATCGGGAACGGCGTGTAGGCCTCGAGCTTCGAATAGCCCGCCTCCACCGCCTTGATCGAGGCGTCAACGATGCTCTGCGCCGAGTCGAATTCGGCCATCAGCCCGTAAAGCCCGGTTGTGTCTTTGCTGACGTGCATGACTGGAAATCCCGCCTAGTGGCCCGAGCCGTGGGTGTCGTGTCCGTGCGGCACGTGCACCTTGGCTTCCGGCAGCAGCGTGCGCACTTCGAAGATCGAAATCATGGGCACGAACTTCATGAACAGGAAGAACAGCGTGATGAAGAGGCCCATCGTGCCGCCGAACATCATGAAGTCCCACGCGGTGGGCGAATACATGTCCCACGACGAGACCACGAAGTCGCGGTGCAGCGAGGTCACGATGATGACGAAGCGTTCGAGCCACATCGCGAGGTTGACGATGAGCGACAGCACGAACATGTACTTCAGGTTGTAGCGGACGCTCTTGAACCACAGCACGTGGATGAGCACCGCGTTGATGAAGATGAGCAGCCAGTAGGACCAGCCGTAGGGCCCGGTCATGCGGTTCCACAGCATGAAGCGCTCGTAGGGGTTGGCACTGTACCAGCCGAAGAACGCTTCCATGCCGTAGCCGTAAGCCACGATGAGGCCGGTCGCCAACATGATCTTGGCCATGTTGTCGATGTGCTTCATCGTGATGAGGTGCTCGAGCTTGTAGTAGGCGCGGATCGGAATCGCCAGCGTGAGCACCATGCCGAAGCCCGAGTAGATGGCGCCGGCGACGAAGTAGGGCGGGAAGATGGTGGCGTGCCAGCCCGGGATCACCGAGACCGCGAAGTCGAAGCTCACGACGCTGTGCACCGAGAGCACGAGCGGCGTCGAGAGGCCGGCCAGGATAAGGCTGGCCACCTCGTAGCGGTGCCAGTGGCGGGCCGAGCCGCGCCAGCCGAGCGACAGCGCGCCGAACACCACACGCTTGACGTTCGAGGTTGCGCGGTCGCGCATGGTCGCGAGGTCGGGAATCATGCCGACGACCCAGAACACGACCGAGACGGTGGCGTAGGTCGACACGGCGAACACGTCCCAGATGAGCGGGCTGCGGAACTGGGGCCAGAGGCCCATCGTGTTCGGGTATGGGAAGAGCCAGTAGGCAGCGAGCCACGGCCGGCCGGTGTGGAGCAGCGGGAAGAGCGCCGCGCAGGCCACCGCGAAGATCGTCATCGCCTCGGCGAAGCGCGCGATCGACATGCGCCACTGCTGCTTGAACAGCATCAGGACGGCCGAGATCAGCGTGCCGGCGTGGCCGATGCCGATCCACCAGACGAAGTTGATGATGTCGAAGGCCCAGCCCACCGGGACGTTGTTGCCCCAGATGTAGATGCCCTTCAGCAGCAGGTAGCCGATGGCGAGCTGCAGCGCGCCAAGGCCGGCCAGGCCGATGAGGAGGCCGAGGATCCAGCCGAACGGATACCGCTTCCCGAGCGGAATCTCGGAGACCGACTCGGTGATCGACTCGTAGTCCTGGCCTGGAGCCAGCACCACTTCGTCGAGCGCGGTCGCGGACTGCTGTGCGTGGACGTGCTGCGCCATTTAGTGCTCGCTCTCGGTCGAGGCCGCTTCGTGGGATTCGGCGTGGTGGCCGCCCACGGTCGGGTTCGACGGCAGCGCGGGGTTCGGATTGCGCACCGCCGCGAGATAGGTCGTGCGCGGCCGCGTGTTCAGCTCGGCCAGCATCGAGTAGTTGCGCGGGTCGGCCTTCAGCTTCGCCACCCGGCTGGTGGGGTCGTTCAGATTGCCGAACGTGATGGCCTGCGACGGGCAGGCCGACTCGCACGCGGTCACGACTTCGCCGTCGCGAATCTCGCGGTCTTCACGCTTGGCCTGGATGCGCGCCGAGTTGATGCGCTGCACGCAGTAGGTGCACTTCTCCATCACGCCGCGGCTGCGCACCGTGACGTCGGGGTTGCGCTGCATCTTGAGCGACTCGGTTTCCCAGTCGGCATACAGCGTGAAGTTGAAGCGGCGCACCTTCCAGGGGCAGTTGTTCGAGCAGTAGCGGGTGCCGACGCAGCGGTTGTAGACCATGTCGTTCAGGCCTTCCGCCGAGTGCACCGTGGCCGACACCGGGCACACGACCTCGCAGGGCGCGTTCTCGCACTGCTGGCAGGGCATGGGCTGATAGTAGGTGTCGGGACTGTCGATGTCGCCCGAGTAGTAGCGGTCGATGCGCAGCCAGTGCATTTCGCGGCCGTTGGCCACCTGGTCCTTGCCGACGACCGGGATGTTGTTCTCCGCCTGGCAGGCCACCACGCAGGCGTTGCAGCCCGTGCACGTGTTGAGGTCGATGGCCATGCCCCACGAGGAGCCCGAGTACTCCCACTTCGGGTAGAGCGTGAGGCCGTCCGAGAGCTTCATGTGCTCCATCTCGTGGGCAAAGGCCGGATTGGCCTTGTACTCCTCGAGCTTGGCGGAGCGCACGAGGTTCCGGCCTTCGATCGACCAGTGGTCCTGCGTGCTGACGAGATTGTAGGTGCCGCCGGCCTTCGCGACTTCGGCGCCGGCGAACCACACCGAGCCGCTGCCGCGCAGCGCATAGGCGTTGAAGCCCAGGCCGTTGCCGACGCGGCCGGCCCGGCTGCGGCCGTAGCCGAGCGAGATGGTGACGGCGTCCTGCGCGTGACCCGGGTCGATCCAGGCGGGCACTTCGAGGGTGCGGCCTTCGAGCTTGACGCTCAGCAGGTCGCCGTTGGCGACGCCGAGCTTCTCCGCGGTGCGCGGACCGACGAGCGCGGCGTTGTCCCACGTGAGCTTGGTGACCGGCTTCGGTAGTTCCTGCAGCCAGCCGTTGTTGGCGAAGCGGCCGTCGTAGATGGAGGCGTCGCGCTTGAAGATGACTTCGACGCCGGCCGCGGGCGCCGCCGTGGGCGGGTTCGCGTTCCAGCCGGCGGCGAGGGCCACCGTCTTCGACGCCACCGCCGTGCCGGCGATGTAGCCATCGTGCAGCCACTTGCGCCACTGCTTCTCGAAGGTGGCGGGCGAGGCGACGGGCGCGGGCGTGGGGGTGGCCGCCGGAGCCGCGGCGGTGGCCGCGGGTGCGCTGGCGTCATCCGGGGCGGCCGCGGGCGCCGCCGGGGCGCCGGCGGTCATCCAGTACTCACGCACGATGTCGTAGCCGCTGCGCTCCGGGCGTTCGCCGAGCGTTGCCACCACTTCGTGCGGCGACTTGCCGTTGTACATCGGCTGGATGAGAGGCTGCACGATCGAGACGGTGCCGTCGATCGAACGCGCGTCGCTCCACATCTCGAGATAGTGCGTCGAGGGCACGTGCCACTGGCAGAGTTCGGCGGTCTCGTCGTGGAAGAGGCCCGAGTGCGCGCGCCAGGCCACCTTCTGCAGGGCCTCGGCGAACTTCCAGTCGGCCGGCGCGGTGAACACTGGGTTGGCCTCGCCGATGATGAGCAGCGCCTGCACGCGGCCGGCGTCCATGTCGACCACGAGCTGCCGCATCGCGGCGTGCTGTTCCGAGGGCACCACTTCCGGCGTGGCCAGGTACGACACGGTCTGACCGGCGTTGCCGAGCAGGTCGTTCATCGCGTGGGCGAGCGCGTGCACCGCGGGGGGCTGCGCTTCACCGGCCACGACGAGCGAGGTGCCGCGATGCGCGGCGAGGTCGGCGGCAATCGCGGTGATGAAGGCGTCCGTGCCGGCCGGCGCCCCGCCCGTGACACCCGCCACACCGAGCTTGGCGGCGATGGCGCGCGCGAAGGCTTCCACCTGGCTGGCCTTCATCGCGATGCGATGATCGGCGCGGCCACCGGTGACCGACGGCGTCGCTTCGGCGACGTAGAGACGACTCATCCGCTCGGGCGCAGTGTCGAGACGGCGGCGCGACGCGAAGGCGCGCGCGTATTTCACGCCGAAGGCGTTCTCGGCGGCGAGGAAGTCGCCGTCGAG
>JBIKUN010000096.1:0-17626 GCA_044347565.1 Vicinamibacterales bacterium | reverse complement strand
CCAGGAACGTGTGAAACCACGTCTGGAAGAAGTTGTAGACGTAGATGTAGCAGAAGGCGGCGCCGAGTATGGCCCACACCGAGCCTGAGGAGAAGGCGCGTCGCCAGGGGAAGTGGGTGCCGTGCGCGGGGGCCGCCGTGGTGGTCGCATCCGCCGCCGCCGGCTCGCCCGACTTCTCGGCCGGTGAGTCGCGGAACCACCAGTACCACGCTGCTGCCCACACCAGGCCGAGCACGCCGAAGACGAAGAACGACATCCGCCAGCCGTAGCGCATCTGGATCGGCAGCACGAGCAGCGGCGCGATGGCGCCGCCCACCTGACTCGCCATCAGGTTCACGCCCGACATCGTCGCGCGCCGCGAGGCCGGGAACCACCGCGCCACGACGATCGAGGCGTTGGGAAAGGCGCCGGCCTCGCCGGCCCCGAAGAGAAACCGCACGATGAGCAGCGGATAGAAGCTGGTCACGGCACCCGTGAGCGCGGTGAAGGCCGACCACCACGCCACGATGCGCGTCAGCACGCGACGCGGCCCGAGCCGGTCGCCCATCGTGCCGGTCGGGATCTCGAAGAGGCAGTAGGCGAGCGTGAAGACGCCGGTCACCCAGCCCCAGCCCACCGGATCGATACCGAGATCTTCCTGGATGCGCGGGCCCGCCACCGAGATGCAGACACGATCGAGGTACGTGATCGCGAAGAGCAGCACGAGCAGGCCGGTGACGCCACGGCGCTCGCGGGCCAGACGGGCGTCGGGCGATGCGCTCACCGTGCCGGGGCCGTTGGCCACACGGTGCCCTGGTGCATCCTGGTCACCGGTGCCAGGCCCTTGTTCACGAACCGCTGCACCCGTTTCCCTTCCCACGTTTCCGTCGTGTAGAGGTTGCCGCGCGAGTCGATGGCGATGCTGTGCACGCCGTAGAACTGGCCCGGCTGGCGTCCGCCGTCGCCGAAGGTGGTCAACACTTCGAGCGTGTCGCGCTGCAGGATGTTGATGCGGTTGTTGATGCCGTCGGGGACGAAGAGAAAGCGCTGCTGCGGGTCCTTCGAGAACGCTACGTCCCACACCGACCCAGACGCGCGCGTGTGTTTGTCGATGAACGCTTCCTTCACGAAGGTGCCGTCGGGCCGGAACACCTGCAGCCGATCGTTCAGCCGGTCGCAGACGTAGACGAAGCCGTCGTTCGAGAGATCCGCGCAGTGCACCGGGTTGCGGAAGTTGGGCGAGGGCGGCGCCGCCGGATCGTAGCGGCCCTCCGGCGCGTCGTTCGGCGGTTTGCCGTAGGCGCCCCAGAACCGCTTGATCTTCCCGGTGGAGGCGTCGAGCACGGCCACGCGGCGGTTCAGATAGCCATCGGCCACGTAGGCTTCGTTGGCCTTCGGGTCAACGAAGACCTTGGCCACGCGGCCGAAGCTCGTCGGATCGCTGCTGCCGGGCGCGTAGGTGGGCTGGCCCTGCGGGCTCGTGCCCGTCTGGCGCGCGTTCGGCTTCCCGTACTGCGCCACGAACTTGCCGTCCTGCGTGAACTTCAGGATGTGCGAGTCGCCAGGCCCGTTGCCGCCGATCCACACCATGCCGGTGTGGTCCACGAAGATGCCGTGGTTGCCGGTGGGCCAGTCGTAGCCTTCGCCGGGCCCGCCCCAACTCTGCACGAGGTTCCCCTGCATGTCGAAGGCGAGCACCGGCGGGGCGCCGGCGCAGCAGTCCCCGGCCTTCAGCTCGAGCGCGCGTTCGTTGCCATCGAGGGTCGACGACCCGCGGTGGATGATCCAGACGCGATCGCGGGCATCCACCCAGACGCCGATGGCGTTGCCGAGCACCCAGTGATTCGGCAGCGGCTTCGGCCACAGCGGATCGACCTCGTAGCGCGGCGCCTGTCTGGCTCCCTGGGCGCGCGCGGCGGCGGCGCTGGCGAAGAGGGCCTGCGCTACGGCCAGTGCGGCCAGCAGTGCGAGCCAAAGGACCGGTCGAAATCCACGCCTGCGGGTCATGCGACACCTCCGGGGATGCACCGACGTTGCCGCGATGGGCGCGGTCGCGCGAGTCTACCAGTGTCCGGCGCTCACGGGACCATCCCGTGGCCGTTATGATCCACGCGCGAGGAGACGGCCATGAGCACACGCGATGTCATCACCCACCTGCGCGCCCTGGCGGCACGCACGAGCGACGCCCACGGCGCCCAGCGCGTGGCCTGGGGGCCAGTCTGGCGCGATGCGCGAGCCTGGCTCGACGACGTGCTGGCCGAAGACGGCTTCACGACCGAACGCGACGCCGCCGGTAACAACTGGATCACGCTGCCGGGCGCGCGGCCGGAGACGGTCGTCATCGGCGGCCACCTCGACTCGGTGCCGAACGGCGGCTGGCTCGATGGTCCGCTCGGTGTGCTGGCCGGCGTGGAAGCGCTGCGCCGATACAAGGGCACGACGCCGCCCGTCACACTCGCCGTCTGCGACTTCGCGGACGAGGAAGGCGCGCGCTTCTCGCGCAGCCTGGTCGGCTCGTCAGGCGCGAGCGGCAGCCTCGTGCCCGACACGCTGCGCGCGCTCGTCGATCGGCAGGGCGTACGTTTCCCCGACGCGCTCGCCGAGAACGGCGTGGACCTCGACCGCATGCCCGAGGCGCGTCAGGCGCTCGACCGCCGGAATCCGCGCGCGTATCTCGAGCTCCACATCGAACAGGGGCCGGTGCTCGAAGCGATGGGGCGGTCCACCGGCGCCGTCATCGGCACCTACGGCGTGGAGCGGCACGTGCTGCGTTTCGTGGGCCAGGCGGCGCATTCGGGCTCGACGCCCATCCGCATGCGACGCGACGCCTTCCTCGCGGCCGCCGAAACGGCGCTCGCCTGCCGCGAGATCGCGCTCGCGCATTCCACGCCCGAGGCCGGGATGGTGTGCACGGTGGGCACGGTGAAGGTCGAGCCGGCCATCGTCACGGCGGTGCCCGGCGTGTGCGAAATCGCCCTCGACCAGCGGGCGCTCGAACCGGCCACGCTCGCGAGTGCCCTCGCGGCCGCGCGCGAGGCCGCGGACCGCGCCGCCGCCGCGAATGGCTGCACGGTGGAGTGGCGGCACGTATGGCGCATCGACCCGTGCCGCTTCGACCCGCGCCTCGTGGATCTCTGCGCCGAGGCTGTGCAGGAGGCGACCGGCCACGCGCCGCGCCTGCCGTCGGGGCCGCTGCACGACGCGGTCGAGATGGGCCGCATCATGCCGTCCGTGATGATGTTCGCGATGTCGTCGAACGGCCTCTCGCACTGCAAGGAAGAAGATACGCCTGAGCCGGATCTCGAGGTGACGATCGACGCGTTCCTGCGCCTCGTCGACAAGACCGTCGCCGCGGTGGCCGCTGTCCAGGTGTAGACCTCAGGGGCGGCTCACGAACGGATACGCCCGCCGCTCCAGCACCTCGCCAACCGCCCGGTGGGCCTCGAGGAACGCGGCATCCGTGTGCGGGCTGGCTGCGGCATCGGAGTTGGCGATCGTGATCGAGCCGAACGGCTGGCGCGCCTTCACGCACGGCCGATCGGCGCTCGACGTGAACACCCATTCCATTGGGTCGGTCAGACTGTTGTAGGTGTACGCGTAGCCGTGCGGCCACCGATTCACGGTGATGGCGGCGATGTCGCGGGCGGGATCGAACCCGCCAGCACCGAGTGTGCGCGCCAGCTGATCGCGGATATTCCGCTCGAAGGTCTCGAATGACGTTGCCAGCAAGTCGGCGCGGCCGATGCGGTGCTGCTCCTTGCGCGGCTTGCCCGGCGCGCACGGATGCCGGTCCATGCGAATGACAATCGGATCGTCGGGCGTTTGCGGATGGTGCAGGTCACCGAGGCTGACGGCTTCGCCGAGGCCGAAGCTGTCGTGGTACATCGTCGGCGCGCTGATGTTGGCGACCCCCAGCTTGTGGAACGCCCGCCAGTTGGTGAGCGCGACGCTGGTGTAGACGAGCGGTCCCTTCACACCGTAGAGCAGCGCGTCCTTCTGCGCCGCCGGCAGCTCCGGCACCAGGTTCGGAATCACCATGTTCCAGCACGCCATCACCACGTGGCGGGCGCGCACGTCGGCGAGCCGTCCGCCGCGGCTGTAGGTGACGACGACGTCACGCGTGGAACCTGGTGCGCCGTCGTGACGCACGTTCACCACGGTGCTGCTCAAACGAATACGCGCGGTCTGGCCGCTGCGATCGAGCCGGCCGTAGTCCACGCGGGCCGCGCCCACATCTTCCTGTGTCGAGCCTGGCACCGCATCGGGGATCAACCAGCGCACGAGCAGCCGCGCCACCGTGGCGTTGCCGTCGGGGAAGTGAATCGCACCGCCGCCGCCTTCCGCCTTCTGCCGCCCGTGGTGGCCTCCGGGCAAGTCGGCGAGCACGCCGTCCGGTGTTGGCTCGAGGCCGAGGCCGGCGAATCCCGGCACGCCCATCTCCCAGCCGAAGAGCGCCGGAATGGCGTCGGCGCCCACGCAGAACACGCCGCGCCCGGTCGCCATGTAGAACCACAGGCACTGCTTGTCGACCTTCGCCACGTCGAGCAGGTAGTGCTCGAGGCTCATGCGCGCGAGTCTGTCCTTCTTCTCCGCGGACGTGAGCCCGGGCATGTAGTCCGGTTGCCCGGGATCCTGTAGCCGCTTGATATCGGCCTTGGTCGTGTCCGAAATGGGCAGGGTGGCAAGATACTCATTCGGCAGTCCTCCACGTCCGCGGCCGCCGGCCGGGCGCACGGCGAGATGGTCGCGTCCCCACGTCTCCTTGTCGAAGAAGTGACCGCCTCGGAGGCCGAGCCCCGAATACAGACTGCGATTGGCGGTGTTGTTCGTGACGAAGCGATCGAGATCGACGCCGATGCCCGCCAGCAGTTGACGCGATGGCTGGTTGTAGCGCAGCGGCGACTCGATGTTCAGCGTGCCGCCGTTCAGCGCCAGCAGCGTCCCGCCGACCATGAACTCATTGCGCTTGGCATGGCCGCCGAAGTCGTCGTGGTTGTCGAGCACGAGGACACGCGCCGACCGGCCGACGTTCTGCACGAAGTAGTACGCCGCCGCCAAGCCACTGAGGCCGCCACCCACAACCACCAGGTCGTAGGTTTCACCCGTGTGATCGGCGCGCGTCACGTCGGGGCCGCGGCCGTCGCGCATCTGGTGCGACAGTTCGAAGGAGCCGTCGTGGTTGCCACGCATGCCGGTGCGGCGGGGCGGATAGTCGACGCCGGCGTCCTGGACCGCGGCGCGGGTGTCGAGGTCGAGCGCCCAGCTCCACTTCGGCAGCAGCGACGCGCCGAGCGCGACCGCGGCGCCGTTCACGAAGTCGCGCCGTCCGATGGCGCGGCCCATGCCAAGTTCGCGATCATCGCCCGTCATGCGAACCCTCGGCTGACGAGCAGTTCCTGCACGGCTCTGTGTGCCTCGTCAAACGCCTGATTGGTAAAGGCGGCAGCGCCGGCATCCGAGTTGGCAATCGCCACCGGGCCGAAGCGCTGCCGGCCGATGACGTGCGGACGCTGCTCGGGCGCCACGTCTGGATCGGCCAGCGTGTCGTAGGTATACGAGTAGCCGTCGGGCCAGCGGTTCGCCGCGATGCCGACGATGTCGGCGGCCGGATCGAAGTCCGTGCCGGCGAGCATGCGCGCCATCTGCCGGCGAATCGACAGCTCCATGTCGTGGAAGGTGGCCGTCAGCAGCTCCTGCTGGCCGAGCCTGTTCTGCTCCTTGCGGGGCAGGCCGGGCCGGTTCGGGTTGCGCACCATGTGCACCACGATCGGCTCGTCCGGGGTCGTCACGCCCTTGTAGCCGCCCACCGTCGAGCCCGGATCGAGGCTGGTGTTCGGGTGATACATGCCCGGCGCGTTGATGCTCGCCACACCCAGCTTCTGGAACGACGTCCAGCGGCGGATGAGGAGGTTGGTGTAGAGCATCGGCACCTTCACCGCGTAGGCCAGGGCCTGCTTCTGGGCGGCGGGGAGCTCAGGGAGCAGGTGCGGCACGAGGGAGTTGAAGCAGGCCAGCACCACGTTCTCGGCGCGCACCTGATGCATCTTCCCGTCGCGCAGGTAGGCCACGCGCGCCCCTGTCGGGCGGCTGGCTGGGCCGTCCACGGCCACGCGCGTGACCGTGCTGTTCAAGCGGAGGCGCGTCGGCGTGTCGGCGCCGTCGAGACGGTCGTAGGCCACCGGCGGCGCCTTCACGATCGTGGACATGTCGTGAGTGCCTGGAATGGCCGCCGGCACGAGCCGCGACACCAGCAGCCGCGCGATCGACGCGTTGCCATCGGGGAAGTGGAAAGTGAAGCTGCCCTGACGGAACGACTCTTCCGGCAGCAGGCCGAGGCCGTCGAAGCCAACGCGGCCGGCACGCGCCGCCTCGAGCGCCGGCGTCGTGTCCACGCGTTTGTTGTTACGCCCGCCCTGGCCCAGGAAGTACGGCAGGGCATCGGGGCTCATCTTCGCGTGGGTGAGCAGGAACTCCTGCTGGCTGATGCTGGCAAGCAGCGCCAGCTTCTGCTCCGTCGTCTTGCCGGCCAGGTAGTCGGGGTTGGTGCCGTGCAGCCGGATGAGGTCGCGGCGCGCGGCCTCACTGAGTGGTGCCTTGGCGAAGAACTGGTCCCATGGCAGTCGTCCATTGCCGGCGACCAGGCGATCTTCGCCGAAGTGTTCCTTGTCGAAGAACGTCGACGGCCCGAGCTTGTACTGCTGGAACAGATCGCGATCCTGGAACTCGGCATTGCGCGGCACATCGACCCCGAGGTCGACGAGCAGCTGCTTGGCCATGTAGCTGTACGGGTATGGTGTGGCTACGCTCATCGTGCCGCCGTAGCCGAGGAACGTGCGGCCCTGGTAGACGAACTCGTTGCGCTTGGCGTGGCCGCCGAAGTCGTCGTGGTTGTCGAGCACGAGCACGCGCTGATTCGGCAGCGCCTGGTGCCAGAAGTACGCGGCCGAGAGTCCCGACAGGCCGCCGCCGACGATGACCAGGTCGTAGCCCTCGCGCGTGTCGACGTCGATGCCCGGGTAAGTCGCGTAGGTGCCGCGGCGCAGCGCGTCGAACGACTGAATGGACGAGGCGTGCTGTCCCCGCATGCCGAGCCGCTGCGGCGGGTAGGCAGACTCGGAGGCCGGCACTTGCGAGCCTGCTTCGAGGCGCGCGGTAGGTCGCGCCAGGCTGGCCCCGGCGACGCCGATGGCGACGCCGTTCAGAAAGTCGCGGCGCGGAATACGCCGGTGCATCCCGAGGTCACGCGACTCAGTCACAGCGCACCACCTTGTCTCGCGCGTGGCCCGTGTACGAGACGACCCGCCATCCCTGCTTCGTGCGGCCGAACAGATACGACGTGCCGCCCACCGACATCACGCTGCCGTCGGTCTTGTAGCGGGTGTTGTAGCCGCTGGCGATTGCGGCGCTGCCGTTCAGCACGCACACGTTCTGGATGGTGAAGACCGACTTGCTCCAGCCCCTGGCCAGCAGGTCCTTCAACGAGGCTTCGAACCGCGCCAGCGCCTGTTCCTTCGTCAGGTCCGGCTCGGGGCCCGAGCCGCCGATCACGATCCACGGGATGTTGAAGATCTCCTCGGGCAGCGCCTTCATGTTATGCGCCGAAAAGTACGCGTAGTACTTGTCCACGGCGGCGCTCACTTCGGCCTTCACCCGGGTGATGTCCGCCTCCGTCAGCGTGGGCTGCTGGGCGTGCGCGACGGTTGAGGTGGTAGCGCCGAGCAGTGCCACGATGGCCATCCGACCCATGAACCGGCTACCGTGAATCATGCGCAATCTCCTTGGAATTGGGCGGAGGCTGACACAGGGGTGTGGGGATGTCAACGCGGATGCCGGCGCGTCACCCGTCAGGCTATGCTCAGGGCATGAGCTCGACTGCCGTTGAGACCCGGGTCGTGAGGGGCGCCTGCCCGCACGACTGTCCCGATACGTGCGCTCTCGAAACCACTGTGCAGAATGGCGTCGCCATCAAGGTGGCGGGCCAGAAGGACCACCCGTGGACCGACGGCGCGCTCTGCACGAAGGTGTCGCGGTATCTCGAGCGCACCTACGCGGCCGATCGTGTCCTGCATCCCCACCGACGTGTGGGCGGCAAAGGCCCGGGCAAGGGCTCGTGGGAACGCATCTCGTGGGACGAGGCCGTGGCCACCATCGCCGCGAAGTTCCAGGCGATCATCGACTCGCCGGAGGGCGCCGAAGGTATCTGCCCCTACAGCTACGCCGGCACGATGGGCCTGCTGAACTTCGCCGGCATGGACCGCCGCTTCTTCAATCACCTCGGCGCGTCGCTGCTCGATCGCACGCTCTGCTCGTCGGCCGGTAAGGTGGGCATCAAGCTCACGCTCGGCGGCGGCGTGGGCATGGACCCGGAACGGGTGGACGGCGCGAAGCTGATCCTCATCTGGGGTTCGAACCCGATCACGTCGAACCTGCATTACTGGTCGCGCGTGCAGGAAGCCAAACGTCAGGGCGCGCGTGTGGTGGTCATCGACCCGTATCGCAGCCTCACGGCCGAAAAGGGCACCGACCACATCGCCGTCACGCCGGGTACAGATGCGGCGCTGGCGCTCGCCATGATGCACGTCATCATCGGCGAAGGCCTGCACGACGCCGACTACGTCGCGAAGTACACACTGGGCTTCGATGCGCTCGCCGAACGCGTGAAGGAGTACCCGCCCGAGCGCGCCGCCGCGATCTGCGGCATTCCCGCGGCCACGATCGTGCAGCTCGCGCGCGACTATGCCACCACGCGTCCGGCGGCGATTCGTGTGAACTACGGCCTGCAGCGGCACTTCGGCGGCGGTGCGGCCGTGCGCGCCATCACCTGCCTGCCGGCGCTCGTTGGCGCCTGGCGCGATCCGGCCGGCGGCGTGCTGCTCAGCACGAGCGACTTCTATGGCATGAACACGGCCGCGCTCGAACGGCCGGATCTCCTGGCCGGGCGGCGTCCGCGCACCATCAACACGAGCTCGATTGGCGACGCGCTGCTCGAAGCGACACCGCCCATCAAGGCCCTCTTCGTCTACAACTCCAACCCGGTCTGCGTGGCGCCGGATTCGGAGAAGGTCGTGCGCGGCTTCTCGCGACCGGATCTCTTCACCGTCGTGCACGACGTGTTCTTCACCGACACCGCCGACTACGCCGACATCTTCCTGCCGGCCACGACACAGCTCGAGTGCCTCGACCTCCACAAGTCGTACGGGCACCTCTACGTGCTGCTGAATCAGCCGGCGATTGCGCCGGTGGGCGAAGCGCTGCCGAACACCGAGGTCTTCCGCCGCATCGCGAAGGCCATGGGGCTCACCGAGCCGGCACTCTTCGAGGACGACGAAACGCTCATCCGGCAGACGCTGAACACGACGCATCCGCGTATGGCCGGCATCACCTTCGAGACGCTGCAGGCGCAGGGCTGGCAGCGGCTGAACGTGCCCGAGGTCTACGCGCCGTTTGCCGAGGGCGGTTTCCCGACGCCCTCGGGCACGTGCGAGTTCTACAGCGAGACGGCGAAGGCCATGGGCCTCGACCCGCTGCCCACGTTCACGCCGCCCATTGAATCGGTGCAGAGCGATCCGGCACGCGCGAAGACCTATCCGCTCGCCATCATCTCGCCGCCGCAGCGCCATCTGCTGAACTCGACGTTCGCCAACCTGCCGCTCTTCCTCGATGCCGAGAAGGAGCCGCATCTCGACATCCATCCAGACGACGCGGCGCCGCGCGGCATCAAGCCCGGCGACTGGGTGCGCATCTTCAACGACCGTGGCGCCTTTGGCGCCCGCGCCCGGGTGAACGACAAGGCGCGGCCGGGCTGTGTCGTGGCCGTGTCGCTGTGGTGGCGCAAGCTCACGCCGGATGGCACGAACGCCAACCAGGTGACCTCGCAGCGGCTGGCCGACATGGGCAACGCCGCTACGTTCTACGACGCGCTCGTGGACGTGGCGCCGGCTCCCGAGCCCGTCGGGCTCCAGTGAGGTAGGCACGATGGCCACAGTCGTGCTTTCCGCAGCCAGTCCCGCATTGCCAGCATTGCAGGAGTTGTCCGCGCAGGTGGATGCCGCGCTCCGCGCTGGCGGCGAGCGCGACGTCACGACGTTCGCCCTCGCCACGACGAAGCTGGCCTATTGCCAGGGTGAATTCGACTGCTGGGTGAAGACGCCGGGGCTCTGCCGCGCCCACGACGCGGAAGACGCCATCGTCCGTGCCATTCACGACGCCGAGCGGCTCGTGCTGCTCGACGCGGTCACCTTCGGCGGGCACAGCTACGTCCTGAAGCGCGCGCAGGACCGGCTCATCTGCCTGATCTCGCCGTTCTTCGAGAAGCGCGCCGCGCTCACGCATCACGAGGGCCGCTACGATCGCATGCCGAGCCAGTTCGCGCTCGGCTGGATGCCAGCAGCCGACACCGCCGCGGCCGAGACGTGGGCGGCACTGGCCGACGCCAACGCCCTCAGCATGCTGGCGCCGCACGTGGGGGCGGCCGTGTTCGACGACGCGTCGCGCGCCGCGTGGCCGGAGATGATTCGCGCCGCGCTGGCGTCGACCGCCGTGCCTGGCGCGAGCATCAGCCGCCGGCAGCCGCTGCGAGAGGCGCTGTTCGAGGCTGCGAGGGGTGTGGCGATGACTGCCGGCCTGGCACCGCCGCGCACGGCGGCCCTGGTCGTCGGCAGCGCCAAAGTGCGGGGTACGAGCGTGTCGGAAAACCTGGCACGCGCGCTGAGCGCGAGGCTGGAGCAGGCCGGTGTCACGACCGTGACTCATTTCGCCACCGAGTTCCTGCGCGACGACCATGCGCTGGCGACCGCGCGGGCCGTGGCGGCGGCCGACCTCTTCGTGCTCGTCACGCCGCTCTACGTGGACGCCTTTCCAGCGCTGGCGACGCACGCGCTCGAGACCGTGGCGGCCGTGCGGGCGCCGTCGGCCACGCCGGCCAGGTTCGCGACGCTCGTGAACTGCGGATTCCCCGAGCCCGAGCACACGCGCACGGCGCTGCAGATCGGCCGGCACTTCGCAGCGGCGGCCGGCTACACCTGGGCCGGAGGGCTGCCGCTCGGGGGCGGCGGTGCCATCAACCCGGCGACGCCGCTCGACGCGCAGCACGGTCCGGCGGAACACGTGAAGCGCGCGCTCGACCTGGCGGTGCCGAGCCTGGCGCGCGGCGAGGCCATCCCGCTCGACGCGATCGAGCGGATGGCGGCATCACCCATGCCCGACATCGCCTACCGCCTGGCCGGCGATCTGGGCTGGCGGTATCAGGCGTACAAGAACGGGCTCGCACAAGCCGCGCTGCGCTCGCGTCCGCTGAACTAGGCGTGGCGGGAACTCCGCGCTGCCGCCCGGAGTATCCTGTCGCCTCGGGTCCCGAGGAGTTGTGATGTCTCACGTCTTGCACCGGTCCACCAGGCAGAAGTTCGACATCGCGGTGCGTGGCGAGGGCGTGACCATCACGCTGGCCGATGGCCGCACCGTGATCGATGCCTCGGGTGGCGCCGCGGTGGCGTGCCTCGGACACGGCCAGCAGCGCATCGCCGATGCCATCACCCGCCAGGCCTCCGCGCTCGCCTACGTGCACACGTCGTTCTTCACGTGCGAGGCGGCCGAGGCGCTCGCCGACACGCTCGTGGGGCACGAGCCGGGCGGACTCTCGCATGCGTACTTCGTGTCGTCGGGCTCCGAAGCCGTCGAAGCGTGCATGAAGATGGCGCGGCAGTACTTCGTGGAGACCGGCGAGCCCGGCCGCGTGCACTTCATCGCCCGCCGCCAGAGTTACCACGGCAACACCTTCGGCGCCTTGTCGGTCAGCGGACATCCCGCCCGGCGCGGCTTCTATGAGCCGATGCTCATGCCGCACGTGAGCCACGTCGCGCCGTGTTTCGCCTTCCGTCACAAGCCGTCGCACGAATCGAGCGCGCAGTACGTGGCGCGGCTCGCGGCCGAACTCGAGGCCGAGTTTCAGCGCGCGGGACCGGGCAAGGTCATCGCCTTCATCGCCGAGCCGGTCGTGGGCGCCAGCGCCGGCTGCGTGGCTGCCGAGCCCGGCTATTTCGCCGCAGTGCGCGAGGTCTGCGATCGGCACGGCGCGCTCCTGATCCTGGACGAGATCATGGGCGGCATGGGCCGCTGCGGCACGATGCACACGTGGGAGCAGGAAGGCGTCACGCCCGACCTGCAGGCCGTGGCCAAGGGCCTCGGCGCCGGCTACCTGCCGCTCGGTGCCATGCTGCTGTCGCGTAAGGTGATGGCCGCGCTCGAACAGGGCAGCGGCGCCTTCGCGCACGGCCACACCTTCCAGGCGCATCCGGTGGCCTGTGCCGCGGCGCTCGAAGTGCAGCGGATTATCGCGGAGGAGGACCTCGTCGCGAACGTCTGCCGGCTCGGGGAGGTGCTCATGGCCGTGCTGCGGGATCGCCTCGGCGCCCATCCACACGTGGCCGACATCCGCGGGCGCGGGCTGTTCCAGGCGGTCGAGTTCGTGGCCGATCGCGACACGCTCGCGCCGTTCGACCCCGCGGTGCAGTTCGCCGCGCGTCTCAAGCGGGTCGCGCTCGCACACGGCCTGGCGGTGTACCCGAGCAGCGGCACCATCGATGGCCGTCGCGGCGACCACGCCATCGTCGCGCCGCCCTACAACGCCACGGCCGATGACATCGACCGCATCGCCGACCGCCTCGCCGCGGCCGTGGATGCCACCGTAACTACAATACGGTGATGTCAGACGAAACTTTCGCCGTCGTCGCCTCCTTCCTCACCCGGGTCGACGCCGACCTGGCGAAGACCGCGCTCGAAGCGGCCGGCATCGAGGCCACCGTCTCGGCTGATGACGCCTCCGGGATGCGCCCGCACCTGTGGATGGGCGGCGTCCGCCTGCTCGTGGCCACCGGCGATCTCGAACGCGCCAGGGACGTCCTGGCGGTCACCGAGCAGCCGCTGTCCGACGAGGCGCCGCCCGGGTCGTAACGGCGGTGGCGGCGTCGTGGGCGGACGTCTGCTGCACGGTCTCGTCCATCCCGAGATGGGGCACCTGCGTGTGCCGCACGACCTGGCCGCGGATCCGTTCCCCGGCGTGTGCCCGTTCCACGGCGACTGTCTGGAGGGGCTGGCGAGCGGCCCGACGATGGCGGCCCCCTGGGGCGCAGCCGTCGCGACACTCGATGCGACGCATCCAGCGTGGGCGCTCGCGGCGTGATGGCGCAGCCGGTGCTGTTGCCGCGTGTCGGCGATCGGGCCGGAGTCGTCGGCGCGCTTGAGCTCGCGGCTCAGCGGGCGGGCATCGACCGGGCGGCCGAGAGCGCGCCGCGCAGCGCGTCGTCCACCTCGTCAGCGAAGTAGACCTTGATGGCGTCGAACGGATCGAACCCTTCGTCGGTGCCGCGCTGCAGGATCCATGCTTCCACGAACTCGCCGATCGTGTGCCGGGACGCTTCGCGGGCCAGGGCGACGCGACGCTCGTCGCGCGCTCGCGTTTCGAGGTCGGCCGAGATGCCCTGACGCAGCGCCGTCAACTGTTCCTCCTTGTCGAAGCGGGCCCAGCCGCTTTCGGTTTTTTCGCGCCAGGTCGCGGTGTCGATGGCCACCGGCAGGCTCGGCCGCAGGTCCGGCGCCACGACGATCGTGATCGGGCCGCGCGTCACGATCTGCCAGGCCGTATCCGCCAGTGGCACCCCGTAGCGATAGGTGGCGGCGACCTGCACGTGCGACACGGTGTTCCCGAGGTAGATGCCCCACCACGAGAGGGCGTCCGACTTGTAGAAGTCTTCCCCCATGCGGATGGTGGCGGTTTCGAGCAGGCCACCAGGGATCGTCGCCACCACGGGCGGATCGGTCTGCCACTCCGCCGTCCAGTCGTGCGGCGCCGGCACGAGGCCGTGTTGCGGCCACACGCGCACGACGAGCGTCGCGACCAGCGCGGCGAGCGCCAGGCCGAGCAGCACCACCGCACCGGCAACGCGCGACGTCGTGCCCATGGTCAGCCTGAAGACTCCCCAACCTTCGCCGTTACGGCGCGCCTGGCGGCGTCGCGCCCTTCATCTGATACTCCTTCGGCGGCGTCGTGCCGAGCAGGTGCGTCACGAAGTAGTCCCAGCGGCGGCGCATCACGTACGGGCCGTCCACGCCGAAGCCGTGCCGCTGATGCGGCAGCAGGATGAGGTCGAAGTCCTTGTTCGCCTTGATGAGCGCGTCCATCACGAGATACGTGTTCTGCGGCGGCACGTTGTCGTCCATCATGCCGTGCATCAGCAGCAGCTTGCCCTTCAGGTTCTTCGCGTGTGTCTGGTTGGCCTCGGCCTCGTAGGTGTCGCGCGGTTCGCTGCCGCTGCCCTTGTGTTCACCGCCGAGCCGCACGAGCAGCCCCTGGTAGCGCTCGCCCCAGTCGTCTTCGTAGAGCCGCTGGTCGTGGTTGCCGGATTCCGAGATGCCCACCTTGAAGAACTCGGGATAGCGGAACATCGCATCGGCGGTGATGAAGCCGCCGCCCGAGTGTCCCCACATCGCCGCGCGATTGATGTCAATCCACGGGTGCCGCGACGCCAGTTCCTTCATGCCGGCCACCTGATCGGGCAGCGTGTTGTCGCGGCCCATCGCGCCGTAGTAGATGTCGTGGAACGACTTCGAGCGGCCGGGGGTGCCCATGCCGTCGAGCGACACCACGATGAAGCCGAGTTCGGCGAGCGCCTGGTTGTCGCCGCGTGAGGCGACGAACGACCGCGGACCCACGCTGCCGCTCTGCGGCCCGGGATACGCGTAGTTGATGATCGGGTACTTCTTCGACGCGTCGAAGTTCGTCGGCTGGAACATCAGGCCGTAGACGTCGGTCTTGCCGTCGCGTCCCTTCACCGAGAAGGGCACAGGCGGCTTCCAGCCGGCAGCCACGAGCTTCGTGATGTCCATCTTCTCGAGTGGCATCACGACGGCGCCGGCGGCGTCGCGCAGCACGACGTCCACCGGACGCACGGGCGTGGACTCCGCCAGCACGACGTACTTGCCGCTCGGTGAAACCTGCGCCGTGTGATGGCCATCTGCCGGCGTGAGCGACTGATACCCCTTGCCGTCGAGCCCGATGCGGTAGAGGTGCGCGAAGTACGGGTCCTGCTTCGCCTCGCGGCCATTCGCGAGGAAGTGCACGACGCGCGTCTTCTCATCCACGTGCAGGATCCGCGTGACCGGCCCCGGCCCCGACGTGACCTGCTGCTTCAGCCGGCCGTTCGTGAGGTCGTAGAGATACAGGTGGCTCCAGTCGTCGCGCTGCGAGTTCCAGAGGATCTCGTTCGTGCCCCAGAGCACGCGCCAGCCGGCCGGCGCCTCGAAGTGTGTCGAGACCTTCTCCTCGAACAGCGTGCGCACGTCGCCGGTGGCCACATCCGCCAGCCGCACCGTGGCCGTCTTGTGATCGCGTCCGGTCGAGACGAACGCCAGGCGCTTCGCGTCGGGGCTCCACGACATGTCGTCGGTGTCGAAGTCGTCGCCGTTCATGGCGCGGTGATAATCCGGCGCCATCTTGAAGCGCACGACGCTGCCGGTGTCGGTATCCACGACCACGCGGTGCAGCATCGCGATCGATTCGTCGCCCGGCAGCGGATACTTCCACGCCTTCAGCACCGGGTGCCCGGTGGTCGTCTCGACCAGATACATCTCGCCGTTCGTGCGTTCGTCCTGCTGGAACGTGGCCACCTTCTTCGAGTCGGGCGACCACAGCACCACCGGACGCTCGCTCTGCCGCCAGCCGGCGTTGTCGGTGGCGTAGCCGAAGTGCTTCATGCCGTCGGTCGTGAGCGGACGTTCGACCTTCGAGGCCAGGTCGCGCACCCACAGGTTCCAGTCCTTGATGAAGACGGCGCGCGTGCCGTCGGGCGAGACCACCGCGTTGGGATCGCGCATCGAGTCCGCGGACGTGCAGGCCGCGCCCTTCACGTCGCACGTGTAGCGCTTCGCGCCCATGTCGAACGACACGGACTGGGCGTCGGCCGAGAACTCGATGGTCTGGAACGGCAGCTTCGCCGGGTCCACCTTCGTGCCCGAGGCGTTGGCGAGCGCGCCGGCGAGCCGCGCGTGGTCGAAGGCCGGCACACGTGTTTTCGCCACCGGGTCCACGAGCAGGAACTCCGACTGGCCGTCGCCCTTGTTGCTGCGATACGTGAAGCGGTCGTCGGGCAGCCACGTGGCGTTCACGGTGCCGCCCACGATGAGCGGGTTGGTCGAGGCGGCGAGGAACTTCTCCGCGCGCGCGTAGTCGGCGGCCGTGACCACCGGCGCGGCGGCCGTGGTCTGCGCGGCGGCCGGTCGCGGGGAGGCGGCTGCTGCGGCGAGGGCGAGGAACAGCCAGAGGCCCGTGCGGGCGCCGTCGATCCGGAACGTCATCGAGGAACTCCTTGAGGGAACGAGTCTACAATGCCGCGTACGTGCCGACAGCCGGGGCAGCTCGTCAGCGCGCCGGCAGGCGCAGCGCGAGCAGTTCGCCGCTGTAGCCGGGGCCGCTGATGGCGACGACCAGGTACTGGCGTTCGCCGAGCATGTAGGTCATCGGCGAGCCGCTCTGCGGGGCCGGCATCTGCACGGCGGCCACGTCGCGGCCGCTGGCCTTGTCGTAGGCGCGCAGCATGGCGCCGCGCGTGCCCGAGGGCGTCGGGCCGTAGTTGCCTTCCCCGGCGATCACCAGCGTCTTCGTGACGAGCGTGCCCATGTTGTTGCCGGGCCGGCCCGTGGGCGGGAGGTCGAGCCCCTTGAGCGCGGGATGGTTCTTCACCAGATCGGGCGTCGCGCCGTGCGGCACCTGCCAGCGGATTTCGCCCTTCGTGAGATCGATGGCGCTGATGCGGCTGTAGGGCGGCTTCACGAGCGGCAGCCCCTGCACGCTCAGATCGGCCGACCCCGGAGCTCCGGCGCCACCGGCGGTGGATGAACCCGCGCCGCCGGCGCGACGCGCGCCACTGAGCACCGTGCCCTGGTGAAACGGCAGGTCAGAGGCACCCGGAGGCGGCGGCACGAGGCCCATTGGGCGCGGCGCACTTTCGGAGGCCACGTAGAGCAGGCCGGTCTCGGGGTCGAACGAACCGCCGGGCCAGTTCGTGGCGGCGCCCTGCGCGCCCATGATGAGCGTCGCGATGGGCCCCTCGGCCCGGCTCACTGACGGCGGCGTGAAGATCGGCCCGATGCGGTAGCGCGCGATCGCTGCTTCGCCCTGGGCGCGCAGTTCGGGTGTGAAGTTGATGAGGTCGTCTACGGCGAAGCCCTGGCGATCGTAGGCGGGCGGCTTCGAGGGGATCGGCTGCGTGGCCGAGTAGTGCTCCCCGGGCACGTCGCCCTGCGGCACGGGCCGCTCCACGATCGGCCAGATCGGCTCGCCGGTCAGGCGATCGAAGACGTAGAGGAACGCCTGCTTCGTGGGCTGTGCCACGATCTTGCGCACGCGTCCGTCGATCATCACATCCGCGAGAATCGGCGCGCACGGGATGTCCATGTCCCACACGCCGTGGTGTACGAACTGAAAGTGCCACTTGCGCGCACCGGTCTTCAGGTCCACCGCCACGAGGCTTTCGCTGAAGAGGTTGTCGCCCGGCCGCTGGCCGCCGTAGTAGTCGTGCGTCGGCAGTTCCACGGGCAGGTAGGCGAGGCCGGCCTCTTCATCCACCGAGATCTGCGCCCACACGCCGGTGTTGCC
>JBIKUN010000095.1:0-17650 GCA_044347565.1 Vicinamibacterales bacterium | reverse complement strand
GCGCTGGCGCGCGCGGGCCCTCGGGGTGTCGGGGCTGCGCCTCGACATCGGCTGCCGCGGCGGGAAGGACGAGATGGAGGTGTGGCGGGCGTCGGGCCAGCCCGTGGGCGACGACGAGCGCCTCACCCTCGTCGTGCCCGTTTTTCTGGGCGCGCGGGCCCGCGTACTGACGCTGCCAGGCGCCGAGACCGCCGCCCCCGGCCCGCGCGACCTGCAGGTGCGCGAGGCCGCGCTCGCGTGGGCACGCGGCCGCCGCGAGCTGGCCGCGGCCGTCTTCGCCGTGGCGGGCGCGCCGCGCTGGTCGCGCACCGACGCCTCGGTCGCCGGGTGCCAGACGGGCCCCGGCGTTCGATAGGCGACGCTCAGTAGCGGTCGCTGTCCTGCTTCGGCGCCATCGGCCAGACGGGCGCCGTCTGCCCGTTCACCGTGATGCCGCCCTGCATGAACATGGCCACGAACTTCAGCATGCCGGCGGGGAAGTTCAGCACCGGTTCGGACACGGCGTCGAGTGCCGCCACGTGCGCCGGTGTGAGCGTGGTGTCGAGCCCGGCGAGGTTCTGCTCGAGCTGATCGAGACGCCGCGCTCCGATGATGGTCGAAGCGACGCCGTCGCGGCCCTGCACCCAGGCGAGCGCTACGGACGCGGAACTCGCGCCGACCTCGGCGCCGATGCGCTGCAGTTCATCGACGATGCGGTAGGTGCGCTCGGTGAGGAAGTCGGTGACGCGGGCGCCGCGGTCGGCGGTGACGGTGCCGGCATTCGCGCGCGTGTACTTGCCCGAGAGCGCGCCGCCGCGCAGCGGCGACCACGGCGTCACGCCGAGGCCGAGCTCGCGTGCCATCGGCATGAGTTCGCCTTCGACCGTGCGTTCGATGAGCGAGTACTCGATCTGCAGCGCGATGAGCGGCGTCCAGCCGCGGAAGAGGGCCATCGTCTGCGCCTGCGCCACCTTCCAGGCCGGCGTGTCCGAGAAGCCGATGTAGCGCACCTTGCCGGCCCGCACGAGATCGTCGAGCGCGCGCATCGTCTCTTCGATCGGCGTGTGCGCGTCCCAGCAGTGCAGCCAGTAGAGGTCGATGTAGTCAGTCTTGAGCCGGCGCAGCGACTGCTCGCAGGCCGCCTGCAGCGACTTGCGGCCGGCGCCGCCGCCGTTCGGATCGCCCGGGTAGAGATTCGACAGGAACTTGGTGGCGATGACGACGCGGTCGCGCCGTCCGGGCGTCTTCGCCAGCGCGTCGCCGATGATGACTTCCGAATGGCCGCGCGTGTAGGCGTTGGCGGTGTCGATGAAGTTGCCGCCGCGATCGAGATAGTCATCGAGGATGGCTTCGGACTCCGCCACGGAGGAGCCCCAGCCCCAGTCGTCGCCGAACGTCATGGTGCCGAGGCACATCGGGCTCACGCGCAGCCCGGAGCGGCCCAGGGTCAGGTAGTGGTCGAGTGGCATGGCGCCGAGTATAGGCCGGGGGCATGACAGTCGTGGTTCATGAACCCCGCACCCGGCGGCTGGAGTCACAACCCGCATGACGACGTCCGATGCGGGATCGACCTTCGGCTGGGTGCACCGCGGCCGTGCGCGCCCGCCCTTCGCCCTGACGCCGGCGCCGGGACAGGAGTCCGTGTGGGACTACCCGCGGCCACCCGTGGTCGTGCCCGACGTGCGGCAGGTCATCGTCCGCTGCGGCGGCGTGGAGATCGTCCGCACCGAGCGCGCCCTCAGAATGCTCGAGACCGCCAGTCCTCCCACGTTCTATCTGCCGCTCGCGGACGTGCGGCCCGGGGTCCTCATCCCGGGGGGCGGAGAGTCGTGGTGCGAGTGGAAGGGCCGGGCGCGCTACTGGTCCATCGTGACGCCTGACCTGCAGCTGGAACGGGCGGGCTGGAGCTACGCGGACCCGGCGGCGCCGTTTGCTGCGATCCGCGACCACGTGGCCTTCTACGCGTCGCAGCTCGAGTGTCTGGTGGCCGGTGAGCGCGTGCGGCCGCAACCGGGCGGGTTCTACGGCGGCTGGATCACCGCCGAGGTCGTGGGCCCGTTCAAGGGCGAGCCGGGGACGGGCGGGTGGTGAGCCGGGCGACCACCAGCCGGTAGCGCACGACCCGCCGCCGGTAGAGGCGTTCGAGCCGCAGGCCGCCGAGCAGCGCGCCCATCAGCACCCCGGCAGGTGTGACCGCGAGCAGCGCCGAGGCGGCCCGCGTCACGAGCACGAGTCCGGCCAGGGCGGCCGGATGCCGCGCCGTCACCCGCGGCGTCAGATCCTCGTCGTGACACACGCTGAGGCCGGCGGCCGCGAACGCGGCGGTGAGCGTGGCATCGGTCGCCACGGCCGGGCACAGCCAGCCGGCGCGGAAGCCGGCGAAGTCGGGGTCGTCCCACGCCAGCGTGTCGCGCGGCACGTCGTCTACGAGCAGCAGCCGGCCACCCGGTCTGAGGCGCGCGGCCAGGCGCGCGATCGTCGCGGCGGGAGCGGGCGCATGCGCGAGCGACTCGATGGCCACGATGAGATCCACGCCCGAGGGCAGCAGATCCGCGAGATCCGCATCGTAGTCGCGCACGGCGAAGTGACAGACGTCCGCGAGGCGGCGACGCGCCGCTTCCGCGGTGGCGCGCGTGCACTGCGTGTCGCTGAGGGTGATGCCGGTGTAACGTCCGCCGAGCCGCGCCTGCAGGTAGAAGGTCGTGCCGCCCAGGCCGCAGCCGGCGTCGAGCACGTCGGCGAGGACGGTCGTGCCGCTGGCGGTGGCGCGCACGGCCTCGACCATGCGCGCGTGCAGCACATCGCCCGAGACCGTGCCGTCGTCGGCGCGCAGGTGCCGGTGCACGGTCAGGGTCTGCTGGCCGGTGTCGTGCGCCACGCCGCGCGCGACGTCCTGGAAGCGCGACAGCCAGGCGTAGTAGCGGGCGATGCTCATCGGCTCATGGCGCGAAGTGGCAGGCGCTCACGTGGCCGGGAGCGATCTCGCGCAGCGGCGGCGCCGTCACGGCGCAGATGTCCTCGGCGCGCGGGCAGCGCGTGCGGAACACGCAGCCCGACGGCGGATTGACGGGACTGGGCATGTCGCCCTTGAGCGCCACGCGCAGCCGCTTCCGTGATGGATCGGGCACGGGCACGGCCGAGAGCAGGGCCTGCGTATAGGGATGCGCCGGACGGGCATAGAGCGCGTCGGCGTCTGCGATCTCCATCACCTTGCCCAGATACATCACGATCACGCGATCGCAGATGTGTTCGACGACCGCGAGATCGTGGGCGATGAAGAGCATCGTGAGCCCGAACCGCGCCTTGAGGTCCTCGAGCAGGTTGATGACCTGGGCCTGGATCGAGACGTCGAGCGCCGAGACGGGTTCGTCGGCCACGAGGAACTCCGGCTCCACCGCGAGCGCCCGCGCGATCACGATGCGCTGCCGCTGGCCGCCCGAGAACTCGTGCGGAAACCGGTCGAGATGATCGGCCGAGAGGCCCACCTGTTCGAGCAGGGCGACCAGGCGGTCGGCGCGATCGGCGCGGGTGCCGATGCCGTGCAGCGCCAGCGCGTGGCTCAGCAGGTCGCGTACCTTCTCGCGCGGATTGAGGCTGGCGTACGGGTCCTGGAACACCAGCTGCATCCGCTTGCGGAAGCGGCGCAGCGGCTCGCGTGAGAGCTGCAGGACATCGGTGCCGTCGAAGGCGACGCGTCCGGCGGTGGCCGCTTCGAGGCGCAGCACGAGTCGGCCCGCCGTCGTCTTGCCGGAGCCACTTTCGCCGACGAGGCCCACGACCTCGCCGCGGTTCACCGAGAAGCTCACGCCGTCGACCGCCTTCACGTGGCCGACCACGCGGTTGAAGACGCCGCCGTGGATGGGGAAGTGCTTGACGAGGCCGTCGACGCGCAGGAGTTCAGTGCTCACGCCCGGTCTCCACGCGCGAGGGCCAGATCGGACCAGCGCAGGCAGCGCACGTCGTGGCCGGACGCGGCGGCATCGAGCGGCGGCGGTGTCGTGGTGCAGCGCGGCTCGGCGTGGGCGCACCGGGTCGAGAATCGGCAGCCGGCCGGCCGGTGCATGAGCGAGGGCACGTGCCCGGGGATCGCATGCAGACGCTGCCCGTCACGAGCGCGGCCCAGCCGCGGAATCGAGCCGAGCAGGCCGGCGGTGTAGGGCATCCGCGGCCCGGCGTACAGGTCGGCCACTGGCGCCGCCTCCACCACCTGGCCCGCGTACATCACCATCACGCGGTCGGCGATCTGCGCGACCACGCCGAGGTCGTGGGTGATGAAGACGATCGCCATGCCGAGCTGCGCCTGCAGGTCCTCCATGAGATCGAGGATCTGGGCCTGGATGGTGACATCGAGGGCGGTCGTCGGTTCGTCGGCGATGAGCACGCTCGGCCGGCAGGCCAGGGCCATCGCGATCATCACGCGCTGCCGCATGCCGCCCGAGAGCTGATGCGGATAGTTGCCGGCGCGGCGCGCCGGCTCCGGGATGCCCACGAGTGCCAGCATCTCGACGGCGTGCCGGTGGGCGGCGTCGTGGCCGAGCCCTTCGTGACAGCGCACCACCTCGGCGATCTGCGCCCCCACGGTGTGCACCGGGTTGAGGCTGGTCATCGGCTCCTGGAAGATCATGCCGATGTGGCGGCCGCGCACCGCCCGCATCTCGTCGTCGCCGAGCGTCGTCAGCTCGCGGCCGCGCAGGCGGATCGAGCCGCGGCTGATGCGGCCGGAACGGGCCGGCAGCAGGCGCATGATCGAGAGCGCCGTCACCGACTTGCCCGAGCCGCTCTCGCCGACGATGGCCAGCGTCTCGCCGGCATCGACGCGCAGGCTGACCCCGTCCACGGCCGTCACCTCGCCGCCGCCGGCGGAGCGGAAGACCGTCTGCAGATCCGTGACTTCGAGCAGCGGCGAGTCCGCCACGACAGCGGCGTCGTTCATCGCAGCCCGAGCTCGTCGAGGGCCTGGGCCACGCCGTCCAGGTGCGTGAGGTGCATCGAGGCGTAGTTCGGCGCCAGGACCACGCCGTCGCCGCCGGCTCGATAGGTGGCGAGCACCGAACGGCGCACGATGTCGGTCGAGCAGCGCGCCGTCTCGGGGCGCGTGCGCGGCGCATCGACGCCGATGCCCATGTAGACCTTCGCGCGTCCCTCGACGCCCTTCACCGCCTCCACGCACTGCCCGTGCACGTAGGTGTCCGGGTCCATGCCGGCGGCGACGATCTGCGCGAACGGGGCTTCGTGCAGGCCGAGCACGCGGAAGAGCGCCGTGGTCGCCTCATCGGGCGTGAAGTCGCGCAGGATGGTCTTGCGCGCGAAGCCGAGTTCCTTGGTCCACACCTCGCCGGCCTGGTGCTGGTAGGTGATCGGCTTCACGAAGTCGGCGTAGCGGGTCTGCTCGGCCCACGGCCACTGCGCCCGGCGCAGCAGGTTGAAGTGATTGCGGTTCCACACGTTCAGGCCGAAGGGCAGCTGCGGCTTGCACCACTTCACGAGGCCGTAGAGTTCGCGGTCGAGGTCCTTGTTGCGTTCCAGCCAGAACTTCTCCCAGACGAGCGCCTCGGGATTGTCGAGCAGGGTGCGCAGAAACGTGATGAGCGTGCCGTCGACGAACGACTTGCCAGCGGCGGCCTCCTGCATGAAGTCGTAGAGGCGCAGCAGGGCCTGGCGGCAGGCCTCGACGTTGACGCCGCGTTCCTGCGCCTCGCGCCGCGCGGCGGGCGAGAAGTCGCCGGGCGCGCCGCCCTGAATCAACGTGTCGAGCGGCGAGTTGCGCTCATTGCACCACATCACGCCGTCAATCGCGTGATTGCGCACCTGGTCCTCGATCATCGAGTGGATCCAGGTGCGGTAACCCGGGTGCGAGGTCGACGGCTCGCTGCCGAAGCGGCCCAGGAGGTCGATCTCCATCGCCTGCGCCAGCGTCGGCACCTCGACGGCGGCGGCCGAGCCGTGACCGGCGTACTTGAAGAACGGCTCCATCAGCTCGATGTAGACCTGCATGCCGCGGGCGTGCGCGGCCGGCAGCACCATCCGCAGGATGTCCTTCCCCTCGAACTCGGCATCGCGACTGCGGTAGTCGGCCATGAACGTGTCGCGGTAGTAGCGCGGATCGGGGTCGAAGTAGGCGCCGCCGCGCATCTGATACGGCTCCGGCACCCCGTGATCGGGCCAGCCATCGAGCGCGTGGCTGATGGAGCGTCCGCTCTTGAGGCCCAGCCAGCTGACGGTGCCGAGCATCAGCACGTTGACGCCGACGCGGTGCTGCAGCGTGTCGAGCACGGCCTCGACACCTTCGTCGACGAAGCTGATGGGGCTGATCTGGATACCGACGAATCGCGACATGGGGACGGTCCCTATTCCTGCCCTGGCGTGACGGCGACTCGCGCCGAGAACTCTGCGATGCGGCTCATCGCCTCGCGGATGAGCGGCAGCGGCTGCAGGTAGCTGATGCGGATGTAGTCGGTGCTGGTGTCGCCGAACATCGTGCCCGGGAACAGCATCACGCCGGTCTCGCGCAGCAGCCGCTCGCAGAACGCGGGGGCGGGCAGGCCCGACGACGAGATGTTCGTGTAGATGTAGAAGGCCCCGCCGGGGTGGCCGTAGGTGAAGCCGGCCTCGGTCAGCGCGGGCATCAGCCACGCCCGCCGCTCGGCGTAGTCGGCGAGCATCTGCTGCACCGGCTCCTGCGGCCCCGTCAGCGCCGCGAGCGCGGCGTACTGGCTGATGGTGCAGGTGTTGATCGAGAGCGTGTGCCGCGGTTCGGTCACCTTCGCCACGAAGTCGCCGGGCGCAGCCAGATACCCCACGCGCCAGCCGGTCATCGCGTAGGTTTTCGAGAAGCCGTTCAGCGTCACCGTGCGCTCGCGCATGCCCGGCAGCGTCGCGATGGACAGATGTTCGTTCGGTGCATAGACCATGCGCGCGTAGATCTCGTCGGCCACGATGAGCAGGTCGTGACGGACCGCCAGATCGGCAATGGCGCGAATCACGGCGGGTGGTGTCACGGCGCCGGTCGGGTTGTTGGGCGAGGTCAGCACGAACATCCGCGTCCGCGGCGTGATGCGGCGCTCGATCTCGGCGACGTCGAGCGCGAAGTCATCGCGCTCGAACGTCGGCACGGCCACCGGCACGCCGCCGCAGAGGCGCACGGCGGTGTCGTAGGTGGTGAAGCGCGGGCTGGTGATGAGCACCTCGTCGCCGGGCGCGCACAGGCCCAGCATCGTCAGCATGATGCCTTCCTGCGCCCCGGCGGTCACGACGATCTCATCAGCCCCGTAGTCGAGCCCGTGCGCGGCCTTGAGGTCCGCCGCGATCGCCGTGCGCAGCGCCGGCAGTCCCGTCGGGCCGGTGTAGTGATGATGATTGGCGTCGATGGCGGCCTTGGCCGCGGCCACGATGTGTGCCGGCGTATGAAAGTCGGGGTCGCCGCGACCGAGCGCGATCACGTTCGCCATGCCGGCGGCAAGCGTCAGCATGCGCGTGCGGAACGCGCCGTCTTCCTCGACGATGCGCGGCGCGAGCCGCGAGGCCAGCAGACTCATCCGTGCATCCTCTTGCCGTTCACGAAGGTCATGCGCACGCGTTCGAGCGCGAACAGGTCCTGATCCGGATTGCCGTCGACGACGATGAGGTCGGCGGCCTTGCCGGCCTCGAGCGTGCCGATGACCTGTTCCATGCGCGAGACGCGCGAGGCGCGCACCGTGATCGACGCCAGGGCATCCATGGCGTCGCGGCACACGCCGACCTTCACCATGAAGGCCAGTTCGGGCGCGATCACGTCGTGCTCCACCGCAGGGCTGCCGGCGTCGGTGCCGAAGACGATCGGCACGCCGGCCTGCGCTGCGCGCACCAGCCCTTCGTAGCGCGCCGGATTGGCGATCGCCTTCTGCCGTTCCTCGACCTTCCAGTCGGGAATGCCGAACTTCTTCGCCACCTCGGGCTGGCTCTGCTGCACGAGCGGCGCGAAGGTGGTGACGACCGGAATCTTCTTCGCCAGCAGCAGCGCCACGGTCGACTCCGACATCGAGCCGCCGTGCTCCACGCAGTCGATGCCGAACTGCGTGACCCGGGCGATGCAGGCATCGTAGGTGGCGTGGGCGGTAATCGGCAGGTTGTTGCGGTGCGCTTCGTCGATGACGGCGTGCAGCTCGTCATCGGTGAACTCGAGCGTGTCATGGCAGGCCATGATCTTGATGAGGTCGGCGCCGCCCTTCACCTGCTCGCGCACGGCCCGCCGCATCTCGTCGGCGCCGCTGGCCTCGCGGCACACCCAATAGGTGTGACCGCCGGTCTGGATGATGGCGTTGCCGCACACCTTCAGGCGCGGCCCGGGGAAGATGCCCTGCTCGACGGCCTGCTTCGAGAACAGGTTCATGTCGTGGAAGCCGAGGTCGCGCACCAGGGTGACGCCGGCGCGCAGGCTCTTCAGCATGTTGGCCGCGGCCTTGAACGCCGAGATCGGCCGCGGGTCGTCCATCGACTGGCGCGCCAGGTCGTGGATGCCGTCCCAGTTCAGATGCGCATGGCTGTTGATGAGCCCCGGCATGATCGTGCCGCCGGTGGCGATGACCGTGCCGCGGTCTGCCGGCATCTCAGCGCGGGCGCCGACCGCTACGATCTTCCCGGCGTTGATTTCGACGAAGCCGTCTTCGATGACCGGGCCCGCCATCGTGAGCACGCGTCCCGTGAAGACGAGATGCGGCTGCGGCAGGTCGAACATCGGCTTGGTGATCTTCTGGTAACGCCAGGCAGCAGGTTCAGGCATGGACGGGGCTCCGTGAGCGGCATTCTCGATGAAAACGGCCGTCGCTGTCGAACGCGGCCAGTGACGCGCCGTGTGGCGCTCAGAGTGTCAGGTCTTCGCCGTCGCGGGGAATGCGCACGGTCGAGCGCACGTCGGCCCGGCGGAGCCCCTCACGCAGGTCGGCGCGCGTGAGCAGGCAGTGATTCACGGCCTCGAGGTGAACGGCGACGACGGTGGCGCGCGGGGCGGCCTTGCAGACCTCGACCACGTCGTCGAGCCCCATGATGATGAGGCCGCCCTCGAGGAACTGCGCCGCGCCGGCGTTGACGACGATGACGTCGGGCACGTGTGTCCTGATGGCGTCGGCCACCTCCGGACACCAGATGGTGTCGCCGGCGATGTAGATGGTGGGGAGGCCCGGCCGCGCGAGCACGTAGCCCGACACCGTGCCCATGCGTTGTCCGGTGGCGCCACGGCCGTGCTGGCCGCCCGTGCGCGCGATTGTGATGCCCTCCCACGTCAGCGTCGACTCGACGGCGCGCACCGCGGTGAAGCCCGCCGTGGTCACGCGCTCGCGGTCGGACGGCTGGACGAAGATCGCGCCATCCTTCGGCAGGAGCTCCCGCGCCACAGGATCCCAGTGATCGAGGTGCGGATGCGTGAGCAGCGTCGCATCGATGCCGGCGACCACCTGTGCGGCCGGCATCGGCAGCTCGACGAGCGGGTTGGGACGCGGATTCGGCGTGTTGTTGAACGCCGGCAGCGCGCCCGCCGGGCTGAGAAACGGGTCGAGCAGGAGCGTCCGTCCGCCGTAGCGGATGATCGCGGTGGCGTTGCGCACGAGCTGCAGGCGGGCCGGCCCGGTGGTGCTCGGGCCGCGGGCCTGCGCCTGCGCGGCGCCCAACACACCGGCGGTGGCGGGTGCGGCCAGCAGGGCCGAGGCGGTCGTCGCCGTCAGAAAGTCGCGTCGGGTCATGGCGCAGCGGGTCTCAGAGGGGGAGGATCCGCGTCTCAGGCGGATGAGCGGATTGGAAACGACTGGCCACCTCGACGGCGCCGCGGCCGACGATGAGGGTCTCGATGGTGCGCCAGCCGTCGAGGCCCGGGCGGTAGATGCCGGGTTCGCACGAGAAGACCATGCCGGGCGCCGCCGGTGTCACATCGCCCGGGGCGAGCCACGGCGCTTCGTGGCCCTCGACGCCCATGCCGTGGCCGATGCGGTGCCGGATAGCGGCGTCGAAGCCGGCGGCGCGGATGGGCGCGAGCGCGGCCGTGTTGACCTCGGCGCAGGCGTGTCCGTGCATGAGGGCGTCGATGGTGGCGCGGTTCGCGTCGTCCATCGCCTGCATCACGCGCCGCTGCTCCGCCGTGGGCGCGCCGCACACGAACGTGGCGCCGCTTTCGGCGTGATAGCCGCCCAGGCTGCAGCCGATGCCGGCAATCACCGGCTCGCCAGCGAGCGGCCGCCGGGCCAGCACAGCGCCGTGCGGCAGGGCCGCGCGCGGGCCCGAGTGCACGGAGGCCGTGATGCCCACCTTCGTGCACTGGAACGCCTGGCCGTGCGCGGCCATCAGGGCCGCGCGCGCGTGTCCGGTGGCGTCGGCCATGAGATCGAGCTCCGTGCCGCCCTGCCGGATGATGTCGGCACCGGCCGAGAGCAGGCGCTCGAGCACGCGGTCGGCGAAGCGCGCCGCTTCGCGGATGAGCGCGAGTTCGGCGTCGTGTTTCACCACCCGTTCCGGGCGCACGTGATCCGCGAGGTCGAGATGGGCGACTGACGCCCGTGCGGCCGCGAGCAGGCGGGCTTCGAGCGCATCGATGCCGAGGCGGCGCGCGCCGGTCTCGCCGATCATCCAGAGCACGGGCGGCACCTCGCCGGGGAACTCGTCGTAGGTGGCGACACCTACGCCCGGAACGTCGAGCGCGTTCTCGAGCTCGAGGTGCGGCACGAACAGCCGGGCCTCGCCGTCCACGGGAATCCACAGCCCCATCGGGCGTTCGTTCACCGAGAAGTGCCAGCCGGTGGCGTAGGTCACGTGGCCCGGGCCGAGCACGAGCAGACCGTCGAGGCCGGCCGCCGCGGCCCGCGCCCGCAGGCGGTCACGCACCATGGCGCGGAACGCCGGGGCGAGCGGCGCCAGCGCCGGTGCTGTCACAGACGCGCCTCCTGCCAGGGCCCGACGACGGTCAGCGTCTCGCGCACGCCGAGCTCCTGGCCGAGCGCCGTGAGGTCCGCGAGCACGTCGTTGTCGAGCGGCACGCCGACGGCCAGCTTGGTGGCGACGCGCCGGGCTTCCTGCTCGCCCGGAATGAGCACGTCGCTGAAGCCTGGCCGCACGGCGCGTGACTTCACCATGCGGGCGAAGTCGTCCATGCGGCGCGTGAACTCGTCGAGCGGCATGAACCAGGCGATGTCGATGGCGGTGAGCGTGTGGCTCACGTCGAGCTTCGCCGGGTCGGCGTACGGCGTGAGGCCGTAGCCGCCGCCGCCGATGACGCCGGTGAGCACGTCGGTCATGAAGGCGAGGCCGTAGCCCTTGTAGGTGCCGATGCCAAGCAGCGCGCCGGCCATGGCGGCGTTCGGGTCATCCGTCTCGTGCCCGTCGGGCGTGAGCGCCCAGTCGAGCGGCATCGGCCGGCCTTCGCGCGCGTGCCACTGCATCATGCCCTTGCCGGCGGTCGTGAGCGCGATGTCGAGCACGGCGGGGAAGCCCAGCCCCGTCGGCGCCGCGATGCCCCACGGGTTGGTGCCCACCGCGCCTTCGCGCGCCCCCCACGGCGCCATCTCCGGGCCGGCGTTCGTGAAGGCGATACCGAGGCAGCCGGCATCCGACGCCTGGCACGCATGCACGGCGCTCGACCCGAAGTGCGTCGAGTTGCGCACGACCACCTGGCCGATCCCGCACACCTTGGCCTTCTCGATCGCGAGCGTCATGGCGCGCGCCGCGGCCACCGTGCCGATGCCGTTGTGCGCGTCGACGAGGGCCAGCGCGGGGCTTTCCTTGACGATCTCCCACGGCGCGCGCGGGTCGACCTGCCGGCTGCGCAGCCGCTCCTGGTAACGGCGCAGGCGCCGCACGCCCTGCCCGTGGCCGGGATGGAAGCGCAGCTCGGAGAAGACGAGCGCGCGGCCGAAGATGGCGGCGTCCTCATCGGTCAGGCCGAGGGCGCGGAAGACCGCGATCGTGAAGGTTTCGAGACTGTCGCGCGTGACGGACGTGAGTGCAATCATTGGGCACCGGAATGACGCCGGTGCCACACCCGGGCAGACCGCGTCAGGACGGGCCCTAGAATACACGGGCGGCGTGCCAGCCTCTGCGAGGAGCGTGGTGTCTCGCAGCGCGCCTCGCGTGATATCGCCTTGCCGCGCGCGCCCACGGCGGATACTGTGTGAGCGCGCGGGACTGAGAGCCAGCGCCATTCTCCATGCCACGACGCGTCCTGGCTCGCGCCTTCCATATCGGGTCACACCCCGGCCGACTTCCCGTGGTGCTGGTCGTGCTGAGCGTCCTCGCGTTCGGCGCCCCGCGCGCCGAAGGCCAGGTGCCAGGCCCGGCCGAGCCCGCTCAGGCACCGGTGCCGAACACGCCGGCGCCGCCGGCGCTTCCCGCCTGGCTGGCGTTCCACGGGTCCCAGCGGACGCGCTACGAGACCATGGACCATCGCTACGGTCCCTCCGAGGTGGGGGGGCGACCAGCAGCTGGCCTTCCGCTCGCGATTGCAGGTGGCTGCCACCTGGCCGTCGGTCTGGGGGATGGCGGAGGTGGAAGACGCACGGATCACGCTGCAGGACAGCGCGTCGACGATCAATGCCGCGCATGAGACAGGCGTGAAGATGCTCCAGTTCCACGTGGGCGCCAGGCGGCGCAACATCTGGGGCCGCGGCCTGGACGCACAGATCGAGGTGGGGCGGTTCAGTCGCGACTTCGGCGATCGTCGCGTCCTGGCCCGGCAGGTCGACCGCAACGCCACGAGCGCGTTCGACGGCGCCATTGCGCGCGTCGGCCGCAAGGCGTGGAATGTGCAGGGGCTGTACCTCCGGCCCCGCATCTACGCCTACCCGTCGCTCGCCATAGATGAGCGGTTTCGCGGCTTGAGCATCGGCGGCGTCTACGCCAGCAGTACGCGACTGCGTGCCGTGAATGCCGACGTCTACCTTCTGCGGATGACCGATGGCCCCGGCGCGACTGCGGCCACGACGCGACGCATGACGATTCCCGGTGTCAGACTGCTCGGCCAGATCGGAACGGGTGGGCGACTGGACTACGAGGTGGAGGCGGTCGGACAGACGGGCCGCGTGGGCGGACTGCCACACCGGGCCTCGCTCGTGCACGCGCAGACCACCTACCAGTGGCCGAAGGCGAAGTGGCGCCCCCGGCTCTTTGCGATCTACGACCATGCGACCGGCGATGCGGACCCCACTGACCGCACGAGCGGCACCTACGATCCGCTCTTCGGGGCGCGACGGTTCGAGCTGGGCCCGAGCGGCGTGTACCTCCTGGTCGCGCGCACCAACATATCGTCGCCGGCCGTGCAATTGTCGCTGCGGCCCACCGCGAGTGCCGAGCTGACTATCCAGGAGCGTCACGTACGTCTGGCCTCGGCGCGCGAGCGCTGGCGCTCGTCGAACCTGTGGGACCCAACGGGCGCGGCCGGGACGGACATCGGCTGGCAGACCGACGTCAGGCTCCGCTACCGGTGGCGGCAGTACTTCGAGCTCGACAGCGCATTCGTCGTGCTGAGAGAAGGCGAGTTTCCGCGACGTCTGCGGCCGTCTGGCTCTGGCTGTACCACCTTCCTCACGACCGCGGTCGAGGTGCGGTTCTAGCACCGGCCACACGACGTTGCGCCGGGCACATCGCGTCGGCCGCTGCCGCCCGACGATCGTGTACAAAGAGGCAATGCGTGCATTCCTCGTGTCGCTGCTCGTGGCGGCGGGCGCCGCCACGTCGGCGCAGCAGCTCGTCCAGACCGGGCCGCCGCCCGAGATTCGCGCCCTCGTCGAGGGCTTCATCCAGGCTGTGAACGGCGACGACGCGGCGTGGGACGCGTATGCCCAGGCGCGCTATGCCCCAGCCTACCTGCAGGCGCAGACGCCGCAGGAACGTGCCGCCCTGCATCGGCAGATCGTCGACCGCTTCGGCATCGTGGCGCGCGGTCCGGTGCGCCGTGAGGGCCCCGAGGGCCCGCTCGAGATCAGCATCAAGGGCACGAAGGCGGAGGGGGTGATCGCCGTGCACGTGGATGACGCCACCTTCAGGATCACGCGCATCTCGCTCGATGGGTCGCTGCCTGGTGATGCGGCAGGGGCGCTGCCGCCCGTGCCGATCGATCGGACGCTCAGCGGCGACGAACTCACGCGCCGCCTCGGCGCCTACCTCGCCGGCCTGGTCCGCGACGGCGTGTTCTCCGGCGTCGCCCTGGTCGCGCGGCAGGGCGTGCCGGTGTTCTCGCAGGCGTATGGCCTGGCCGATCGCGAGCGGCAGGTGGCGAACACTCCGCGCACGCGGTTCAACATCGGCTCCATCAACAAAGCCTTCACGCAGATCGCCGTCAACCAGCTTGTCGGCGAAGGGAAACTGTCGCCGGCCGACACGCTCGGCGCGCTCTTCCCGGCCTACCCGCAGCCGGTGAGCCGCGCGGCCACCGTCGAGCAGCTGCTCAGCCACCGGGGTGGGCTGGCCGACTTCTTCGGTCCGGCGTTCGACGCGGCCGACAAGGCCCGTTTCGCGTCCAACGCGGACTACTTCGCGTTCGTCGGCGGCCTGCCGCCGGTGTTCGCCCCGGGCGCCCGTGAGCGGTACTGCAACGGCTGCTACGTGGCGCTCGGGGCCATCGTCGAGAAGGTAGCGGGGATGCCGTACGAGCGCTACGTGGCCGAGAAGATCTTCGCGCGCGCGGGGATGGCGAGCACCGGGTTCCCGCGGAGCGATCAGCCGGCGCCCGACATCGCGTTCGGGTACACGCGAAGAGGTCCGCGGATGTCAGGCGTGGCTGGCGCTCCGCCCCTCGTGCCCAATGTCGCGATGCACGGCGTGGTCGGGAGCGCGGCCGGCGGCAGCTACTCGACGGCGCTCGATCTGCTGGCGTTCGTGAACGCGGCGAAGGCCGGCGCGTTCCCCGGCACCCGGGGGGACATGGGCATCGCCGGCGGCGCGCCCGGCACGAACGCCGTCATCGAGTCGAGCGGCGAGTGGACCGTGATCGTGCTCTCGAACTTCGATCCGCCCACCGGCGAAGACCTCGGCACCGCCATCGCCCGCGCGCTGCGATAACGCCGGCGACTTACGAGAAGCGGGTGCGCCGCCACAAGAGCCAGCCGCTGCCCATCAGGATCGCGAGGGTCACGGTGGCGAGCGTCGCCATCCAGGTCAGGCTGACGGGCACGGCGAGCGGCGAGACCGCCGCGGCCAGCCAGACGGCGATGCCGACCGCGGTGGCGGCGATGAGCCATTCCCACCAGTGGCGGGTGCCGTGGGTGGCGGCGAGCGGATCCTCGCCTCGCATCGCCGCGCGGACGCGGTCACGCGACAGGCCGTAGCGCTCGCATTCACGATCGACGGCGACCTCCCAGGCGTGCAGTTCCTGCTCGGGCGCCGCCGCCAGACTGATGGCCAACGCGCCACACGCCATCAGCACCGAGCCGGCCACGATCATGGCCTGGCCCGCGGTGCCCATGTCCTGCAGCTCGCCGAACACCAGCACGCCCCACGCCAGCCCCCAGAGCTGGTTGGTGTTCGAGAGCGGGATGCCTCGGGCGATGCCCACGTATTTGGTGGCGTACTGCTGGAACAGGTCGCCGAGTACCCAGCAGAAGCCGCCGAGAAACAGCCAGAAGAGCACCGGGCGCGCGGCCGAGAGCTGCGCGTAGACCTCGCGTGGCCCGCCGCCGAACACACACGCCAGCGCCAGCGCGGTCACGAGCTCGCCGACGGTGAAGATGGCGACGAACGACAATGGGTTCATGCCGCTGATGTACGACTTGCGGTACGGCACGTACATCGTGCCCCAGAGCAGCGCCGCGCCGAGCGCCGCGATGATGCCCGCGGCGGCGCGCCCTGGCGTGCTCGACGCCGGCGCCAGCTGCGCCGACGCCCACGTGATGAGGCAGGCGCCCGTGAGCAGGATCACGACGCCGCCGACCACGCGCACCGTCGACCGTTCGCGCGCCACGGGCAGCTCGCCAAAGAGCAGCCAGCCCCAGAAGAGCCCCACGAGGCTGTTGAGGTTCCAGAGGGGAAAGGCCACAGCCAGCCCCACGTCGCGGATGGCGAAGGCCGTGAGGGCATTGGCCACCGCCCACAACATGCCGGCCACTATTGCCCACACGATGAGGTGCGGCCGCTCACGCACATCGGCCACGACGTAGTCGGTGCCCTTGAGCAGCGCCGGCAGCGTGAAGCGCGCCAGAAACACGCCCGAGACCATGCCGAGCGACACGACGAAGGGCGACATGCCGGTCGTGACGAGCTTCATCGGCGCCTCGGCGGCGCCGAGCCACGCACCGGCCGCGACACCGCAGACGACGCCGAGCCAGTGGCGCGACTGATTCGTGAGCGGCGTCACGACAACATCCAGAGCAGCGCCACGCCGAGCCCGAGAACGGCGAGCGGGATCCAGAGGTGGACGTCGGTCAGAATCTGGTGACGCATCGGAAGCGCTGTGCGTGTACGGTCAGCTACGGTTCGAGCGCCAGCAGTTCGGCGATGTTGGCGCCGGCCGTGATCTCGCTGCCGAGTTCACCGGCCGGCGCCGTGGCCAGCACGGTGATGCCGGGGCCGTAGCCGGCGCGCGGTCCATCCGTGCTGCAGACGACGCCGATGGCGCGGGCGCCACGCAGGTAGCCGTGATTGTAGCGGCTGTCGGTATCGTCGAGCGCCACGAGGTCGCCGAGCCGCAGCTGGTCGAGGCCGAGCTCCGCGAGCAGCGCGCGATCCGTGGACTGTATGTGCACGCTGCCGCCCTCGGACGAGAGTCCCAGGCCCGCGCCCACGAGGTGCGCCGGGATGCGGGCGGTCACGCCGATGAGCACGCGCCCGTCCTCCTCGCGCGCGGGCAGCACGTCGAGCAGCTCGGGAGACAGACTGCGGAGCGCGATCGCCGGATGCGCCGTGAATGCCATCCCGATGCCCTCGGCGCGCACAACAATCTGATCGCCCACGGCCATCTTCGTGCGGGCCGCCTTCGGCAGGTGCACGATGAGCTGTTCGGAGAAGCGGCCCGATTTGCCGGTCACCACGCCGCGTGTGCCGGCCGCCTGGCCGGTCATCACCGTGGCGCGATTGCCGACGCACGCATACGTCAGCAGGCCGCGGTTCTTCATGTCGTCGGCCTGACGGATGCTGACGCCGGGATGAATGCAGTCGGCGGCCCAGCCGAAGGCGCGGTCGCCCACCGACACGTTGTAGACGAGGCCGCCCCAGGCGGGGAGCAGGAACGCGGTGCCATCGGCGGCCAGCCGGTACGGTTCGGCCGGCAGCGCCGGCAGGCTCGGGTGCGCAACGGCGCCGGCCACCGAGACGGCGATGAGATCGGCGCGATTGGTCGCAATCGTGTGGGCGGTCATGGCGTGGTCCGGATGGAGAGGGTGGTGGCGATGTTGGCGGCCGGGTCGATGGTGAAACCCAGCGCGTCGTCGGGGCCGGTGATGAGCGTGAGGATGCCCGGACCGTGCCCCGTGAGCACCGAATCGCCGTGGATGCAGAGGCAGATGGCCACCCAGCCGCGGCGGAACGAGCGGCCGAAGCGGTGGTCGACATCGCGGATGGCGATGAGGTCGCCGAGCCGCATCTGGTCGATGCCGAGTTCGGCCATGAGCGCCCGGTCGCCCGACATCAGATCCTGATCGACGAACTCGGCGTTGAGCTCGGCGCCCGAGCCCATGATGCGCGCCGGCAGTTCCATCGCCACCGGGCAGATGACCCGCCCGCCCTC
>JBIKUN010000099.1:0-17314 GCA_044347565.1 Vicinamibacterales bacterium | reverse complement strand
CGGCTGCGGCCACCATGTCCTTCCGCACGCGCGACCCGGCGGTCGTGACCACGCCGTCCTCGTCGATGAGGTCCTTGAGCGACACGGGGATGCCGTGCAGCGCCGACGTGTCGGCTCCGGCGGCGCGCGCCCGGTCGGCGGCGTGCGCGGCGGCGAGCGCGCGGTCTGCCGTGACGGTGATGAACGCGTTCAGGCGCGGATTGAGCGAGGCGATGCGTTCGAGGCACCACTCGGTGAGGGCCACCGACGTGGTCTCGCGACGCGCCAGCGCGCCGGCCAGGTCCGCGATGGTCTCGCCCTGCCAGTCGCTCATGACTTGTCCGCCTCGTCGTTCCAGTCGGCCGCACGCAGCGCCGTCGTGGACGCGGCGAGCCCCTGGAGCAGCGGCGTCAGTTCGGGCAGACCCCGCTGTGCCGCATCCGCTTCGGCGGCGGCGAGCCAGCGCGCGATGGCCGCGGCGCGGGCATCCGATGTGGACTCTGGATCATTCATGGGCAGTCCTGATCGCCACCGCGACGCCGTCGCCTACCGGGAGCCAGCTCGTCGTGAAGCGCGGGTCGGCCGCGAGCGCGGCGTTGTAGGCGGCAATCGCTGCCGTGTCGGTGGTGTTCTTGTGCGGCATGTCGGTGAAGCCAGGCACCACTTCGCCGTCCCACAGGATGTTGTCGGTCACGAGCAGACCGCCGGGGCGGAGCAGGGGCGCCAGCTTCGCGAGCATCGGGCCGTACTGGGTCTTGTCGCCGTCCTGGAAGATGAGGTCGAACGGCCCGGCCAGCTTGTGCAGGTAACGATCGGCCTCGCCGATCATCACGTTGACGCGGTCGTCGAGCCCGGCCTCGCCCACAAAGACACGCGCCGCGGCCGCGCGTGCCTGATCCCGCTCGAGCGAGACGAGCAGGCCCGCCGGGGGCAGCGCCGTGGCCATCCACACCGTGGAATAGCCGATGGCCGTGCCGATCTCGAGCACCTTCGTGGCGCCGATCGCCCGCGTCAGACCGTGCAGCAGCGCACCGGTGAGCGGGTCCACGATCGGCACGCCGGCCGCCAGGCCTTCGGCGCGGATCCGCGCCAGCACCGGGTGCGGCAGGCGCGACAAACCGTCGAGGTAGGCGGCCACCGCGGGCGGCGTCAAGGGGTGCATGTCGGTGCCGATTGTAAGCTGTAGGTCATGAGACACACCAAGATCGTCGCCACGCTCGGTCCGGCCACGAAAGACGACGCCACCCTGGATGCGCTGCTGCGCGCCGGCGTGGACGTGGTGCGCCTCAACTTCTCGCATGGCACCCACGAGACGCACCGCGCCACCTACGCGCGCGCCCGCGCCGCCGCGGAACGCGTGGGCCGGCAGGTGGCCATCATGCAGGACCTGAGCGGGCCGAAGATCCGCACCGGCCTGCTCGAAGGCGGGCAGCCGATTCCGCTCCGCGAAGGCGACGCGCTCATTGTCGCCACCGGCGATTTCGCCGGCCGCACCGGCCGCGTCTCGACGACCTACGCGGAACTGGCGAAGACGGTGACCGCCGGTGACCGGCTGCTGCTCGACGATGGCCGCATCGAACTGCGCGTCGAAGGTACCGACGGCGTCGAAATCCGCACGCGCGTCGTGAATGGCGGCATGCTATCCGAACACAAGGGCATCAACGCGCCGCAGGTGGCGCTGCCGACCGGTGCCCTCACCGACAAGGACGAAGAGGACCTGAAGTTCGGCCTCTCGCTCGGCGTGGACCTCGTGGCGCTGAGCTTCGTGCAGTCGGCCGGCGACCTCACGAGCGCGCGCGCGCTCGCCACGGCGTGCGGCGTGCCCGACATCCCGCTCATCGCCAAGCTCGAACGTCCGGAGGCGATCGCGAAGCTCGATGAGATCCTCGATCATGCCGATGCGGTGATGGTCGCCCGCGGCGACCTCGGTCTCGAAGTGCCGTTCGAGCGCGTGCCGCGTGTGCAGAAGGACATCCTGCGCACGGCCAACGCGCGGGGTGTGCCGGCGATTGTCGCCACCCAGGTGCTCGAGTCGATGCGCGAGGAACCGCGGCCCACACGCGCCGAGGTGAGCGACGCGGCCGGCGCCGTGGACATGGGGGCCGGCGCCATCATGCTGGCCGGCGAGACGGCGGCCGGGAAACATCCGGTGAAGGCCGTCGAGGCGCTCGACGCGATCATCCGCGACGCCGAGTCGGACGGCATCCGCCGGCCGGTGTCGGTGCCGCGCCTGCCCGGCGAGGGTCCGTGGGACCACGCCTCGGGCCTCGCCGATGCCGCGATCGGCCTTGCCGCCCGCGCGCACGCCGGCGCCATCGTGGCCGTGACGCGCGAGGGCCGCACCGCGCGGATGCTCTCGAGCGGCCGCCCGACGGCGCCGATCTACGCCGCCACCGATCGCCCGGAGATTGCGCGCCGGCTGGCGCTCTGGTGGGGCGTCGTGCCGCTCGTCGTGTCGCTCGACGGCAACGTGGACGATGTGGGCGGGCGCGTCGTGGACGAACTGCGCGGCATGGGCGCGCTCAGCGCCTCGCCCACGGTGGTCATCGTGAACGTGAGCCCGGACCTCGACCTGGGCGCCGCCAACTTCGTGCGGATCCGGCGCGCCTAGATCGTCGCGCCGTCGCGCACGAACGCGCCGCGTTCGAAGCGGTCCACCGCGAAGGGCGTGATGTCGAACGTGCGGCTCTCGCCGAGCCGCACGAGCTCCGACACGACGAGGCCGGTGGCCGGCGACATCATCAACCCGTGGCCGCTGAAGCCACTCGCGAAGAGGAAGCCGCCAAGGCCGGGATGCTCGCCGAGCACGGGGTTGTGGTCGGGCGTCATCTCGTAGTGCCCGGCCCAGCCGTGCACGTCCGAGACGTCCACCGCCGCCGGCAGCCGGCGCACGAGCGCCGGATAGAACTCGTTCTCCCAGCGCACGTCGTCGCAGGTGAGGTTCTCACCGGCCGGCTCGTCCCACTTCGTGAAGGCGAGGATGATGCGATCGGGATCGCCCGGCACGAGGGCGTCGTCGTGGCGCCAGTGCACGCCGCCCGGATCGATGACCATCGGAAACCGCGATGGCCACGTGCGGGGCAGCGTGCAGCGGAAGAGCAGTTGCCGCACCGGTTCGACCGGCACCTCGAGGTGGGCGAGGCGCGCCACGCGTCCGGCCATCGCGCCGGCGGCGTTCACGACGACGGGCGCGCTCACGAAGCCGCCCTCGGCGAGCGTGACGCCGATGACGCGGCCCTCGCGCGTGTCGATCTCGACCACCTCGTCGTCCACGTACTCGGCGCCGGCGGCGAGCGCCGCGGCTCGCAGGCCGAAGAGCACCTCGCGCGGGTTGGCGTAGCCATCCTCGGGCCCGAAGAGGCCGAAGCGGATGTCGTCGAGCATCAGCCCCGGCACGAGCGCGCGGATCTCGTCCACGCTCAGCCGCTGCTGCGACGCCCCGGCCGCGGCCTGCGCGGCCTCACGCGCGGTGAGCGCCTCGGCATTCGTGTCGTCGGCCAGGAACAGGTAGCCACGCTCGCGGAACCAGGTCCGCGGCGTGTGCGTGGGTGTGCGCATCCGCGTGTCGAACTCGCGCCAGAGCGCCACGCTGTGCTGCACCATCCGCACGCAGACGCTCGAGCCGAACTGCTGCCGGATGCCGCCCATGGCAAGGAACGACGAGGCCCGCGCGTAGGTGCGATCGCGTTCCACGACGACGATGCGCCCGGTGAAGCCGTCGTGACGCAGGCGCCACGCCGCCGCCGAGCCCACCACGCCGCCGCCGATGATGACGACGTCGGCGGTGGTCACGGCTTCGCCTGCTTGAGGGTCTTCACCTTGTAGAGCCACTCGTTCTCGAGATAGTCCTTGAGCGTGGCGAGGGCGTCGGTCCAGCCGTGTTCCGTGAGGGCGAAGTAACGCTGCCAGCGCGGCCCTTCATCCGACGCGCTCTGGCGCACCGTCACCCGCGTGAACTGCGGATTGCTTTCGGGCTGGCACATGACCTCGAGGGCCATTGGGCCGAGGGGCTCGCCCGCGGTCGGCGGTTGCCAGTACACGTCAGCGACGAAGAACGCGCGGTCCGGCGTCATGTCCATCACCGTGCCGTGCAGCGTGCCACCGAGCTGCCCGAGCAGCGCGTCGCGGCTGTCACTGGCCGGCCACGTGATGGCGTACGGACCGGACGGGCGCGCCACGGTGACCGAACGCTCCGCTTCCCACCAGTAGGCGAGATCGGTGTGCGAGAAGAACGCCTGCATCACGCGAGCCACCGGCGCCTGCACCACCGTGCGCACGACGAAGCTTGGCGGGCCGGCCGGCGCGGGCGTGGGGTCAGGCATAGAGCAGGTACGGCGCGCGCAGCGCCCGGAAGGCCGCCTCGTCGTCGCGCCAGCCGGCGGCGATCGTTTCCGCCGTGGCGCCGCGTTCGAGCGACTCGCGCATCACGCTGCTGCCGGCGAGGATGTCGATGGGCATGAGCCGGTGTTCGTATTCGTACGGCGGCGGACGCCAGGCGAAGCTCGACGGATCGGCCCGGCGCAGTTCCTCGATGACGGCCACGCCGGTGACCACGGGCCTGAACGCCGCGCGGTCGGTGACGTGAATCTGGCAGCCTTCACAGGTGACGCCGTGGTGCTTCTGGAACGTGGGCTCGAAGACGGCCGGGCGGAAGATGGCGCCGGGCAGGCCGTGCGTGTTCAGGCGATCCGCATAGGCCTCGGCACGCACCCACGGCCCGCCCACGAGCTCGAACGGACGCGTGGTGCCGCGGCCTTCCGAGGCGAGTGTGCCTTCGAGCAGCACCGTGCCGGGATAGACCACCGCCGAGTCGAGCGTGGGCATGTTGGGCGAGGGCATCACCCACGGCATGCGGCAGTCGTCGGCGAAGTCCGCACGGCGCCAGTCCTCCATCGGCACCACCTCGAGGTTCGCGCCGAGGGCGAACTGATCGTTGAAGAGCCGCGCCAGCTCGCCGATCGTGAGCCCGTGCCGCATCGGGATGGGGAAGAGCCCGACGAACGACTCGAAGCCGCGGGCGAGCGTTTCACCTTCCACCTCGATGCCGCCGATCGGATTCGGCCGGTCGCACACGATGACCGGCACGCCGTGCCGGCCGCAGGCGCGCAGGCAGTTGGCCATCGTGTAGATGAAGGTGTAGATGCGGGCGCCGATGTCCTGCAGGTCGATGACGAGCACGTCGAGGCCGGCCAGCATCTCGGCCGTGGGCTCGCGCGTCTCGCTGTAGAGCGAGTAGACCGGCACGCAGCGCGCGCGGTCTTCGGCGTGCGGCGTCTCGATCATGTTGTCCTGCAGGTCCGATCGGAAGCCGTGCTGCGGTCCGAAGATGGCGGCGAGCGTGACGCCCTCGGCCTCGCGCACGCGGTCCACGATGTGCGAAAAGGCGTGGTCCACGGACGCGGGATTGGCGACCACGCCGACCCTGAGCCCTTTGAGGCGTCCGGACGCGAGCAGGCGCGTCGATCCCAGAGTGACAGCCATGACGAGGGTCCGATTATAGTGGGAGAGACTTGACCGCAACGCCCTCAGTGCGCCTCCCGTCGCGCGTGGTACTGGCGATTCTGCTCGCCGCCTACCTGCTGCCGCTGGCCGTGCCGGTGCCGCTCATGGAAGACGACGAGGGGCTCCACGCGGCCATTGCCATCGAGATGGTGGAGCGCGGCGACTGGACGGTGCCGCGGCTGCTCGGCGAGCCGTTCCTCGACAAGCCGATCCTCTACTTCTGGATGCAGGCGGCATCGCTCTCGGCGTTCGGCGCCTCGGAGTTCGCCGTGCGGCTGCCCGGCACGCTCATGGCCTTTGCCGGCGTGGCGGCCACCGGCTGGCTGGCGGGCGTGCTCTTCGGTGCACTCGCGGGCCGCTGGGCGGCACTCTGCTACGCCACGATGCTGCTGCCGTATGCGGTGTCACTCGCGCCGCTGCACGACCTCGTGATGGTGCCGCTCGTGGCGCTGGCGCTCGGCGCGTTCTGGCGCGCCCACACCGCGACCTCCACCGCGCGGGTGGCGGCATGGACGGTGGCCGCGGGCGTCGTGCTGGGCCTCTCGATGCTCGGCAAGGGCCTCACTGGCGTGGGCCTCATCGGCGTGGGCATGGTCACGTGGATGGCGTGGACGCGCACCTGGTCGGTCCGTCTCGTCGGCGTCGCCGCCGTAGCGATCGCGATCGGCGCGCTCATCGCGTGGCCGTGGTACGCGGCGATGGAACAGGCATCGCCGGGGTATCTGCGCTACTTCATCCTCGAACGGCATGTGGGCGGCGTGGCCGGTTCGACGCAGCGGCACGCCGGGCGTCCCGTCTGGTACTACGTACCGGTGCTCATCGGTGGCACCTGGCCGTGGCTGTTTGCCGCATTCAAGCGCCCCTTCCGCGACGCGGACGCGGCCGAGACGCTCGTGTGGAGCTGGCTCCTGGCGGACTTCGTGCTGCTCACCATCGCCGGGTCGAAGCTCGCCACGTATCTGCTGCCGGCGTTCCCCGCCGTGGCGCTGCTGGCCGCCCGTGCGATCGTGATGGCGCCTGCCGGCACGGCGACGGTGCCGACGTGGGCCACGTGGACGACGGCGCTGCTGCCGCTCGGTGGTGTGGCGACCTTCATCATGCTCGACGGCCTGTTGCCCGCATGGTGGGGGCTGGCTGCCGCGGTGGTGCCGCTGGCGCTTGCCGGCTGGTGCCTGCTCGGGCCGTGCCGCGGCGCGTTCGCCGGTGCACCCGCCGCGCTCATGGTGACCGCAGCGTCGCTCACGGCCGTCGCGCTCGCCGTGCGTCCGCTGGCCGCGACGGAACTCACGGCCCGCCAGCTCTCGGACGAGATGAACCGCCGCGGCGTGATGCCGCGCACGCTGCTCATCGTGGATGAGGGCGTGGGCTCGTTCCTTGTCTACCTGCGGCCGGAGCTCCGCCGCGGCCTCACGGCCGACCGGGTGCAGCGCATCTCGCGCTTTTCGCTCGGTGACGAGCGCGATCCCGCGGATGTGCTCGTGGCCATCGCCGCCGACCGGCTCGACGGCGTGAAGCAGCTCTACGACGTGCCGGCCGGCGATTCGGTCGAGGTGGGGTCCTTCCACGTCGTGCCGTTCGCCGACATCCATCCGAAGGTTCGCTGACACGCCGCGGATTGCGCCGGAGCCGCGCTCCGGACCATGCTGGACGCATGCGCATTCCGAGACCGTCGAGCCTCCTGCGTGGCCTCGTCGCGGCCGCGCTCGTCATCGTCACCACCGCCTGTGCCAGCGGCGGCGGGCGGACCCGGCCGGCCTCGAGCGCGCCGGCGGCGGCCGCCGACGCCGCGTCGCCGCTCGAAGGCGAATGGCGCCTGACCACGATGCAGCTGGCGGACGGCGCCTCACGCCGCGTCAACGGCTTCCTGCGCTTCGATCGCTTCTCGAACATCGCCGTGCATGCCGAACTGGCGCCCGATGAACCGGTGGCGCGTCCGCCCCGTACAGTCGTCGCGGACTTCACCGCCAAGGCGCAGTCCGGCGACGGCGCCTTCGACTACACCGGGCTGTCGGTGGGTGTTGGCGCCGAACGGCTGACCGACGATGCGGTGAGCATGGCCGAATGGCGCCACTACGAACTGAACGGCGATACGCTGCGCGTGTCGGCGCGCGATCGGGCGGGACGTGCCGCGGCGACGCTCGTCTTCGAGCGGGGGCGGTAGCCGTGGCTGCATCCGTCGGACCCGATGACGCCGCCGTCTCCTGGACGTCGGTCGAGAGTCCCATCGGCCCGCTGCTGCTGGCGGGCGATCGGCAGACGCTCCGCGTGTTGTGGTTCGGACACGGCCGCAAGGCGCAGGGGCCGCGGCCGGAGTGGGTGGAGTCCGCCGGCGAGTTCCGCGGCGTGACCCAGCAGCTGCGCGAGTACTTCGCCGGCACCCGACGGCAGTTCGACCTCGTGCTCGCGCCGCAGGGCACCACGTTCCAGCAGACCGTGTGGCGCGCTCTGCAGGACATCCCGTACGGGGAAACCACGAGTTACGGCGAGCTGGCGCGCCGCATCGGCGACGTCAAGGCCACCCGCGCGGTCGGCCTCGCCAACGGCGCCAATCCCATCGCCATCGTCATTCCCTGCCACCGAGTGATTGGCGCCGGCGGCGCGCTCACGGGGTTCGGCGGCGGGCTACCGACGAAGCGCGCGCTGCTCGACCTCGAGCAGGGGCAGCGCACCCTCCTCTGACCGCGGCGCAGCGCGCTACGATAGACGGATGTGTCAGCGCGTTCAGTGCGAGAAGTGCGGCAAGCCGTCGTGGGTGGGTTGTGGCAAACATGTGGAGCAGGTGCTCAAGGGAGTGGCTGAGCAGGACCGCTGTCAGTGCCCGCGTCCGGCGCCCGGATCATCGTTCCTGTCGCGCCTGCTCGGGCGCTGAAGGCCCGACCGGCCGCGACGGTGTTCGTCACGCGCGCGTGACTCGCGGCGTGTAAGCTCTCGGCGAGGAGTCGCCGATGTCCGTCACCCGCCGCCGCTTTCTCTCCGGTTCCGCGCTGTCACTGGCCGCCGTCCCGCTGGCCGATCTGGTCCGGCCCGAGGACCTCGACGCCGCCGAACAGGCGGCGCGGCAGACCGCGCCGGTGTTCCGGCACGGTGTCGCCAGCGGCGATCCGCGCGCCGACCGCGTGCTCATCTGGACGCGTGTCTCAGGCGGCAGTGGTGAGGTGCCCGTGCGCTGGACGCTGGCGTCGAATGCGACGCTCACCCGCGTCGTCGCGCGCGGCGAGACGCGCACCGGCGCCGCCCGCGACTTCACGGTGAAGGTGGATGTCACGGGTCTCGCGCCCGCGACCACCTACTACTACCGCTTCGAGGCGCTCGGCGGACGCAGCGTCGTGGGCCGCACGCGCACCCTGCCGGCCGCCGGCGCCGGCCGGCTGCGCCTGGCGCTCGCCTCGTGCTCGAACTATCCCCACGGCTACTTCAACGCCTACGCCCGCATCGCCGAGCGCACGGATCTCGACCTCGTGCTGCACCTGGGCGACTACATCTACGAGTACCACCAGGGCCGCTTCTTCGATCCCGATCTGGCGAAGGATCGGGCGGTCGATCCGCCCACCGAGATCCTCGCCCTGGCCGACTATCGCAAACGCTACGCGCTCTACCGCACCGACGTGGACCTGCAGGCCGCACATCAGCAGCATCCGTTCGCCTGCGTGTGGGACGACCATGAAGTCACCAACAACGCCTGGCATAGCGGCGCCGAGAACCATCAGCCCGGCGAGGGCGACTACCACGTGCGCCTGGCGGCGGCGTATCAGGCGTATCTCGAGTGGATGCCGGTCCGCGAGGCGGCCTCGGCGCGTCAGCCGATCCTCTACCGGTCGTTCGCCATCGGTGATCTGGCGGACCTCGTGATGCTCGATACGCGCGTCGTTGGCCGCGACGAACAGGTCGATCGGGCGAACGTCCTCGGCGTGGAAGATCCGCGGCGCTCGATCCTTGGGCCCGGGCAGGAAGGCTGGCTCGAAGGCGAACTCGTGGAGTCCGTGCGCGCCGGGACGCGATGGCAGCTCCTTGGGCAGCAGGTGATGTTCGCGCCACAGACGCCGGCTGGCGCGGCCTCCACCAACGCGGATTCGTGGGACGGCTATCGCGTCTCCCGGTCGCGTGTCTTCGACATGGTGGAACGCCACAAGGTGCCGAACTTCGTGGTGTTCACCGGCGACGTACACAGCTCCTGGGCCTATGACCTGCCGCGCGGTCTGAGCGATGCCTACGATCCGGCCACCGGTCGCGCCTCGCTCGGCGTCGAGATCGTGTGCCCGGCGGTGTCGTCACCCGGGCCGTTCACGCGCGAGAATGCGGCCGAGCGACTGGCCACGACCATGAAGACGCGTCCGCACCTCAAGTACATGGACGGCCTGTCGCGCGGCTACGTAGTGGTGGAAGTCACCCGCGACCGGCTGCAGTCGGACTGGTGGCTCATCGACAGCGTGAAGACGCGCGGCACCGAGCAGCACTTTGGGAAAGGGCTCGTGTGCGAGGCGGGCAGCCGCCACCTGACGGACGCCGCCGCGCCCATGGCCCCGATGACCGGCGCGGACCCAGCCCCGGCCGAATAGCGGGGTCAGACCCCTTACGTTTCCGTAGGGGGTCTGACCCCGGACTACTTCGACGCGGCGAGCACCTCGACGAGCGCTTCGGCCACGGCCGGCGGCGCTTCGTGCGGCACGAAGTGGCCGGCCCCGGCCACGACACGTCGTGCGACCAGGCGCGTGAACTGCGCGCGCTCGGCAGGCGTGGTGTCTGGCGCCGGCTTGCCGAAGCCGTCGTCGCCGCCGTGCAGCACGATCGTGGGCACCTCCACCCTCGGCCGCGTGGCGAGGCGCTTCTCCATCTCCACGAAGCGCGGCTCACTCGGGGCGTTGAAGTTTCGGTGCCGGTAGGAGTGCAGCACGCAGTCCACGAAGTCCGGATTCTCGAATGACGCGGCCGTCTGCTCGTACATCGCGTCGGTGAAGCGCCACGTGGGCGACCACTCCTGCCACATGTAGCGGCAGAGCGCCTTGCGGTTCTTCGTCAGCCCCTCGCGGCCGGTCTCGGTGTTGAAGTACCACTGATACCAGGAGTTCCTCACCGCCTGCGGTGGAGCCGGCGGTCCCGGCGTGATGGTGTTCTGAATCGAGTACCCGCCGCACAGCACTGCTGCCCGCACGCGGTCGGGGTGCAGCGCCGCGGTGATGCACGAGGCGCGGCCGCCCCAGTCGTAGCCGCTCACCGCGAAGCGCGGGAGCTTCAGCGCATCCGCGAAGTCCACGACATCCTGCGCGATCGCGGCTTGTTGTGCCGTGCGCGGCGCTGATGGGTCGAGGAACCGCGTTGGCCCGTAGCCACGCAGGTAGATGGCGAAGGCGCGGTAGCCCGCTTTGGCGAGGATGGGCGCGACGCCGTCGTAGGCGTGGGCGTCGTCGGGGAAGCCGTGCAGGAGCAGCACGGGGAAGCCGTCCGCAGGTCCGCTCTCGTGGTAGCCCACCTCGAGGATGTTCGTGCGCACCGTCTTCACCGGTGGCGCAGTCGAGAGTTGCGCCTCAGCGCGTGCCGCCACGGCGGACGCGGCGAGGCCGGCCGTGCCGGCAAGGAACTGTCGTCGATCCATGCCGCGCACGGTACCCGGCCGCCGGGTCACTTGTCCATGCCGATCGGTCAGTAGCCAATGCCGATATTGAAGATACGGATGGTGCGCTGGACGAAGGAGTCGTCGCCGGCGAATACGCGCTTCAGCCCCACACCAGCGCTCACCACCACGCGCTCACTGATCCAGTGATTGGCGTTCACGTCGAAGCCGGCGCCCGGAGCGACACCCCCGTTGCCATAGGCCGTCAGACCGGTCTTCAGATCCACCGAGACGCCGCTGAAGACGCGGCCGCCCGGGTAGTAGCGGACGAACACGTCGCCGTTGCTGTATGTGCCGAGCCCGATGCTCTCCGGGAAATGTGACACACCGACACCGGCGGATAGTGTGCTCGCGACACGGGTCTCGTACTCGAGGTTGAGAATCCGCAGGGCCAGACCGAGAGGATTGGTCGAGAGCACCTGGGTCGGCTCATCGTGCGTGCCGGGATTCAGGACGTTGAACCTGTCCTGCGCCGCGGCGGGCTGAGACGACAACAGACACAGCAGGGCGAAGACGGCAGACGTCAGGAGTCGCGTCATGGTCGAAATCCTCGAGGTGGCCCCGCGGGGGTCAGAAGCCGATCCCGACGTTGAAACGGAAGGTGGGAATGACGTCGATGCCAGGTGTCGTGCGCACGAGCCGCTTCAGCCCCAGCCCCGCGCTCATCACGATGTGTTCGTTCACCGTCGAGCTCTGATTGATGTCGATGCCGACGCCCGGGTAGCGGTCGCCGCCGCGGAACTGCGTCATGCCGGCCTTCACGCCCAGGGTGAGGCCGTTGAACGCTCGGCCGCTCGGGTAGTAGCGAAGGAACAGGTCGCCGTTCAGGTACGGCTGCCGTCCGCCGAAGCGCGAGGCGCCGGCGCCCACCGTGACCGAGTCGGTCGTGCGCAGTTCGTAGTCGAAGTTGTAGAAATCGAACGCCAGCCCCACCGGGTTGGCCGAGAAGACCTGGTCTGGCATCGCGCCAGAGGTGGGGAACGGCGTGAGCAGGGTGCGCAGCAGGCCTACGTGCAGCTGCGCGGATGCGGGAGCCGCACTACCAAGGCACGCGGCGAAACACAAGGCGGGGAGCAGCAGTCGAGTCATCGGAACCTCCATGCAGGTGAGCGTATGTGCCGAGGGCGGACGGCGTCCCTCCCGGCGGTGTGAGAAACGGTGAGTCAGAAGGCCAATCCGGCGTGCGCCTTGACCCACGGGATGTATCGCTGGTCGAAGGCGGTGCCGGGCCCGCCGAAGACTCGCTTCATGCCCCAGCCGACGTTGCCGACGAGATGTCGCCCGATCGTCCAGTGCCGGAGAACGTCAAGGCCGAACCCCGGGTGGGTCCTCTCTCCAGGAAGTCGCGTGAGGCCCGCGCGGGCGCCGAGCGACCAGCCGTCGAACGCGCGGCCGGCGAAGAAGACGCGGCCGAAGGCGTCTAGGTGGACGAACCGTTCTTCCGGGGTGGATGCGGTCACGCCGGGGCCCGCCGGCATGCCCATCACCGTGCCGGCAGCCGCGCCCACCGTCCAGTTGTTCCGGACTCTGACTTCCACCTCGGCGGCCTGATACCACGAGGGAACGACCGTGGTTGGACTGATCGAGACGGCGACTCGTGGACGATCGGGCGTCGCCGGTTGCGCCAGCGACAACGCCGGCGCGGTCATGATGGCCGCGGCTACCAGCACTCGAAGGCCGCGGACGACGACGCGTGAATGCCTCATGGAGTTAGAGTGCGCCCCATGGTTACAGCCCGTCCCTCCAGGCGGTGTGAGAAACGGTGAGTCCACGGGGCATGCGGTATTCCGTCAGTCGCGTTTGAGCGGGTAGATCCGGGAGCGGCCGACGTGGCCACGGTCTGCCTGCCAGCCGATGAGGCCGCCAATGACCATGTTGCCGACGACGACGCCGGCGAGTTCGTTGCCGCTGTTCACACCCTGTCCGCAGGTGAGCATGCAGAGGAGTCCCAGGACGAGCGCTCCCTTCTGGACGCCGTCGCTCGTGGGATCGCCCTCCCGCTCGACCCGCTTCACGGACGTGAGGGGCAGGATTCGCGTGTTGCCGTCCACGAGGAGCGCCACCGAGTCGGCGCTCAGCGACAACAGCGAGCCTTCGAGTACCGGACTGCCCGCGCCAGGCGTGACGAAGATCCGCGTGCCCGCCGGCGCGGCCGGAGGTGCGGGCTGGGCACCGGCGAACGCAGGCAGGAAAGCGATTCCGGCGACGGCGAGCAGTGAGGGCAGGCGCATGGTCATCTCCATGCGTCCATGGTAGGCCTCGCGTCCGGTCTCCGGCCCTCCCGGCGATGTGAGAAACCGTGAGGAACGCCGCGGGAGATGGTCGGTTGCCCAGCAGTTGCCTTGCCGTGGTGCCCGGTCGTCGGCTCCGATGAGTCGCGTCGGTCACTCGCGCCTCCCGGCGACGTGTCGGCTTCTTGCCCGACGACGACCCATAGTCGCCCGCCGCCCGGACACCCCGCCAAGTCAACTGCGCCGAGCTGTCAGAATACGTAGCCCGCGGCGACACGGAACGACGGGTTGTTGCGGAGGTCAGAACTCCAGTAGGGCAAGATGATCCGCTTGGCCCCGACGCTGGCGCCTGCATAGATGCGCCGCGCGATGAGCCGACTCACGCCCGCCTCCACGCCGAGGCTCAGCCTAAGTCCGTGGTGTTCGGCGAACGCCAGGCCCGTTCGAACACCGGCCCACGGGCCGCTCAGCCCGCCGTCGCGGACCCGAATGAACCCCTCAAGGTCGGCGTGGGGCGTCGACGTAGTCGAGCCGTCTGATCGCGGATGCCGTTGCAGAGACGCGGTGACGCCGGTGGTGAGGCGACAGCCGACGGTCACGTCGGGTTCGCCACGGTTGCAGAACTCGGCCTCGGCCGTCAGCCGACGAGTGGCGAGGCCATACGGATCGACTGATACCACCCGCCAGGGCCCCGACAAGTCCTGGGCAGCAACAGCGGCGGGGAGCGCGCAGATGGTGGCGAATGCCGCCAGACACAGCGCTGAGCGGAGCGTCGAATTCATCATGCATTCGAGGCTACGCGGCGCTGCCGCGCCCGTCCCTCCAGGCGCGGTGAGAAACGGTGAGCCAGGGCGGGGCGCCGACCAGCTCCAGTGGCATCCCTCACTGTTTCTCACACCGCCGGAAGGGACGGTGAGCGGACGGGAGGCCTACCGTGGACGCATGGAGATGACCATGCGTCTGACCTCACTGCTCGCCGCCGCCGGACTCGTCCTCCTGCCGTTCGTCGCCAGCGCCCAACCCGTGCCTCCCGCTGTGTCGGGGCCGATGACGACCAGTGCGATCGCCCACGTCCGCGCTGAAGCACTAAGACCGAACATGTCGTCCGCCATGAAGCTTCAGAGTCGCCAGCCCAGGGCCGGGACGCGCTCGTGTGGCCGTTCCGTGGCTTCAGGTGCGGTGAGGGGGGCGGCCGCAGGCGTGGCGATGGGCATCGGTACTGCTCTCGGTGCTGGAAGCCAAGGCCCTGGACCGTACATCGCGAAGCTGACGATAGCGGGCGCGGCCGTCGGCGGCCTGGTGGGCCTGGTTTTCTGCAGGCCTTAGCTGTTGCGGCGGTGGCCGTCAGAACGCGTAGCCGAAAACGACGCTCAGTGACGAGCCGCTACGACGCGCGGGCGGCGAGGCGCGCGGCGAGGCGGGCGTAGCCGTCCGCGGTGCGCAAGGGCGCGAAGATCGGGTCAGCCGGCAGGCTCCACCCGGTGGGATCCTGCGCGGGCGTCGCGATCGCCTGTTCGGCCATGCCGAGCCCGTGTGCACCCTGGCCGGCCCAGCCATACGCCGCCGCGAGCACCAGCGCGCGTTCGCCCACCTTGCCGGCGCGTTCGAGTCTGTCGCAGGCGATGGCCACGCGGGCTACGGCATCTCCGCTCGCGCCAGCCGCCAGTGCGAGGCCCAGCACCGCGCGCGCGTGTCCCGGAGACGCCGCATCGGCGGCCGCGAACGCCAGACGCGCGGCATCGAGATCGCCGCGCGAGGCAAGCGCGAAGCCGAGCGCTTCCTGGGCGAGCACGCCGCATTCGCGAGCGTAGACCGTGCCTGCGCTGCCGGAGAACGCCGCCTCTGCCGCGAAATCGCGTACGCCGTCGTCCTGCAGGCCGCGCGCCCACGCCGTGAGTCCGCGGACCCACAGCAATCCGTTCGCGGGATACCGCGATTGATCGTGCTGCGCGGACTGCGCCGTCGCGCCGCGTGCGGCGGCCTCGGCGGCGAGATCGAACGCCTGCCGCGCGATGAGCACCATGGCGGCAGCCGTCTGCGCGCCGGGGAAGCCCGGCAGCAGCGCCTCGGCGCGCTCCACCGCGCCCAGGCGCGTCTCGCCCCACGATGCCACCGCCATCCGGTAGTGGTGCCGCCAGTTGCGTGGCTCGAGTGCGAGCGCCTGTTGCAGCGCGGCGCGCGCGTCTTCGAGCTGGCCGGCGCAGCCGAACGCATGCCCGAGCGCGGCCCAGCCTTCGCCGAGGGTCGCATCGAGTTCGGTGGCGCGGCGTGCCGCGGCGATGGCGGCCGTAAGTGCGTCCGCGGCCGGCGTGTTGTCCACACGCGTGGCTTCGTAGCGGAACACATGCACGTTGGCGAGTCCGGCGTGAGCGGCGGCGTAGTGCGGCGCGCCATTCACGGCCCGGCTGAACGCTTCGGCGGCGGCCGGCAAGGCGCTGACGTGCAGCGATTCGAGCGCCGTGCGTCCACGCTCCCACGCCACGAACGGCTCGAGGCCGGCAAACGCGTCGGACACCGGCGTTTCTTCGCGCACCGGCGCCACGAAGCGGTAGCCGCGTCGTGCAATGGTCTGGATGTAGACGGGTGTGCCGGAGTTGTCGTCGAGCGTCTTCCGGATGTCCGCAATGGCGCGGGTGAGCGTGTTGTCGGTCACCGTCAAGCCGGGCCAGTAGCGCTCGAAGAGCAGGTCGCGCGTCACGAGTTCGCCGCGTGCCTCGGCCAGGCACGCGAGCACCTGCACGAGCTTCGGCGAGAGCGGCGTCAGCGCGCCGTCTTTCGACAGCGCCGACGTCCGGAGATCCAGCGTGAACGGCCCAAAGGCGAGCACCGACATACGTCCGGCGGCATCTTCTCACGTCATCGGGTCCTGCCAAGAAATTGACGAGCTCTCCGGAGGCCTCCTTGCGCCCGCGCCCGCGGACGGTCCGGCACTATAATCCCGCGCAGGTCGGCCTGAGTCGCGCATCTCTCTCGCGTGCAGGCAGTCAACGGAGAGGTGTCAATGCAGCGAACGAACACCAACGATCCGTCCTACTACCACAAGGTCGTGGACTGCCAGTGGGGCTGTCCGGCGCACACGAACGTCCCCGAATACATCCGCCTCATCGCCCAGGGACGCTACGACGACGCCTACATCCTGAACCGGGAATCGAACGTGTTTCCCGGCATCCTCGGCCGCACCTGCGACCGTCCGTGCGAGCCGGCTTGCCGGCGTACGCGTGTGGACGGCAAGCCCGTGGCCATCTGCCGCCTGAAGCGTGTCGCGGCGGATCACAAGAGCGACGAGGTCATGGCGCGCCTGCCGAAGGCACCGGCGCAGAAGAATGGCAAGAAGGTGGCGCTCATCGGCGCTGGCCCCGCGTCGCTCACCGTGGCCAACGACCTGATGCCGCTCGGCTACGAGGTGACGATCTTCGAGAAGTTCGATCGCCCCGGCGGCCTGATGCGCGTGAACATCCCGTCGTTCCGCCTGCCGCCCGAAGTGCTCGACGAAGAAATCGCGGCGATTGTGGACATGGGCGTGGACGTCCGCTACAACTCGCCGGTCGAGAGCCTCGAGGCGCTCCTCGCCACGAAGGAGTTCGACGCGGTGTTCGTGGGCAGCGGCGCGCCGAAGGGCAAGGAACTCGAGATTCCCGGCCGCCGCGACTCCGACCAGATCTTCATCGGCATCGAGTGGCTCGAGTCGATTCACTTCGGCCACGTGAATTCGGTGGGCAAGCGCGTGGTCATCATCGGCGTGGGCAACACGGCGATGGACTGCTGCCGCTCGGCCAAGCGCCTCGGCGCCACCGACGTGAAGGTCATCGCGCGCAAGACCCGCAAGTACTTCAAGGCGTCGCCCTGGGAACTCGAGGATGCGGAGGAAGAGGGCATCCACATCCTCGAGAACCTGCAGCCCGTGCGGTTCATCCTCGAGAACGGCGTGCTCACGGGCATGGAGTTCGACAAGTTCGTGAGTGAGGAGGTGGACGGCAAGCTGGTGCAGACGCCG
>JBIKUN010000221.1:0-4974 GCA_044347565.1 Vicinamibacterales bacterium | reverse complement strand
CGCGGTGTCGGCGAACTGGCTGTCGACCACGAGCAGCCCGTCGCGGCTCACGAGCCAGCCGATCGTGCCGCCGCGCTGGTTGAAGATACCGACGTTGCGGCGCAGCGGCGTGAACACCGCGGGCGAAGGCGGCGCCGCCGCGGGCTGGGCCGCGGCACGAGCGGCAGGCACGGCGCCGGCCACGCCGGCCAGCATGGACGTTCTGACGAAATCGCGGCGATTCAGGCTCATGAGATCCCCCGTTTCCGCGGCGGTCGCGGCCGCGCGGAGAGGATTATACGACCGCGCCCGTTGACGCGACACACCGGCCGGGCTAGCGTGTCCTGATGCGTCGGCTCGTCCTCGGCCTGCTGCTCCTCGTCACCCTCGTGCCTCTCGCGGCGCAGCGCCGCACGGCCCCCCCGACGTTCGAACCCGGCGACTCCGAGGGCCTCGTCACCTCGCCCAATCCGCGCATCCGCCATGCCTGGAAGCGCAAGGTCTTCTGGACGATCTCGGTGCAGCCGGGCCGCGGCACCTTCCGGCTGATTCCCGCGCAGACGGCCGCCGAGCGCGCGCAGATGACCACCACGCTCGACGCACTCGCGGCGCTGCTCAAGGCGACGCCGACCGGCTCGCAGGGCGAAGGCTTCTGGGTGAAGGACTCGCGCATGCTCGACTACTTCGATCCGTTCGTGCTGCCCGAGAAGACGCCGCTCGGACGTGTGCCGCTCATCTTCACGGCCAGCTACTACCCGATGCGCCACGAAGATGTCGAAACCGATGGCAAATGGCGCCTGAGCGTCAACGGGGAAACCGAGGGGGCGTTCTTCGAGTTCAATCGTCTGCCTGAAGACCGGCAGGCCACACACGTCGCGACTGAACCACGCCCGGGGGATCGACCCGCCGAGGTGTTCTACCTGCGGCCGCGCGTCACGGCGACGTGGCAGGGGCTCTCCGTCTACGAGGACAACTACCTGCTCGTGACACGCGCCGGCCGCGACCCGTGGGCTCCCGTCCCGCTGGCACGCGCGCTCAAGGCGTCGATGAGCGCGCTCGAGAAGGACCGCAAGACCGCCGAGGACCGCCTGGCCGGCTACACGCAGAAGCTCGCCGAGGTGATGGCGCCGGAATGGGAGGCGCAGAAGCGCGAGGCGTTCGAGAAGCAGAACGGCGAGCTGCGCACGTCGCGTCCGTCGAACTACGGCGCGCGCCTGCGCGCGCTCGAGAACGAGATCACGGTAACGCGTCAGGAGGCCCAGGCCAACGCGAAGCCGCAGAAGGACGCCAAGGGCCAGTGGTACTGGAGCGCCATCGACGCGCACGACGAGGCGGTGCAACGTGTGGCCGCGCTCTCGCCGGAGGAGGCGAACGGCCCGGCGTGTTTCGTGCCGGCGCCATCCGGCCAGTCCGGCAACGGCCGCTACGCGATGACCGGATCGATCATCCCCGAATCGAGCGCACCGGGATGCCGCCAGATCGTGCGCACCAACTGGGACTACTTCGATCTCACGCTGCCGCGCACCCGACCGCAGATTCTCTTCGTAAGCGACTTCGGCCGCTGCGTGAAGGTGGCGGGCGATCAGCTGACGTCGCGCCCGATCGATCGCTGGGACTCGCCGCCGCAGGGCTGCGTGCAGCACGCGCAGATGTGGCGCGAGGTCGACTGGACGACGATCGCGGCGCTCGTGACGCCGTAGCCGCGTCGGGGCATACTGACACCATGCCGCACTCACCGCGATAGCCCGCGGCTGACCCTTCCCTTTCAGGATTCACACATGCAGTATCGGACGTTCGGACGCACGGGCTGGCAGGTCAGCGACATCGGCTACGGCATGTGGGGCATGGGTGGCTGGTCGGGGTCTGACGACGCCGAGTCGCTCGCCTCGCTGCACCGCGCCGTCGAGGGCGGCTGCACGTTCTTCGACACCGCGCTCGCTTACGGCGTAGGCCACAGTGAACGCCTGCTGGGGCAGGTCGTGCGCGCCCATGCCGATCGCGGTCTCGTCGTGGCCACGAAGGTGCCGCCGAAGAACCTGAAGTGGCCGGGCAAGGCGGAGTATCCGGTGGCCGAGACCTTCCCCGCCGATCACATCCACGAGTTCACGGCGAAGAGCCTGGAGAACCTCGGCCTCGACCGCATCGACCTGCTGCAGTTCCACGTGTGGGACGACGCGTGGGCCGCTGACGACGGCTGGAAGCGCGCCATCGAGGATCTGAAACGTGCCGGCACGATCCGCGCCTTCGGCATCAGCGTGAACCGCTGGCAGCCGGAGAACGTGCTCGCGGCGATTGCGACCGGCGTCGTGGACGCCGTGCAGGTGGTCTACAACGTGTTCGACCAGGCACCGGAAGACCGTCTGTTCCCCGCCTGCCGCGCCGCGAACGTCGCCGTGATCGCGCGTGTCCCCTTCGACGAAGGCGCCCTCACGGGCACGCTGACGCGCGACACGCGGTTCCCCGACGGCGACTGGCGCGGCACCTATTTCACGCCGGCGCATCTGAACGACACGCTCACGCGCGTGGAGCACCTCATGCCGCTCGTGCCCGAGGGGATGTCGCTGCCCGAGCTGGCGCTGCGCTTCATCCTGTCGTCCCCGGACGTCTCGACGGTGATTCCCGGCATGCGGCGGGCGCGGCACGTGGACGCGAACCTCGCGGCAAGCGATCGCGGGGCGTTGCCCGACGCGCTCGTGGCGGCGCTGCGGGCCCATCGCTGGGACCGCGTGCCGAACCAGACGCCGTAGCGCGGTTTCCTGCTACATTGGCAGTGGAGGGTCCCATGGCCCGACAGCTGCTCACCATCCTGCTGCCCGCGTTCCTGCTGGCAGGCTCTGCTCACTACACCTTTGCCCAGACGCCGGCCGCCACGATTGCCGTGGCGCCGGCAGACGTCACGCAGGAAGTCCGCCTGCGCGATGGCACGAGCGCAATCGGCCGCGTCGAGGCCGTCGCCGGCACGACGGTCACGTTCCGCACACTCGCCGGCGCCACGCTCACGATCGAGGCTGCCGATATCGTGAGCCTCGCCACGGTAGAGGGCCGCGCCTCCGGCACGCAGTTCTGGAAGGACGACCCGAATCCCACGCGCCTCTTCTTCGGCCCCACCGGACGCCCGCTCAAGCGGGGCGACGTGTACCTCGGCGTCTACGAAATCTTCATTCCGTTCGTGCAGGTCGGCATCACCGACCGCTTCTCGATCGGCGGCGGCACGCCGCTCATCTTCGGCGGCGGCAGCGACCGGCCGTTCTGGTTCACGCCGAAGTACACGCTGATCGCCCAGCCGACGACGCAGGTGGCCGTTGGCGCCATGCACATCATGAACATCGACGGCGACAGCCTCGGCGTGGCCTACGGCGCCATGACCAAGGGCACACGTGATTCGGCGCTCACCGTCGGTCTCGGGTACGCCTATGAACGGTTCGAAGACAACGGGGCCCCGGTCATGATGATCGGCGGCGAGCACCGCGTGCACCGGCACGTCAAGCTGGTGACCGAGAACTACGTGTTCAGAGAGGGCGGCATCGCGAGCGCCGGCGTGCGCTTCATGAGCGGGAGGCTCTCGGCCGACCTCGGCCTCGCCACACCGCTCGGCGTGGACGACGTCTTCATCTTTCCGGTGGTCAACTTCGTCTGGACGTTCCAGTGACGTCGAGGTCGTCGCCCTCCTGCCGTCCGGCGGCCGCGGCAAGTCTGGCGCGGACGGCGTGGTAGGTCGCCGGAGACAATTCGTCGCCGTAGAGCTGACGCAGCACTGTCATGCGGATGTCGACGGCGTCGACGAGGCCGGCCGCGCGCGCGCGAGACTCCGCCAACGCCTTGGCCGTGTGAAACATGCGGGCGGCCATCACCGTCCGCTCACTCCCCGAGCGGGCGAGCAGGCGGCGACGCAGTTCGTTGGCCATGGCCGGTGTCGTATCCAGGGCCTCGTCACTCATGAGGCGATCTCGGTCAGCAGGGCACCGACGCCGAGCCGGGCGGCCCACCAGTCGATGTAGGCGCGATCGAGGGTCGGCAGATCCCGGAGGAGCCGGACGATGTCGGCTCGCTGGATCGCGGAGCGGCTCTTCTCGAACCACAACAGCTTGGCAACGACCAGGTCTTCCGGAGTCACAAGATCGACGTCGACCACGCCGAGCCGGCGGCCGACGCGGCGGCTGAACTCCTCACGGTGAAAGGCATCATCCTTGCGGACGATGAGGTCCACTTTCAGCAGCGTCTCGGTGTGGATGGCGTTGGTCATCGACCGTTCCCGCGCCGCCCGCACGAGCGCCTGCTCGTCGCAATAGAAGTCCTCGGCGAGCAGGGCCGCCAGGCCCACGGCGGTATCGGGTGTCAAGTCGACGACAATGTCCAGATCGCGTGTCATTCGCGGTTCGACATAAAAACTGGCGGCGATCGACCCGCTGACCATGTGCGACACGCCCAGCGAGCGCAGCGCGCCGACGACCTGGCCCAGCACAGCCAATTGCTCATCGACAGGCGGCGTCACACGGCCAGTGTATCGCGAGCCCGGGACTGAGACACCGGCGCTAGTCGCTGACGCCGGCGGCGTGCGCCGAGAGGCGCGTGACGAGCACCTTGTCGATGCGGCGCCCGTCCATGTCCATCACCTCGAAGCGCATCCCGCCCCACTCGCAGAGGTCCGCGGTGCGCGGGATGCGGCCGAGGCGCGCCATCACGAAGCCGCCGAGCGTGTGATACGCGCCGGCCTCGCCTTCCGGCAGGTCGTCGAGGCCGATCTCGTTGGCCACTTCGTCGATGGGCGCCGAGCCGTCCACGAGCCAGCTGCCGTCGGCGCGGGCCACGATCGGGCGGTCGGCGGCGGCATCGGTGGGCAGGCTGCCCACGAACGCTTCGAGCAGGTCGGTCACCGTGACCAGGCCTTCGACGGCGCCGAATTCGTCGAGCACGATCGCCAGGTGCCGGTGCGAGCCCTTGAGCGCCTCGAGCAGCTTGAAGATGCCCATCGAGTCGGGCACGAAGAGCGGTTCC
>JBIKUN010000094.1:0-17830 GCA_044347565.1 Vicinamibacterales bacterium | reverse complement strand
CGTTGTGCCCGAGCAGGCCGACGATGTCGCCGGTGCGGGCCGTGAACGAGATGTTCGTGAGGGCGCGGCGCCGGCCGTAGTGACGGCCGACGCCGTCGGCGGTCACGGTGTCGAAGTCGCTCACGCGGCCGTTCCCGCGCCACCCGCCGCGTCGTCGAGCTGCGCGTAGACCTCTTCGACGGCGGCCATCAGGCGCGCACGCTTGGCGTCGCGCTTCGGGTCGTCGCCCTTCACGCGCGCCTCGGCGTCGAGCGCGGCGATGGCGCCAAGCAGGCGCTCGCGCTCGGCGAGGAGCGCGCGAGCTTCGCGCGACCGATCGGCCGCCGGCCCGAGCAGCGCCCAGCCCACCCACAGCAGGCCCGCGCCCATCACCCCGAGTGCCGTCCAGTAGGGCCACTCCGGATGCGCGGGCACGTTCGCGAACGTGATGTCGAGCACCTGATCTTCGGCCAGGCGGCCGCCGGTGCCGACGATGAACATCTGCCCGTTCGAGTCGCCCTCGCGCACGCCCGAGAGCTGCGGACTCGACAGCGCGAGCGTGCCGGCCTTCTCCGTGGCCACGAGGATGCCTTCGACGGGCGCCGGAAACCGCTGCGCAATGTGCAGTGTGGAAGCAAGCGGCAGCCGGAACGCGATCTGAAAGGCCGTCTGACCCGGCGGAAACGGCCCCGAGAGCGTGAGCGCGCCGTCGGCGATGCGCGCGATGCCGGGCGGCCCCGAGACGAGCGCCGCAGCTTCCGCATCGCCCGGCAACGTCAGCACGAGCGGCTTCACCGGGTTCACTGGTGTGCGCGCGTTGTTGATGATGCTGAAGATGTAGAAGAACGTCGGCTCGTCATCCTGGAACTCGAGCACGATGCGCGTGTCGGGCCCGAACACGACGGCGCCGGTGCGGGCCGGTGCCTGCGCGGCGGCCTCGTTCGCCTTCGCCTCGGCCTCGGCTGCTTTCGCGGCACCGGCGACAAGCGCCACACGCACGCCGCCCCTCGCTGGCACGGTGAACGCCTGCGACCGCAGCGTCTCACCGTCGATGACCGTGTCGGCGGTGACCTGGCTGCCCACCGCCACGCTCGTGAACTCCGCGCGGCCCTGAGCATCGGTCACCGCGGTGACCCGGCCGTCAGGGGTCGAGAGACCCACGTCCTGATTGGGGACGTTGTTCCCCATCCGCTCGCGCACGACACGCACCGTGACGGTGCCATCGGGCAGTTCCGTGGCGGGCAGCGGCACGCCCGACATCTGGCGGGCATCGGGCATCGCCACCTGGGCCGCGGCCACACCACCGAGCGCCAGGCTCAGGCCGACGGCGGCCACGAGGCCGCCCACACGCAGACGTCTCATGATGCCGCCCCGGCGATCGAGGCGCCGCAGTGTTTGCAGAAACGCGCGTCGACGTCGTTGACGCCGCCGCAGCCGCCGCACACGCGCGCGAGCGTCGAGGGCGCGGCCGCGACCGGCGCCGACGCAGGGGCGGCAGGCGCGGGCGTCGCCGCCGGCGCCGCGGCGGACGCCGCCCGGGCCGAGGCCGGCGTGCGCGCGGCCAGCTCGCGCTCGACGGCGGCGCGGTAGTCGCTGCCCTCGAGCCGCCGCATCAGGCCGACGGCGCGCAGCTTCAGGCGATCGCGCATGTCCTCGAACTCCGCGGTGGCGGTCTTCCCCATCGCGTGATCGAATTCCAGTTCCTTGATCGTGCGCAGCACGAGCGCCTTCTCGCGTTCGAGCGCGGCGCGGGCACGGCCACCCACCGGGGCGTCGGCGGCGTCGTCCTGCACCGCGGCGAGCGGCGCGAGCGACCGGTAGCCGGCCACGGCCACGAGACTCGAGGCGACGACGGTCGCGCTCAGCACGACCACGCTCGACATTGTCTGGCCGGTCGACACGAGCACGACAGCGGTGGCGGCGAGCATGCCCGCCAGGAGGAACAACTGCCAGGGCCGCAGCCCGGGATCAGTCGAGGTCGCGGAGTTCATCGTCGAGTTGCTGCCGGAGGCTGGGGTCCACACCGGCCACGGCGGCCGAGGCCCCGGCGGTCGCGATGTCGCTGCGGCCCGCCGCCCACCGGCGCGCGATGAACGCGAGCCCCAGAGCGGAGAGACCGGCCAGGGTGTACGGGAGCAGCCACAGCAGCTTGTGGTAGCCCTCGTCGAGCGGACGGGCCAGGATGTGCTGGCCGCCGAACTCCTGCACGAAACTCGCGAGCACGGCGTCGCGATCCTTGCCTTCGTCGACGAGCGTCTTGATCTTCGCGAGCTGCGAGGCCTTGCCCTCGCAGTTGGTCATGCCGCAGGTGCCGGCCGGCAGCCGGCAGCCGCAGGTGCACATCACCTCGTTCGCGAGGTCGCGCTCGAGCGCCGAACGGAACACGAGCGTGCCACTCGCCGGCGCCGCGGCGGAGGCCGCCGGCTCCTGCATCTCGTGCGCGCGCAGACTGGCGGGCGTGAGCAGCACACCGATGAGCAGCAGTGTGGCGGCGGCCTCCGCCCCCACGCGCGCGCCGGCCAGGGCGAACACCGTCTCGGGCAGGAGCGCGATGCCCGTGCCGAGCGCCATCAGGCCGAAGCCGATCCAGATCCAGTTCACCAGCTCGTTGACGTGCACTTCGACGCTGGCCGACTGCTCGCCGAGCTCGAAGGCCGCCATCACGATGTAGAGGTCTTCGGCGAGCGTGCGCTGGATGGCCACTTCTGTCGTCGGCTCCTGCGGCCGGCTGCGGTAGAACCACTTGGCCGGGTACATCGTGCCGAGCGTCTTCCCCGCCGTGTCCATCACCGTGACCTGCGCGGTCACCATCTGCTTCTGGTCGTCGTCGGTGGCGCGGATCGCGTCGAGCCGGAGGACGTAGCGATCCACCTGCACGGTCTGTCCCGGCTTGAGCAGCGCCTGTTCGTCGCGTCCGAAGCCTTCACCGGCAAAGCCCATGAACATGAGCACGATGCCCACGTGCACGAGGTAGCCGCCGTAGCGCCGCTTGTTGCGGCTGACGAGCCCGACCATGGCGGTGAAGAGATCGGTGCCGGTGGACTGGCGCCGCACCGCGGCGCCACGCACGAACTCCTGGACGATCGTGCCCAAGACGAAGCCGCTGAAGGCAAAGCACAGACCTGAGCTCCAGACGCGGATGCCGAGCGACAGCGTGAGCACGCCGGCGGCGATGCCGCTCAGCAGCGGCCACCGGAACTGGTGCCACATCTGCCCCACCGGCGACGAGCGCCAGGCGAGCAACGGACCGATGCCGGTCAGCAGCAGCAGGATGAGGCCGACGGGCGTCATCCAGGTATTGAAGAACGGCGGCCCCACCGTAAGGCGCTCGCCGGTGATCGCCTCGGTGATGGTCGGGAACATCGTGGCAAAGAGGACGAAGACCGCCGAGAACAGCAGTACCCAGTTGTTGGCGAGGAAGGCCGCTTCCTTCGACGTCCACGAGTCGAGCTCGTTGCGCGCCTTGAGCAGCGGCAGCCGGTAGATCACCCAGCCGAAGCTGAAGATGAGCAGCGCGCTCATGAACACCATGAACATCATGGCGAGCTGTTTGTCTTCGCCGAAGGCGTGCACCGACTGCACGACGCCCGAGCGCGTCATGAACGTGCCGAAGAGCGTCAGGAAGAACGTGGTGATGACGAGCGTGACGTTCCACACCCGCAGCATGCCGCGCCGCTCCTGCACCATCACCGAGTGCAGGAACGCGGTGGCCGTGAACCACGGCAGCAGGCCCGCGTTCTCGACCGGATCCCAGCCCCAGAAGCCGCCCCAGCCGAGTTCTTCGTAGGCCCAGATCATGCCGAGCGTCAGGCCGAGCGACAGGCAGAACCACGACACCATCGTCCAGCGGCGTACGGCGCGCAGCCAGCTGTCGTCGAGGTGGCCGGTGACGAGCGCGGCGATGCAGAAGGCGAACGGGATGGTCATGCCCACGAAGCCCAGGTACATCGTGGGCGGGTGGATGGCCATGTAGAAGTTCTGCAGCAGCGGATTCAGGCCGGCACCGGCGCGCGGCGTGTCGGTGAGGTAGGTCGCGAACGGGTTGTTGTGCGCGATCATCAGGAACAGGAAGAACATCTGCACGACGCTCAGCGTCGCGACGACATACGGGATGAGTTCCCGGTGGCGTTCCTTGTTGATGCGCACGGCCGCCGCGCCGAAGAGCGACAGCAGGAACACCCAGAACATGACCGAGCCGTCGAGGCCGCCCCAGTACGAGGCCAGCTTGTAGCCGAGCGGCTGCGCGCTCTCGGAGTAGCGCTGGACGTACTTGATGCTGTAGTTGCCGACGACGAAGGCGTGGACGATGACGCCCGAGGCCACCGTCATCACCGCCGCCACCAGGTAGAGCGCCCCGACGCCACTCTCGACGAGGCGGGTGTTGCGGCGGCGGGCGCCCACCACGGACGCGGCCGCCGCATAGGCGGAAATCACGAACGCCGACAGGAGCAGGACAGCGCCAAGTGTGGCCATGTGGGCAGATCTCGAAAACGAAGGAACGTCAGGCGCGCCTCGCGCGCGCCGCGGACACGGACCGGCCTACTCGCCGCCGGACGTGGTGCCCTGTCTGGCCGCCCCACGGCCCTTGGTGTCGACCTGCGCTTCGTACTTCGACGGGCACTTCGCCATCACGCCGTTCGGCTGCACGACGAAACCGTCGGGGCCGAGCACGCCCTTCAGCACCACTTCGGCGTCGGGCTGGAACGTGTCGGGCACGATGCCGGTGTAGGTCGCCTTGACCACGTGGCCCTGGCTCTGCACCTCGAAGCGGTACTCGAGCGACTCGCGTTTGCGGAAGATCGAGTCGGGCTTCACGAACCCGTGCAGCTGGAGCGGTTTCCCGTACCAGACCTGCGGCTCGTTCATCACTTCTTCGACGTGCTTGTAGTACTCGGTGCTTTCGGCCATCGTCGAGTACAACAACCCGGCGAACGAGAGCGCGAGCACCAGACCCGTGATTCCGACCTTGATGGCTTTGTGCTTCATGGTCAATGACTTCCGGAGACAGAGTCGAACCGGACTCTCTGCCTAGAGTATCCCCGCCCCGGCACCCGGTCAACCAACAGCGAGGCAGGAATCATGCCTGCCGCACCGGTCTGATTCGACGCCGATTCCCCGCCGCCGCTGCGGCCGGGCTGGCCGGCACGGCGCGGGATAGTCCTCACGCGCCCGGATATTCCGCGAGCAGCGTGTGCACGAGCGCCACCGGCACTCCTACGACGTTGCTGTAGGAGCCCTCGATTCGCGTCACGTGGCGCGCTGCCCGCCCCTGGATGCCGTAGGCGCCGGCCTTGTCCATCGGCTCGCCCGACGCGACATAGGCCTCGATGTCCGCCGCGCTCATCGGCGCGAACCAGACGGTGGTCGCCGCCACGGCCACGCGCGACCAGCCGGCCGAGACCAGCGCCACGCCGGTCAGCACCTCGTGGGCGCGCCCCTGCAGACGGCCGACCATCCGGGCCGCGTCCGCCACATCGGCCGGCTTGGCCAGAATGTCGCCGTCGACGACCACCGTCGTGTCGGCGCCGAGCACGAGCGCGTCGGGCCGCCGCGCCAGCACGGCGCGCGCCTTGGCGTCCGCGAGCCTGGCCACGTACGTCGCCGGCGCCTCGCCGGGCCGCGGTGTTTCGTCGACGTCGGCCGTGTGCACGGTGAAGTCGTAGCCGGCGGCGGCCAGCAGTTCCTGACGGCGGGGCGACGCCGACGCGAGCACGAACGCGGGTGTGGAGCGCACGGCCCGATTTAAGCACGTGGGCTACGATTCCGGCATGCTGCCGCTCATTCGCCTCGCCGCCGCCCTGGTCCTGCTCCTCGTGCCCGCCACGCCAGTGCGGGCGCAGGCGCCCGACGCCACCTCCCCGCCGCTGCTCCCCTGGTCGCGCCAGATCGCCATTCGCGAGGGCTGGGTGCAGGAACGCCACGCGGCGCTCCTGCCGATGCTGCGCCGGCACGGCATCAGCATGTGGATCGTGGCCACCGAGGAGTTCCACGACGATCCCCTCGTGCAACACGTGGCGCCGCCGCGCCCGTACGTCGGCAATCGCGACTTCTTCGTCTTCATCGACGCCGGCGACGCCGGCCTGAAGCGCGTCGCCATCACCGGCTACACCGAAGACAACCTGCGCCTGTTCTTCGAGACCGGCGAACCGGTGCCGGCGGAAGTGCGCCTCGGCCAGCTCGTGGACCAGTACAAGCCGAAGACGATCGGGCTGGCCATCGGCGGCACGCGCGGCATGACACGTTCGCTCACCTACGACACCTACCGGATGATCACCGGCGCCATCGGCACGCCGGCCGGTGTCTCGATCGTGAGCGCGCAGGATCTCATCGAGGAGTACGCCGACACGCGCCTCGCGAGCGAGATGCCGCACTACCGCACGGCCGTGCAGCTCACCGAGGCGCTGACGCGGCGCGCGCTCTCGAGCGAGGTGATTCGTCCAGGCACGACCACCGTGGGCGACGTGCGCCGCTGGCTGTACGACGCGCTCTGGGCGCACGGCGTGCGCACCTGGTTCCAGCCCGACCTGCGCGTGCAGCGGCGCGGCACGCCCGGCGCGACCTCGCGCGGGTTCCTGGCCGTGGCGCCGGAAGCGACCGTGATCGAACGCGGCGACGTGGTGCACCTCGACTTCGGCCTGAACTACATGGGCTTCGATACCGACTGGCAGAAGATGGCCTACGTGCTGCGCGAGGGCGAAACCGACGTGCCGGCCGGGCTCACGGCGGCGATGAAGAACACGAACACGCTGCAGGACGCCCTCATGCGCCGGCATTCGCGTGCGGGCAAGCTCGCCGCCGACGTCTACACCGACACGATGGCCGAGATGAAGACGGCCGGTATCGAGGCCATGATCTACTCGCACCCGATCGGCCTGCACGGCCACGGCCTCGGCGCCTCGATCGACTTTCGCGCCACGCAGCGCGTCGACATCGGCCAGCAGGCGCAGAAGCGCCTGCGCCTGGGCTCCTACATCTCGATCGAACTCAACACCGCGACGCCCGTGCCGGAGTGGAACGGCCAGAAGGTGTTCGTGATGATGGAAGACGACGCGCACCTCACCGAGAGCGGCTGGGAGTTCTTCCGCCCGCGCCAGGAGGCCTGGTACCTCGTCCGCTGACCCGGGTGTTATCCTGCGAGGAATGGATCACGCCAGCCGCGTGCTGCCGGCGGTGCTCGCCACCGCCATCCGCCAGGCGCCGCTCACACCCGAAAAGGTCGTCTTCGCGTGGCGTGCCGCCAGCGGGGCCGCGATCGCGCGGGTCACCGACGTGACGCTCGCCGAAGGCGGCGTGCTGAAGGTGCAGGCCCAGGATCCACAGTGGGCGAAAGAAGTGCATCGCCTGCGCCACGACCTCATCCGCCAGCTCGAGCCGTGGCTCGGCAGCGGCGTCGTCGCCAAGATCGAAATCGCCGGAGGCGCCGCCAGGCGGTCACGCCGCACGAGCCCCGGCGCGTCGTCATAAGCAGAGAGTGGAGAGAGCCGTCATGCAGGAAGCCGTCATCGTCAGCGCCGTTCGTATTCCCACCGGCAGGTTCCTCGGCACGCTGAAGGACATGTCCGCCACCGACCTCGGCGCGCTCGCCGTGCGCGAAGCGGTGGCCCGCGCCGGTGTCGATCCGGCAGCGGTCGACGAATGCATCATGGGCAACGTGGTGTCGGCCGGCGCCGGCCAGGCCCCGGCCCGCCAGGCGGCGCTCAAGGGCGGCCTGCCCCACGCGGTGGCCGCGCTCACGATCAACAAGGTCTGCGGCTCGGGCCTCAAGGCCGTGATGCTCGCGCAGCAGGGCATCCAGACCGGCGACATCGAGATTGCGGTGGCCGGCGGCATGGAGTCGATGAGCAACGCGCCGTATCTGCTGGCCAAGGCCCGCGAGGGCCTGCGCATGGGCCACGCGCAGATGCTCGACTCGATGATCCACGACGGCCTGTGGTGCCCGTTCGAGAACTGGCACATGGGCAACGCCGGTGAAACCGTGGCCGCCGCCTTCAAGGTGACGCGTGAGGAACAGGACGCGTTTGCCGCCGACAGCCACAAGAAAGCCGCCGCGGCGCAGGCCGCCGGCACGTTCGCCGCCGAAATCCTGCCGGTCGCGATCCCGCAGAAGAAGGGCGACCCCGTGATGTTCTCGGCCGACGAATCCGTGCGCGCCGATACGACGCCCGAGACGCTCGGCAAGCTGAAGCCCGCCTTCAAGAAGGATGGCAGCGTCACGGCCGGCAACGCCCCGCCGGTGAACGACGGCGCCGCGGCGCTGGTCGTGATGTCGGCCGCGCGCGCGCAGGCGCTGGGCCTCACGCCGCTCGCCCGCATCGTCGCGCAGGCCACGAGCGGCCTCGAGCCGAAGATGCTGCTCATGACGCCGGTCGAGGCCTCGCGCAAGGTGGCGAAGAAGGCCGGCTGGAATCTGCAGGACGTCGATCTCTTCGAGCTGAACGAAGCGTTCGCGGTGCAGGCGGTCGCGGTGATCCGCGAGCTCGGCATCGACGCCGCCAAGGTGAACGTCCATGGCGGTGCGGTGGCCCTCGGCCACGCCATCGGCGCCTCCGGCGCGCGCGTCCTGACGACGCTGCTCTACGCGCTCAAGGGCCGCGGCGGCAAGCGTGGCATCGCCACGCTGTGTCTCGGCGGCGGCAACGGCGTGGCGCTGGCGGTCGAGCTCGTCTAGCGGGCCCGCAGGGGGACACCGGGCGTGTGCGGGGTGCCCAGCCCGCTCGGGCACGGCCCCGTCCGCGTTCGGACGCGGCGGTGCGCCAACCCCCCCCCGGGCGCGTTATCATCGGCGCATGCCGCGTCCCGACCGCGCCGCCCGTATCGCCCTCGTCATCGGATGGCTCGTGGCCTGGTCGGCCACGTCCTTCCACTCCCACGCTCAGGAACAGGAGCTGCCGCCGCTCGTCTACGTCTGCCCGATGCATTCGGACCAGGTGTCGCACCAAGACGGCGAGTGCCCGATCTGCAAGATGGGCCTCGAGCCGATGCGGCTCGACAACGTCCACACCTGCCCGGTGCATTCCGTCGTCGCCGAGAAGAAGCCCGGCAAGTGTCCTATCTGCGGACGCACGCTCGGTGAGATCACGGTGTCGGTAACCTGGCGCTGCGGCGGCGTGGACAAGGATCTGATGGAGCCGCAACGCTGCAAGGACGGCACGCAGGCGATCCGGATCAACAAGGCCGCGGCCCACGGCAACCACAACCCGCAGCACGGCGGCCAGTTCTTCATGGCGCAGGACTACTGGCATCACGTCGAGGGCGTGTATCCCTCGCCCGGCGTCTTCCGCCTGTATCTCTACGACGACTACACCAAGCCGCTCGCCGCCGCGAAGGTGAAGACCGTCAAGGCCCGGCTCGTCACGAAGGAAGAGACCGACCCGAAGACGTTCGTCACGAAGGAAGTGGCGTCGGTACCGCTGACCGTCGCGGCCGATGGCGGCTACCTCGAAGCCGCGATCGATCCGCTGACGCTGCCGGCGAACCTGACGATGCAGGCGGTGTTCGAACCCGGCGGCAAGGAACAGCGCTTCGACTTCGCGTTCGGCGAGTTCTCGACCGACTCGATGCCACCAGCCATGGACGTGGCCACGCGGCTCATGATGGATATCCCAGACAATCCCCGCGACCTGGTCAAGATGCTCGTCGAGCGTCGCGACGAGCTGACCACGGTGGTCGGGCGCGGCGGCCTCAGCGAAGTATGGGTGCCGGCGCTGCAGGGCAAGGAACTGGCGCTCGCCCTCGAACTGCACGCCCGCGAATTCCCCGAGGCCAGGCGCGCCCTCGTCGCCGGGGCCAGCCGCGCGATCGTGCTGGCGGCGTTCCGCCTCGACTCGGCCGGCGACCGCGGCGAACGCGAGGTGGTCGAACGCGCCGCCGCCGAATTCGCCAGCGCCGTGAAGACGCTGGAAGCCACCTTCGGAGGCCCGCGATGACCCGCATGACCACATCCGTGACACGGCTGCTCGCCGCCGGCACGCTGGCGATCGGCCTGGCACTCGCCGCGCAGACACCGGGCGAGGCGCACAAGGCCATCACGTCGAAGTATTTCTTCAACGAAGACATGTTCCCGCTCTTCCGCGACCACTGCGGACGCTGCCACGTGGATGGCGGCATCGCCCCGATGTCGCTGCTCACGCACGAGGATGCCTCGCCGTGGGCCGAATCGCTGCGCCTCGAGTTCCTGAGCGAAGAGCCGGCACCGCCCTGGCACCAGATGAAGCTGACGTCGCGCGAGCTCGACATGATGCTCGTGTGGGCGAACGGCGGCACCCCCCGCGGCGACGTCTCGAAAGCCCCGCCGCCGGTGACGCTGGTGAACGAGTGGGCCGAGGGTGCGCCGGCGGTGCCGCTGCGTCTGCCGGCCGCGTTCACGCTCGAAGCGACCGTGAACGAAGCGACACACGAGGTCGTGCTGCCGCTCACGGCCGCGGCCGGCCGCACCATTGCGGCGGTGGACCTGCTGCCGGGCAATCCGGCCATCGTGCGCAGCGCGGTGCTGAAACTGAAGACGGCCGACGGCGCGACGCGCGATCTGGGGACGTGGATGCCCGGGCGCACGACCGCGCTCGCGCTGGCGGCGCCGGTGACGATCGCGCCTGGCGCCTCGCTGGTGGCGACGATCGAGTACCGGCGCACGTGGAAGTACGAAGCTCAGGTGCTCACCGACCAGAGCACGATTGGCCTCTACGACGCCGGCCCTCGCCGCGCGGCGCCTGCCGCGCGGCCCGCGCCCGGCGCCGCGCACCGCTAGGCGCCGCCGGCTGCGTTACGAGCGCGCGGGCGGTCGTGCCCCGGCGGCCCGCGTCCGCCACCACGCCGCCAGCGCCAGCGCCGGCGCGAGCATCAGCACCTCCGTCGTGACCGCCCAGAGGTTGTGCGCGACGAATCCGTCGAGCCAGTAGCGACGCGAGATGGCCTCGAACACGTAGGCGCGCGCGAAGTAGAACCTCGACGTGGCCGGCCACAGCGCCATCACGCCGAGTGGCACCGTGTCGTCGGACCCCAGCCAGTCGAAGAGCACGTGCGAGGCCCAGGCCAGGCCCACGGTGAGCGCCAGGCGCCCCAGCCCCCGCGCCCACAGCCACGCGACGATACCGGCCGCCACGGCCGCGCCGAGGCTGTGCGTTTCCATGTTGTGCCGCCCCCACAGAAAGTCGAGGTCGGGCAGCACGGCGGCGACCGCTCCGGCGCGGACGAGCGGCGCCGACAACGCGGCGCTCAGGCGTGCAGGCACGCCGCCCCCGCCGCCACGGCGCGCCTCGCACACGAGGCCCACGATGGCCCCGCCCAGCGCGTGTCCCACGGGGCTCGGCATCCGCCCACCGTACGCAACTCATGCACGATCGGTCAATCGCGCGCAACGCGGAGACTGCACTGCCGGCGCACCGGGCCCACGGGGGCGAAAGTCCATCATCCCCGTAAACCACTGATAATGAAGGGCCACAATCTTCGAGATACACGCATTTTCGCTTGACTTTCGCTTGGCCTGTCATTAGCATCGATTTCGGTTGCCGGGCGGCTCCGACTGGGGAGCGGCCCTACGTCAACGGAGATTCAAGCCATGGCAGTGGATGATGTGAAGGAGCGCCTCAAGGCCATCGAGATGGCGGTGGGCCAGATCGAGAAGCAGTTCGGCAAGGGCGCCATCATGCGCCTCGGGTCGAAGGGCGCGGTGGCACCGCACGAGGCGATCTCCACGGGCTCGATCAGCATCGACTACGCACTCGGCATCGGCGGCTTCCCGCGCGGCCGCGTCGTCGAGGTGTTCGGCCCCGAATCGTCGGGCAAGACCACCCTCACGCTGCAGGTCATCGCCGAGGCGCAGCGCGCCGGCGGCATGGCCGCCTTCGTCGACGCCGAGCACGCGCTCGACGCCGAATACGCCCGCAAGCTCGGCGTGGATATCGAGAACCTGCTCGTGTCGCAGCCCGACAACGGCGAACAGGCGCTCGAAATCGTCGAAGTGCTCGTGCGCTCGAATTCGGTCGACGTCGTCGTGGTCGACTCGGTGGCGGCCCTCGTGCCGCGCGCCGAAATCGAAGGCGAGATGGGCGACGCGCAGGTTGGTCTGCAGGCCCGCCTCATGTCGCAGGCCCTGCGCAAGCTCACGGCCGTCGTGGCCAAGTCGAAGACCACGCTCATCTTCATCAACCAGCTGCGCGAGAAGATCGGCGTGATGTTCGGCAGCCCCGAAACCACCACCGGCGGCCGCGCGCTGAAGTTCTACTCCTCGGTGCGTGTCGACATCCGTCGTATCGGCGCCATCAAGGACGGCGACGTCGTCGTGGGCGGCCGCACGCGCGTCAAGATCGTCAAGAACAAGATGGCGCCGCCCTTCCGCGAAGCGGAATTCGACATCATGTATGGTGAAGGTGTCTCGCGCGAAGGCGACCTGGTCGATCTCGCGGTCGAGCGCAAGATCATCGACAAGAGCGGCGCCTGGTTCTCCTATGGCGGCGAACGTCTCGGTCAGGGCCGCGAGAACGTCAAGACGTTCCTCAAGGAACACAAGGACATCCGCCAGACGATCGAGGATCGCGTGCGTCGCGAGCTCGGTCTGATGCGCGACACGGAACCCGCCGCGGTCTAGGTCGTGGACGCGGCGCTCTTCGCGGCCATCAACAGCGCGCACGCGCCGTGGCTCGACACGCTGATGAAGTGGGTGAGCTGGCTGGGGTACTTCCCCGGCGTGTGGTTTCTCTCAGCGGCGGCAGCCTTGCTGTCGCCGCGCCTGAGAGCCTCCGCCTTTCGCGCCTGCCTCGCGGTGTCGCTCACGTACGTCATGGCTAGCGGTGTGATGAAGCCGCTCGTGGGCCGGCTCCGCCCCTATCAGGCGGGTATCGTCACCGCACGCACGGTCGAGTCCTTTCCCGCTACCGGCTATTCGTTCCCATCGGGCCACGCCGCTACGGCTGTTGCGGGCGCACTCTCCGGCGCGCGCATCGTGCCGGCTGCCGCACCGGTCTTGTGGGGCATGGCCACCCTGATGGCCGTCTCCCGCATCTACGTGGGCGTGCACTATCCGTCCGACGTGGTGGCCGGCGCCCTGCTCGGCGTGCTGTGCACTTATCTGGCGCTCGGCGGCCGCCACCGGTCTGCCTGGCCCTGGCCGGCACCCGACGGCCACGACCCGCGGCTGCGGCGGCCCTGACCGCGACAGGTGGTCGTGGATCGGCGCGATTGCCCTGTGTTATAGTCATTTTTCCGTGCCTGCCCTGCGGGCACAGACCGTGGCCAGGTAGCTCAGTTGGTAGAGCATGCGACTGAAAATCGCAGTGTCGGCGGTTCGATCCCGTCCCTGGCCACCAACTTTCCTTCTCGTTAACTCTCACCGCACGCCGGGCCGGCCGTCGAGGCGCGCCTGCATCCGTCGTCATCCCTGACTGGCGGCCCGCACACCGGTCTCGCGCCGTCTAGCGGCTCGCGCTGCGCTTCACGCTTGCACGCACCGTCCGGCGGCGCGCCCGGCGCGGCGTGTCGACCGCCGACAACGCGATGAGCGCGCCGACGCTGTGGTGCGACTCGACCGGATGGCGCAGCGGCTGCTTGGCATCGATCTCGTAGACGTTCTGCCGGCCGAGCCGCCGCCGCCGCAGGTAGCCGCCATCCTCGAGGTCCGCCACGATCCGCTGCACGGCGCGCTCGGTGACGCCCACCTGATCCGCCACGTCGCGCAGCCGCAGGCCCGACGCCTGGGCGAGACAGAGCAACACATGGCTGTGATTGGTCAGGAACGTCCATTTCGACGCGCCGGAATGCTTCGCCATAATCTATAGACTACATCTATTTCGCGACAATTGACTCACGAATTTTTTGTCGCGTATACTCATTCGTATCTCGCGCAGCGCACGACCGCCGCTCCGGCGGGCCGCGCTGACCGACCTCCTGACAATGACGCATCCCCCGTCCGCGCCGTCGTCGATCCTCCAGGCTCGCGCCGTCGTCGAGCTGCTGGCCGGCGCCCACGGCGTCGTCTACGACCACGACGCGCTCGATGCCACGGCCCGTCGCCTCGCCGCGTCGGCGCCGACGGCCGACATCACCGAGGCCATCAATGTGTTCGCGGCCGAGGCCGGCCTGGCCGTGGCCCGCGTCCGCCGCTCGCTCCGCGATGTCGTCGACGATGCCGACCCGACGATGCCGTGGGTGGCCGTCCGCCACACGGCGGGCGGCGAGGCCGACGCCATCGCGGTGCTCGACCGGCAGCGCGGCGGCGCCCGGGTGGCCGTGCCCGGCGCGCATTACCGCCCGGGCCGCTGGTCGCTCGCCAGCCTGCGCGCGTGGCTGGGCGTCGCCGGTGACCACGACGTCATTGAGTGGCTCCTCGCCGAGCCCGCCGCCCCGCTCGCCAGCATGCGGTCGGCGTCGCCGGACAACCGCCGCCTGCCGTTCTCGCGCATTCGCGCGCTGCTCGGGGCCGAGCGCCGCACGTTGTGGGTGGCGGTGGTCTACTCGGCCGTCATCGGCCTGCTGTCGCTGGTCGTGCCGATCGCCGTGCAGCTGCTCGTGAACACCATCGCCTTCGGCTCCCTGCTGCAGCCGCTGGCGGTGCTGATGCTGGCGGTGTTTGTCGCCCTGGGGTTCTCGACGGCGCTCAACGCCCTGCGCGCGGCCGTGGTCGAAATCATCCAGAAGAGCATCTTCGCGCGCGTCGCCACCGACGTCACATGGCGGCTCCTGCGCGTGCGGGCCGACGCCTTCGACCGCTATCACGGTCCCGAGCTGGTCAACCGCTTCTTCGATACGGTGACCGTGCAGAAGTCAGCGGCGCTGCTGCTCATCGATGGCCTCAGCATCCTGATGCAGACCACGATCGGCATGGTGCTGCTGGCCGTCTACCATCCGTTCCTGCTCGCCTTCGACGTGTTCCTCGTCGGCGCGATGCTCTTCATCGTGTTAGTGCTGGGCCGCGGCGCCGTGGGCACCGCCATCAAGGAATCGAAGGCGAAGTACGCGCTCGAAGCCTGGCTCGAGCAGATCGCCGCCCACCTCGTCACCTTCAAGTCGGCCGGCGCGCCGGCCTTTGCCGCCGAACGCTCGCGCCGCATGCTCGAGGACTACCTCGAGTACCGCACCAAACACTTCAAGATCCTGATCCGCCAGGTGCTCGGCTCGTTCGCGCTGCAGGCGATCGCCAGTTCGGCGCTGCTCGGTATCGGCGGCTTCCTGGTCATCGACCGCCAGCTCACGCTCGGCCAGCTGGTGGCCAGCGAGCTGGTCGTGACACTGATGATGAGCGCCTTCACCAAGTTCGGCAAACAGCTCGAGGTCTACTACGACCTCTCGGCCGCCATCGACAAGCTCGGCGACCTCATCGACCTGCCGCTCGAGCGCGCCGGCGGCGAGGCCGTGCTCACCGGCACCGGCCCGCTGGCCATCGAGATGCGGGACGTCGACGTCCGGTATCCGGATGGCACGCGGGCGGCCCTCAGCGTGCGGCACTGGGCGGTGACCCCCGGTGAACATGTCGGCGTCACCGGGCCCAACGGCTCAGGCAAGAGTACACTCGCCGACGTGCTGTTCGGGCTGCGCACGACCACGGCCGGCGCCGTGCGCGTCGACGGCGTCGACGTCCGCGACCTGCCCCTGTCGGCGCTGCGGGCCGCCGTCGGGCTCGTGCGCGGGGTCGAACTCTTCCCGGGCACCGTGCTCGACAACGTGCGCCTCGGCCGCGCCAACGTCAGCCACGCCGACGTTACCGCCGCGCTTGCCGCCGTGGGACTGCTCGACGAGCTGCTCAGACTGCCGCAGGGACTCGAGACCGTGCTCAATCCTCACGGCCGCCCCCTGTCGTATCGCCAGGCTTGCCGTCTGATGATCGCGCGGGCGGTGGTCGCACGGCCGCGGCTGCTCGTCATCGACGGCGCACTCGACACCATCGATCAGCCCGACGAGCGGGCCCGGCTGGATGCCATCGTCTTCGACCCCGCCTCGCCGTGGACGGTCGTCTGCATCACCGAACGGCCCGATGTCCTGGCGCGGTGCTCCCGCGTCGTGCGCCTCCACGACGGCGAAATCCGCGAGGAGGTGTCGCGATGAGCCCCGGTTCCGACTGGCAGATGGATCAACGCCTGGCCCTGCATGGCATTCACGCGCCGCGATCGGCGCGGCTGCTGGCGCGGTTACTCGTCGTGCTCACGGTGCTGACCGCGGTGGCCCTGGTGGTCACGCCCTGGCAGCAGACGATTCCGGGCACGGGCCGCGTCGTCGCCTTCAGCCCCGAGGAGCGGCCGCAGGAAGTGCAGGCCCTCGTCGACGGCCGCGTCGCCCTGTGGCACGTGGTGGAAGGGTCGATCGTCAAGGCCGGCGATCCGATCGTCGATCTGGCCGACAACGACCCGGCGATCCTCGAGCGCCTGGCCTCCGAACGCACGCAGGTGCAGCTCACGATCGAGCAGGCCGATATGCGCGTGACCTCGCTCGGCGACCGCATCGGCGAACTGCAACTCACGCAGGACACCAGTGTCGAGGCGGCGAAGCTGCGCGAGCAGATGGCGCGCGATCGGGTCACGGCGGCCGAGCGGTCGGTCACGGCCGCCGAAGCGGCCAACATCGCCGCGACGCTGAACATCGACCGGCAGAAGGCGCTCATCGCCAAGGGCCTCACCTCCACGCGCAACGTGGAACTCGCGCAGATGGAAGCGGCCACCCGCGCCGCCGATGTCGAGCGCGCCGTGGCTACGCTGAATGCCGCCCGCAGCGAGGCGGCCTCGCTCGCCGCCGAGCTGCAGCGTACGCTCGCCGAGGCGCGGGCCCGCATCGACGAAGCCCGGGCGCAGATCGCTTCGGGCCGCAGCGATGCGGCGAAGGCGCGGGCCGAGCTGGCGAAGATCGACGTGCGGCTGTCGCGCCAGCAGACGCAGCGGGTCACCGCGCCAATCGACGGCACCGTGCTGCGCGTGGTGGGCCGCCGCAGCGGCGAGCTGCTGAAGGCCGGTGAATCGCTGGCCGTCATCGTGCCGACCTCCACGAAGGACGTCGTCGAGATCTGGATCGACGGCAACGACATGCCGATGGTGTCACCCGGCAGGCCCGTTCGGCTGCAGTTCGAAGGCTGGCCGGCGCTGCAGTTCTCGGGCTGGCCGGCGATTGCCGTCGGCACGTTCGGCGGCCGCGTCCTCAACATCGATGCGACCGACAACGGCCAGGGCCGGTTCCGGCTGCTCATCGAGCCGGATCCGGGCGACGACGCGTGGCCGTCGTCGCGGTTCCTGCGCCAGGGCGTGCGGGCCAACGGGTGGGTGCTGCTGAACGTGGTGCCCGTCGGCTACGAGCTGTGGCGGCAGTTCAACGGCTTCCCGCCGATCGTCGGCATGACCGAACCCACGAAGGCCGGCGACGCAAAGAGCGACGGCAAGAGCAGCGACGGCGACCAGAAGGACACCCCATGACGGCCCGTCGCTCCCCGGCGATCGCAGCTGGCCTGGCGGTGGTGCTGGTGCTGGCCGCGGCCCCCTCGACAGCCCGCGCGCAGGCTGCGCTCACGCCGCATGACGTGCTGCGCGCCGTCGATCGCGCGCTGCCGCTCATCGAGCAGGCGCGGCGCGACGTCGATGCCGCCGCGGGCGACCTCGTCTCGGCGCGTGGCGCCTTCGACCTCAGTCTGAGCGCCACCGGCCGCCGCCTCGACGGCGAGTACGACAACTCGCGTCTCTCCACGATGCTCGAACAGCCCCTCACCACCTTCGGGGCCACCGTGTATGGCGGGTATCGCGCCGGCCGCGGCACCTTCGCCGACTACGACGGCAAGGCCGAAACGATCGGCAGCGGCGAGATCCTCGCCGGCCTCGAAGTGCCGCTGCTGCGCGGCCGCGCCATCGACGGGCGCCGGGCCGGCACGGCGACGGCCGGGAGCGGC